>NZ_MIJF01000023.1 GCF_001730235.1 Vulcanibacillus modesticaldus | reverse complement strand
CCGTTATCTAAAGAATAGGTATCTTTAACCAAATCGTATATAAAGCTAAAGTCAATTGCTTGATCTATTTTCCTCACTAGATGATCCTCTGGTACTAAATCTTCTATTGATACTAATTCAACTTGAGTTCTTACATCTTCCTTACGTTTTGTTAACATGTTTCTCCCCTCACAAGATATTTATTACATACTTATTATACAAAAAAAGCTTGTAGATTTGTCTAAATAAAGACTTTGTCTACAAGCTGAACATAGGTGGTCGACACCTATGTTTTTTTTCATACATTTATTCCACAAATTTGTTATATTTATTCCAGATTCTATTCCTATAATAAAGCCATAAAAGAAAATTAAAAAAAAGGAGAGATGTAAAATGAAAAAAATTATAGCTATGCTTTTAGTTGGATTGATGTTAATTGGAGGTACAGGAGCAGTATTTGCGCAAGAATTAGCTGCAAATGATCAACAAAAATTATTAGATGAACGTTATGAGATGCGGGAACTTCACTTTAAAGCAATTAAAGAATTTCAAGAAGAATTTCATAAAATTAACCAGCTCAAAAGGGAAAGATTAGGACAACGAATCGAGATTTCTGAGAAACATGATACTATTTTAGATCTTTATATTGTGGCCAAAGAAAATGGAGATCGAGAAGCTTTATTTGCTGCAAGAGAAATAAGAAAAGAAATCAGGGCAGTTAACCGAGAAATTAAAGCTTTATTCGAGGAAGTTCATTCAGAGAGAAAGGCATTTAGAGTACAAGTGAAAAATGATGATTTTAAAGCAGCACAAATTCATCTCAACAATGTAATCTCATTATTAGAAAAAATAAACGATAAGCTGGAGATTAAGAAGGAATTATTAGATTCAGTCATCGAAGTATTAAGCGGAGATGATGTTAAGCTATAATTAAATAAAAAAGGGAAAAGGGTATTAGAGGACAAACTTTTTCAGGTTGTCCTCTTTCTGCATTTTAGGCCCTAGCTACAAATGTACTACAATCGGTTTCCCTACTATCTGATGGACTTCTATGACCCACAACATTAATGGAGGAAGCTGTACATCTATTGCCTTGCTCCCAGTATTGACAATTGCTAACCTCACACATTACATCTTTTGCCATACTATCACCTCCCTTAACTTATTATGGCGACTATTGATAAAATTAATACCATATTGAAAATTGAATAGAGATTACAGTTTTGTTAACAGCTATATAATTGGTAAAATATGATGATTGAATTACTCTAATATTTCCTGTAATGTTATAGTGCGAATTGTTTTTATAATAATTTACAACATTATTAGTAAGAGGGGAGCGGGGTTATTGAAAAAGAAACTTATAATTGCGACGATTGTATTCACTTTCTTTTTGGGTACAATTAATGTATACGCGGTTTCAGTATTAGATTCTAATCTTGTCCAAATAATAAATGATGGATTGAAATCCTTAAAAGAATATTATTTAAATATTACTTCTGATCAAATAGTAGATCTTAACAAAAATTATTCAAACGAAATCACTAAATATGTAAATGAGAAGTACGATAACATCGTTAAGGATTTAGATCAATATCAGCAGGATGAGATGGATAGAGCCTCTGAAGAATTAGACCAATATTTGAACGAATTATTGAACGAGGCAGATTCACAAATTGAACAGCAGTTACCTGGAATACGTGATGAGATTACAAATAATCTTAATAAAGAGATAGATAAAACTAAAGAACAGCTTTTAAAACAATTAAAAGACCAAATTAGTAAAAAATTTAAAAAATAAATGGTGAATATCATCCCAATTTTCATGGCAAGTTAAGCAGCTATGGTATTGGGATGTTTTTATACTTTTAGTAGTAGTGCCTCTAGATTCAATCAGTCAAATTTGCTAATATAGATGTAGTTTTTCAAAAGGAGCAAATATAAAATATGGGACGTTCAAATGGCAATAATATATCTGCTGACCGTGGGGCTTGGATTAGTATGATTTCTTATTTATCCCTGTCCACCATTAAACTTATAATGGGTTATCTGTTTAATTCAACAGCTTTAGTTGCTGATGGTTTAAATAATACTACTGATATTATCGCATCAGTAGCTGTACTCATTGGCTTAAAAATGTCTAGAAAACCACCGGATGCAAATCATCCTTATGGTCATTCACGTGCTGAAACAATTGCTTCATTGGTTACTTCGTTAATAATGGCTACTATTGGTATTCAAGTATTGATTGATGCAGTAAGGGTAATATTTTCAAAGGAGCAAGTCGTACCAGATATAGCAGCAGCTTGGATAGCACTAATCGGTGCGTTAATAATGCTTTTAGTGTTCTTTTATAATCGTTCCCTATCTATAAAAACTAATAGTCGTGCATTGATGGCTGTAGCTAAGGATAACTTTTCAGATGCAATGGTTAGTTTAGGGGCCTTTGTTGGGATTATTGGGGCTCAATATAATTTTCCATGGCTCGATCCACTTGCTGCTATCATTGTGGGTATTATTATTTTAAAAACTTCGTGGGACATTTTTAGTGAAGCAACTCATATGCTGACGGATGGTTTTGAACCAAATGAGCTTGAGCCGCTAAAAGAAACTATCCTTACTGTAACCGGGGTTAAAGATATTAAAGATATTAAAGCTCGTTCTTATGGTAATGAGATTGTTGTGGATGCAGTTATTGAAGTTAATCCTGATCTTAATGTTTTGGAGAGTCATAATATTACTGATCAAATAGAAGAAAAAATGAGATCGATTCATAAAATTAAAGATGTTCATATTCATATAGAACCTAAAATGAATACCGGTAAAGAAGATGAATAGATATTAAAGCTTGTCAAATTTATGACAAGCTTTTTTTGTGAGTTCTAGATATTTCTGGAGGAGTTACTACCCATTTTTTTCTGCGAAAATGAAGATACAGCCACACAAATAAACAGGTGTTAACGGTCCAGAGTATTAAGCTAATTATAGAAATTGTATATAGAATAATAATGTTTGCGGGAAGAGAATTGACCAAAGAAACAACTAAAGGTTTAAGTAATGTCCACCAGATTCGCAAACTAACCAAGCCAATTACAGCTGCGAGGATTCTTTTAAGGGTATTATTACGTAGACGGTGACTTAAAAAACCTCCCAGTTGGCTACCGATAATCACCCCTACCACAAGATACAAAGCAGATAATGGTTCTATCAAACCTGAAGAAATTTTTCCACTAAGACCAGCAATTGAAGAAAGTAAAACGATTCCGAGGTTACTACCCAATGCCACTTTTGTGGGGATGCCTAGAACATTTATCAATAATGGAATGATCATAAAGGAACCGCCTTGGCCTACAAGACCACCTAACAAACCAACGGTTGCTGCGATAGTCACTGCTAATGGACGATTAAATGTTATCTCCTTAGCATCCATTGTAAGTGGCTTTTCCTTTTTACTTATAAACATCAGTAAAGCAGCTATTAGCGCCATCATAGCAAAGATAGCCATTAACACCTCATCAGAGATGAAACCGGAAAAGTGTGCTCCTGCAAACGAAGTAACGACAATAACAGGTCCCATCCAATAAATTAAGCGGTTATTAATAATATGGTAACGTCGGTGGGCGACAAAGCCTGAGGCACTACCTGCCAGACCTTGTACCATCGTTAATCCGGTTATAGCTTTCATGGACAAAGTAGGAAGTCCCAGTAATGGTGGAACATAAAGCAATAATGGAGTAATTAAAATTCCTCCGCCAATGCCCAACATTCCCGATAATATTCCCACAAGAAGACCGGTAAATGAAAGGAATATAAGCATAATATCAACTCTCCAAATTTTAAATACCACACGTATTAAATGTAGTGTAATACTGTCTTACAAATTAATATTAATTCTGCCAGGTTCACCTTTAAAAGCTCTGCCAATTTCTGTAACAGTAATATTAGCTGCTAATAATAATCTTTTTAACTCTAGAGCATCCTCCGGTGAAAGTGAGAAGATTAGTCCGCCAGATGTTTGTGCGTCGGCTAATAACGATAGGTCGTCTTCAGACAATCCATGTTCGTAAGAAATTTTTCCTTGCAGATAATCTAGGTTGCGGCGAGTACCACCTGGTACAAATCCCTTTCGGATGAGTTCTTTTGTCCCTTCGATGATCGGTACCTTGGAAAACTCGATATTTATTTCTAGAGCGCTTCCTTCTGCCATTTCGTATAAATGTCCCAGAAGACCAAAACCAGTAACATCAGTACAAGCATGAATATTGCCAACTTTTGAAGCAATTTCAGCAGCCTTTTTATTTAATTCACGCATCGTTTCTATCGCCTTTTCTGCAACTTTACTTGGACATTCTTGTTTTTTTAGTGCGGTTGTAATAATGCCAGTACCTATTGGTTTTGTGAGAAGCAGGACATCACCGGGTTTTACTCCAGAATTGGTCCAAACTTCATTCGGATTAATCGTTCCTACTACGGCTAACCCGTACTTAAGTTCAGGATTATCTACGGTATGGCCACCAATAATGGCTATACCTGCTTCTTTTGCTTTTGAAGCTCCACCTTGTAGCATTTTTAATAGTTGATCTTGTGGAAGTTTAGCCGAAGGATAGCCTAACATATTTAGAGCAAAAAGTGGTTTAGCTCCCATTGCGTAAACATCACTTAAGGCGTTGCTGGCAGCAATCTGGCCAAAAACATAAGCATCATCAACCATAGGACTAAAAAAATCGCTGGTACAAACAAGTGCTAATTCATCATTAAGTTTATATACAGCCGCATCATCGGACGTTTCGGGTCCTACTAAAACATTTGGATCAATAATATCAGGTAATTGACGCAAGACTTGCGCCAGGTCACCAGGACCAATTTTTCCTGTTCATCCTCCACAATCTGCTAAATTAGTTAAACGAAATTCTTCAATAGACATAATTTTACCCCCAATTTATTGAAATTTACATTTCCTATTTTTTATGTTAGAGTAAATTTTATAACTGTACAAATATATAATATTAATAAATACTATATACAAATATCTATATAAAATGGAAAGTGGGACTGTTAATTATGTTTAATCTTCATCAGCTTTGGCTTTTTAAAAAAGTAGTTGAATTCGGTGGCTTTTCTGCTGCTGCCGAAAAGCTACATATTGCCCAGCCATCTATTTCGATTCAAGTTCGACGGTTGGAAAAAGAATTGAATATTGATCTATTTGATCGTATTGGCCGTCGTCTCCATCTAACTCAAGCAGGAGAAGAGTTATATTATTATGCATGTAGAATTCTTAATTTAGCTGAGGAAGCTGAACAAAACATAAGAAGTTTACAGGATTTGAAAGGAGCTAAAATCCGTATCGGTGCCAGTACGACACCTGGAATGTATATAATTCCTGTAATTGCCGCAGATTTTCGGAGACAATATCCTGATATTGAAATCGAACTTAAGGTTGCAAACACTCGCTCGATTGAAGAAAAACTTTTAGCAAATTCCATTGATTTAGCCGTTCTAGGAGAAGAAATCGATTATGATAATAATATTAAAATTGAACCATTGTTAGAAGATAATTTAGTAGTAGTGTGTGGTAAAGAATATGAAATAGCTGGAGAGAAAAAAATATCTATAAAAAAATTAACGGAACAGAAATTTGTGTTGAGAGAAAAAGGTTCTAGTACTCGTGATATGGTAGATAAACTACTAGACGAAAAGGGACTTATCATTAAAGATATATGGGAATTACCTTCTACAGAAAGTATTAAACAGGTTGTTATTGCAAATTGGGGACTTTCAATCTTGTCTTATTTTTCTGTACGCTCAGAAGTGTCTGCTGGTTGTATGGAGATTGTTAACTTTGAAGAAGATTTCTCACTTTCACGGAACATCAATCTAGCTTTTCACCGTTTTAAGAAGTTTTCCCCCGCAGTTCAAATATTTTACCATTTCTTAAAAAATAGTATTGATACTTTTACATTGTTAAATCGTGAATAAAGAAAGCGTATGGTTAGAAAAAAATAACCTACGCTTTTAAAAAAATAACTTGAAAATTCAAAAAATTAAGAAAATATTGAAGGAAATTAGAATAATTATAGAATAATTAATAATAGATTATTAAAACGTAGCAATAGTAGTTGGGTGGCAAACTGGTGCAAAAAAAAATGAAGGAGGTGATAATTAGTGGCACTTAAGGATTTAGTAACACCAGAACAAAGAAAAACAAAAACGTATAAGATATTGAGAATATACTACTATTTTTCATGGCTAATTTTTATAGCTGGTATTGTTGCACTATTTTATGTATTTAGTTTTTTGATCTACAAGCAATTTTGGAAAATACCTGGATTATATCTAGACAGCATTATTTTATTGATGTTTCCTTTGATTCCATTATCAGGTGGTTTGTATGGTATTAATAAAATCAAAATGGAAATTCATGAAGTTGATTGGGATGAAGTTATTAAAGTAGATTCAGAAACAGAAGAACCACCTTGGTCAGAAATTCAATGATAAAGCGAAGGCACCGTACTAAGCGGTGCCGTAACTATGTTATAGAAGAATATCGATAAATTATGCCATAATCTGAATAAAAAATAATAAAAAATGTCGAAAAATTCAGAAAAACTAGTGACAATGTAAATGAATTCCTGTAGTATATAATTAATTAGCTAAATTGAAAGAAATAGAATATTATATAAAAAATGAAAAAAATGAAAGAATATGATATTAATTTTGTTGGGTGTGGTGCTTATTGTTAGATGAAGAAGAAATTTTATCTTTAGTTGAAAAAATTAGGAGTGAGTTGGATTTAGCAAAAAATTTATCTGATGAGGAACTTAGGCAATTTATTGAGGATAAGGTTTTTGTTTTCTCAAAGGAACGTTTTTTACCTGCTCAACAGAAGATTGTATTAGTAGACCGGATTTTCTATTCCTTTAGAGGGTACGACATTTTACAACCACTTCTTAATGATAAAACAATTACAGAAATCATGATCAATGGAGTTGATGAGATCTTTATAGAAAAGAACGGAGTTATTAGTAAACTTCCAATGAAATTTTCAAGTCAAGAAAAACTAGAAGATATAATTCAATCAATTGTTGCCAAAGTTAATCGAGTAGTTAATGAATCAATGCCAATAGTTGATGCTCGTCTTAAGGATGGTTCACGGGTAAATATCGTCCTTCCACCGATAGCACTAAGAGGTCCTACAATGACAATTCGTAAATTTCCCGAAAATCCTTTGAAAGTTGAAGATTTAATCAGAATGGATGCCTTAAATGAAGAAATATCAATGTTTTTAGAGAAAATAGTGGTGAGTAAATATAATATATTTATCAGTGGTGGGACAGGCTCTGGTAAAACTACTTTTCTCAATATCCTATCAAATTTTATCCCCGCAGATGAGAGAATCGTCACCATTGAAGATTCAGCGGAACTTCAGATAAATAATATTCCCAATTTAGTTCAATTAGAGACTAGAAATGCTAATACTGAAGGAAAAGGCGAAATTACTATTCGTGATTTAATTAAAACTTCATTAAGAATGAGACCTAATAGAATTATTGTCGGAGAAGTTAGAGGAGCTGAGGCTTTAGATATGCTTCAAGCGATGAATACTGGGCATGAAGGGTCGTTATCTACTGGTCATGCTAATAGTACCCTTGATATGCTAAGTAGATTAGAAACAATGGTATTAAGTGGAGCAGATTTACCTGTTGCTGTTGTTCGAAAACAGATAAGTTCAGCAATTGACATCATGATTCATTTAGGGCGTTTACGTGATCATTCAAGAAGAGTATTAGAAATTAGTGAAGTAATAGGTATGAAAGAAGGAGAAATTCAATTAAATAAATTATATGAATTTGTAGAGGTTAGCCAATCAAACGATGGTATGATTATTGGGGAATTCAAAACGACTGGCAATAAGCTACAAAAACTAACAAAGCTACTGATGGCAGGGTATGATGGAATCTAGCTTAATGAATTTTGACTTGTAAAAGGAGCATTTAATAAATGAATGAGATATATAAGTTAAATTTTGATTATATAAATCAAAATGGACATTTTTTAATATTTTCAAAAGATGAAGGAATAAGGGAAGCTGACCTTAGCAATATTCAAATTAAAATGCTTTTAGCTAATCCTATTCCTAATTTATTACCACTGGGGATTGATGAAATTGACTTTAAAATAAGTTTGAGATATGAAATTACTTCTAAGAAAATGTTAGTACATTTTTTTAAAAGAGAATTGTTATCAGAAGATCAATTCTATCAACTTTTATTAAACATAGTTTCGACCATAAGTGATAGTAAGATGTACATGTTAAATGAGCAAAATTACATTTTAAGACAAGATTTTATTTATATTGGCCAAAACATCAATGATATTTATTTAACTTATCTCCCTTTAAAGCAAATTGAAAGTAAGAAAAGTGTTTTTGACGATTTAAAACAACTAGTCCTTGGACTTTATCATTTTGTAGAAAATATCGAAAATGATAAATTTCAAGAGTTAATCGCTTTTATGTCCGATGCAGAATTTGTTATGTCTGATTTAAAACAGAAATTGTTGGATTTGTTGGAGCAAAATTTTCAACAGTCAAAAAACACTCCTTCTGATAATAATAATTTAGTGGTTAATGAAGAGCAACCGGATTTAAAACCATCTTTGGGTATCAAAGACCAACATAATTCAGAAATTAATAGGTTGGTAGACAAAAAAAATCTACTTTTTATACTAATTTTAGTTATTGGTATTATTATTTGGGGGTTTTACTACAAGTATCCGAGTGAATTTCTTTTTTATACAAGTGTTGGTCTTACTATTATCATTTTCTTTTTACCGTTTGTTTATTGGAACTTACATAGAGCGATAGAAGAGAAAAAAGTAACAACAATAGATAGTGAAAATGAGATTGATTACTATGAAAAACTGCCTAACAACACTACATTGTTGACTAAGCAAGATGAGACGATATTTCTAAATGAAAATCTTTTAGATGATTTATCACAAAATCCATTATCAAAGGCTTATTTGGAGGTAAAGCGGGGTTCAAAGACAGAGAGAATTGAGATTATTGGACAAAATTTTTTAATCGGACGTAATCCAGCTACAGTAGATTACGTAGAAAATTCTCGGGGAATTTCACGAGTTCATCTTGAAATATTAAAGCTTAATTATGGATACGTAATTAGGGATTTAGGGTCCAAAAATGGGAGTTTTCTCAATAAACAACAGCTAACACCTAACAAGATATATCCTCTTGAAGATGGAGATATCTTAAAACTCGCTAAGACGGAATTTAAATTTGAATATAAAACTAGTTAGGAGATATTTTCATTAGATTAGTTCAGTAGACCATTGAAATTACACAGGATTTAATTGATGGAGGGCAATAACTATGAAAACTGCTGCCCGTTTACAAATATCAGATATTTTCCATAATCGTTATCGAATTTTATCGATTTTAGGTTCGGGAGGAATGGGAACTGTATATCTAGCAGAAGATTTACGTTTAAAAGGTAAACTATGGGCGATAAAAGAAATTATTATACAAAAAGATAGCTATCAGCAATTTATCGATGAGGCAAAGATACTCGTATCCTTGGACCATCCTCATCTTCCAAAGATAGTAGATTATTACCCGGAGAATAAATATGGCTATAGCTATTTGGTTATGGATTATGTAAATGGACAAACTTTAAATAGTATTTTTAAACAAAAGGGCAATTTTTTATCATTAGAAAAAGTAATTAAATATCTTCTCCAAATATGTGATCTTTTTGATTATCTTCACAATCAGCAACCTGTCCCAATAATTTATCGTGATTTAAAACCAGCAAATATTATGATAGATGAACAGGATAATGTAAGATTAATTGATTTTGGAATAGCACGTAATTATAAGGATGGAAAACAAATTGATACTGTTCAGATGGGGACAGTCGGTTTTGCTGCACCCGAACAATTTTCTAACCACCAAACTGACCAGCGTTCAGATATCTTCTCCCTAGGAGCAGTAATTTATTTCTTATTAAGTAATGGCAAACATTATTATTCTACACAAAAACCTCTAGACTATTATCGAAATGATTTACCTGAAGAATTTGTTAGGGTTGTTAAAAGAATGTTAATGATTAACCCTAATAAGCGCTATCAGAACATTTTAGAAGTTAAAATTGAACTAGAACGTATCATGGGTCTTTTATTTAACGATGTCACTGAAAAAATTACTTTTCCGATAAAACTGCAAGAAAATAATGATTTTCAAACTAAGGAAAAAAAATCATCGCAACAGGAAATTTATATTAATATCCCGCAAAAATTGATAATGGTTGTTAATCTATCATCTAGGGCAGGTTCTACATTTATAACTCTCAATTTAGCGAAAAATTTGTCTGAACACAAAATATTGACAAGTGTTATTGAGGTGCCTTTTTCCCCTTATATTTACGACAATATTGGTGTAGAACAAAGATTGATTAAAGTACCCCTGAGTGACCCGCTTAATTTTTATAGTTATCCCCATGAGATTTTCGCAGGTAACAAGATAGAAAGAAATAATCAACTAATTGATGAAGGAATATTGTGGCTGATTACTGATCCTAAAAAACCATTAATTAATGAAGAAAATTGGACTTACAATCATATGGTAAAACTTTTATATAGTTCCAGAAAAGCTAACGTCACGATAATTGACGTGGGAAAATATGTAGAACATAGCAGTATCCAACCATTAATAGATGAAGTAGATTTAATCCTATTAGTAATTGATCCAATGCCCAGTGAAATCCTTTTGAATAAGAAAAAATTGGATAGATTTCTTAAAGCTAAGGAAGAAGGTTCGCCTATTGAATTGGTGATCAATCGTTGGACAAAAGGGGTAAACCAAAAAGAACTATTGGAGGTTTTAGGAACAACAAAAGTTGTTAATATCCCTGCGATAGATTTAACCTATATCCATAGGGCGATTTATGAATGTCAAATCCCTTATAGTTATTCAGAAATAAAGACGATGATCGAACAGCCAATGAATAGCCTAATTAGACGAATTATACCAATTAGTTATTTGAAAGATTTTGATAAAAAAGATAAAAAACTATTTTTTAATAAATTGAGAAAGAGGTGATAGATTGTATCAACAACACGGTCTTAGATTCAAAATAAAGAGATATTATTCAATTTTCTTGCCGCTGATAGGGGTTTTCATCATTACACTGATGTTAGCAATTGTCTGGTTTTGGGAAACCAATGGAAGAGAACGATATTTTTATCAAGGAGTTATTGTATTAAATAATGACGTGAAACGTGGAACAATTATCAAGGAAGAAATGTTATCAACTCAAAAGGTTGAAGCAGATAAAATAATAATTAATGCAATTAGAAATAAAAATGAAATCATAGGTCTTGAAGCAAAGCATTTCATCCCCCAAAACACTCAACTACATCCACAGTATTTCGAGATTCAGTCTTTGATCACATCTGAAAATCGCTACATTGCGAGAATTCCCAATGAATGGTTATATTCTATACCTAATACCTTAAGAAGAAAGGATAAGGTAATATTTTACCAGACTAATTCAGGGGATTATTTTAATCAAGATTCAATAAATACTCATAACAAAGAATCTCTGGTTGAAATTAAAGAGAAACTAGTGAATCCAATATTAGAAACAACGATAGCATATGTTAAAGATGGGGCTAATCGTGAAGTGAAAACTATAAGTTATGGCGCTAGGCTTGATGGTAGTTCTGTGATAAAAGAAGTTTTGGTTGCAATATCACCGGAAGAATTCAGGAGATTAGAATATGCAGTTATGAACGGTAGTAAATTAACTATTATGCATATAGAAGGAGAATAGATTAATGGATTTAGCTTTAATTTGTAACGATAGTGGATTACAAAAAGCTTTTGAACAAACTGGGTATTTCAAAGTATCGATAAATAATACACTTGAAGATTTAGATGAAAGTAAAATACTTGTTATTAGTGATAGAGAGATAAGTTATAACGAATTGTTCCATTTCTTTGAAATGAAGAAAAATTATCCGAAGAATAATCAACAAATATTTTATATTTTATCTGATGTTTATAGAGAACAGATTACTGATAATATTATTTCCATAGGTAAAACGAGAAGCATAACGATCATCCCTCCTAAATTAACCACATCCCAAATAGTTCGTAAAGTCTTGGAAAAGGTATTTCCTGATATTAATGATGAAAGTAAAAATATTATCACATTCTTTGGGGCGGATAGCAAAGTAGGAACTACAATGATTGCTCAATCTACTGCTGAAATGTTAGCTAACAGGACGGATTTAAAAATAGGATTATTATTTTTAAATGGTAATCCGAGTACCAATTATTTAATGGTAAAGAGGAAGACTGGTCTAGATTATATAAAGATAAAGTTGATAAATAATATTTTAAAGCCGGAGGAAATGATTGAGAGTTGTTATAAAAGTAGAGAAAATTTATACGTCTTACCAGGTATAGATTATCTTTTAGATGTAAGATACTATCATCCAGAGAATGTCGAGCGTTTAATTCAACTGGCAAATGAAAAATTTAATTTAGTTATAATCGATGCGGGTTCAAATATTGATTCCGGGCTGGCTATCGCGGCTTTAAATGCGACTAAATATAAGTATTTAGTTACTACACAACAAGAAATTACGAGAAAAAATTTTGAACGGTTAGAGAATCAAATATTTAAACGTTTACAGATTGAATCAGGAGAATTTATGCTCGTTGTTAATAAATATCTTAAGTCAAGACATATATATTCAGCAAGCCAAATTGCTGATTTATATAAAATGATGCTAGCAACATACATACCTCATTTAGAATTTTTAGGATGGCAAGCTGAATATGATCATAAAACATTATTGAATTACGATAATGAAGATTATAATAGACAAATTGAGCAATTGAGTAAGATAATTGCTAATCAAATCCAGATATCCTTTAAAGAAAATTTGATCAAAAAGGATGGAATATTTAAAAAGGCGATGGCCACATTGGGAGGATTAATGTGAATAAAGAATTATTCTATCTGGATGATTATATAGAAAATATGTCTAGCATTCTAAAAACTTCTGATGATCTAAAGATCAAAAGCAATAAATCAATTGGCGAGTTAGAATCTTTTTTTATATTGTGTAAAGAAATAATGGAACATTTTATGTTTGAATGGGAGAGTGAACAAGGTACAGATAATGATTCTTCTGATAAGTTATTGGAATATCAAAAAAAAGCGATAATTGGCTATTTCCAAGAAGTCAATTTTTTTAAAGGAAAAATAAATGAATATCTCAAAAAAAATGGTCTGCAAAATGAATGGTTCCCCAGTTGGTACCACGATTTGACCTCAGCAATCTTCCACGAAAATTGGGGATTAGCGGGTATTGCCAAGTGGAAAGAACTAAAAAATAGTACATCAGCAAAAATTATCGGAGAAAAAGTATTTTTTTTAATAGATGGTAAAATGGAACTTCAAGAACAAAAGATATCAAAAGAACGCTTTAGACAATTGAGAAAAGCACTTCTTCTAAGGAATCCAGAAATCCGTTTGGATAACAAACATGCTGAGGTATACATGTTAGATGGTACAAGGATAACCATTTTTGAAGATACGAAAGAGCCGACAATCGTATTTAGAAAATATATCATTGATTCTTTTACCTTTGAGGAACAAGCTAAGCTTGGAACGATTCCCTTTGAGGTGATACCGATGCTAAAGGCAAAAGTCAATATTGGTTATAACATAAATTTTATTGGACCCGTTAGAAGTGGAAAAACGACATTCCTTGAAACTTGGCAAACTTATGAAAATAAAGCTTTAGAAGGGGTGTTAGTGGAGACTGACCCGGAGATACCGTTACACATATTAATGCCAGAATCACCAATTATGCAAATTGTTGCTGATGGAGAAAGGTTAAAAAATCTGATTAAACCATTAATGCGTTCAGATGCGGATTATTTAATCATGGCTGAGGCTAGGGATGCGATCGCGCTATATATAGCATTAAAGGTTACTTCAAAAGGAACCAGAAGGGTAAAAAGTACTTTCCATACAGCTGATGCTATAGATTTTGTTTACGATGCTGCTAGTGAAATTATCCAAGAATTTGGCGGTGAATTGTGGCCAATGATCGTGAAAGTAGCAAAAGGATATCATTATCTATACGAATTTATTCAATTAAAAGATAAGTCTCAAAAAAGGTTAAAGGGTATCTATGAAATTAGGTACGATCCAAGGAGTTTTAATATAACGATTCATCAGATAATGAAATATGACTTTTTGACCGATGAATGGAGTTATAGATACGACATTGGTGATGATAAAGAAGAATTGGCTCTTCAAGAAGATTATGAGTCTTTTAAAATCTTTAGAAATGAATTGAAGAAGTTAGCAAATAGAAATCCCATTGAAGGAGATCATATTTTTACTCCCGCATATGTTAAATATATTTTTAAAAACTAGGAAGTGATTTTTTGCTTTATCTATTTGATAAAACTGTTTATATGCTCGTCTATTCTGGGTTAATAATTGGGGTATGGTTATTGATTTTCCCTATCATTTATCCGTTTATAAACAGAAGAAAAATGATCGAAAGATTTAGGTTTCAAAGAAGTGAAAAAAAGAAAAGAATATGGAAAAATAATTTTATTCGCCACCTAGAAATGCTTTTATCTGTAACCCTTAACGCCAATTCTTCCTATTCATTAGTGACTTTTATCTTTATCTCATTAACTTTCTTTTTGGCCAGTTATGTATTAACCCTTAGCTTAGGTAATCAGGTTATTATAAATTTTTTGATTTCAATGGGAGTAGGACTAATTCCTTATCTATTATTGTTGTTAAAACTACATAATATTAGAGTAAATACCAGCTATGAGGCTGAAACGTTAATAACGGAGCTGATAAATCAGTATAAGATTAATTATTTAAATATGATAGAAGCCATTGATCAAACGATACCGAGATTAAAAAAACAACCATATTCTAAAAAAGCGCTGTTTAGATTGAGTTTAGCTGTCAAACAGTATGGCGATGTGGAAGAATTAGAAGAAATCATTCAAGAATTTAATTTTTCGATCGATACAAGTTGGTCACTTCTATTGGCGAATAATTTATTTTTAAGTATTGAATATGGTGATGACGTCCAAGTAGCTTTGGAGGACATAATTGACGAGTTAAAGGATTTAAAAAATATCAATGAAAAAAATAAGCAATATAATCATGAAACATTTTTAATGATTAAATATATAGCTCCAGGAACATATTTGTTTAGTGTTTATGCAATGTTTCAATTCTTTGGCTTTACGACTGAAAAATTTATCGAGTATCAATTTAAAAATAATTTGGGGATGAAATTATTTATATTAGTTGTATTCCTCATTTTAATAAATTTTATAGTTTATTTGTTTATTAAAAGACCAAAGAATGATTTTTAATGGGGGTGATCAATTGGAATATCGCTTATTATATCTTGTTGTTTTAAATGTATTAGGTATATTTGCTATAAATTTATTTTGGAATAGTAAAAGATCAAATACTAATCTTACGGTACATATAAGGAAAAATAGATTCGAAAAAATTGTTGATCAACTGAGAAGAGGTATAGATGAAGATGAAGTAACCAAAATATTTGTACAAGCTGGTTGGAAATTAACTGCATTACAATATCAGGCAATTAGGTATTTCTTGTTTGTTATTTGGATGTTCCTTACTTATGTACTTTTTTGGATAAAACATGAAATATATCCACTAAATCAAGTTATCTTTGGAGCGTTTATCTTTATCATATCATCTCCTACTTTGACTTTTGGTGGCAAGAAGACCCCGTTTAATTACGTTTTAGATTTTTTTATCAAACGTAATAAGAAGAAAAAAAACATGGAAATCTACAGAACTATTGCTCAATTTAAAAATATGATCATCACCAATAAAGATAATCCTATAGGATCAGATTTTATCTTAGAACAGCTACGAAAATTCACCAACGTGATCAGACCAGAATTTAATAAAATGATATTCCTTTGGAGTATGGGGAAAAAAGAGGAGGGGTGCGATTATTTTGCAAATGCAATAGGTACTAAGGAAGCTTTTGAATTAGCAAGCTTTTTTAGAAAGTTGGATCAGTTAAATCCCTATGAGTTGAACAATCAAATCGTCTTATTACAGGAAGTTATTAAAAGGGAGCGAGAAACAACAAGACTAAAATCAGACGAAAATATAAGTAATCTGATATATCTACTTGTGGTAATTACTAATATGGTAGTCATGATAAATTTTGTAATTATAGTATATTATTTAGAATTTATTCAATTAATGCGTTTCTTTTAATCAATCACTATACCTTAAATACAGATATGGATGATTGAAATATTAAAATTTTTGGTAGTTGGGAGGTGTTGAAAATGAAACAGTTAATTGTCACTATTGCCTTGATAATCTTAGGTGTATATATTTCTAATGTATTAATTTTGGATGAGAATACAGGAAATAGTTTAAAAAATGCTGGCAAGGTAATAGCTGATCAAATGATAAATGACGTGAACTTAGTGCAGGGAAATTCACAATAACACCAAAGGGGACTATTTGTCCCCTTTTCCGTTTAGGAGGTTACCATTATGAAAGAGTACATAGTTGGATTTTCTGTTTTTCTAATATTAATGTTTTTCCCATTGCAATGGGCCATTAATCAAATAAACCATTACAAAATTCAAACCTTTAATAATATCGTTAATAACGCAGCCCAAAAGGCTAGAACAGATGGTTACTTTAAAGAATATAACATCAATGAACTAAAAACCAAAATAGAGGATGCATTACATATAGATCAATCTCAAATTCGTATCAATGTAACAACAACACCTAAATATAGATTTGATGAGTTTGATCAAAGGGAAATGATCAGTTATGAAATCGGTATCCCGATCGAGAAGATTATTGCTATGCATCGATTTTTTGGGATAGATGAAGAAAAAAATAAGTTTGAATATATTGTAAGTGGAGAGGTTGCAAGTGAGTTGTTATCGCCGTGAAAGCTTATATAATCGGTGTTGCAATGTTTGTAGTTTTTATATCATTCACTATTTTCCAACAGGATTATAATTTGTATCAAGAGCATTTGTATAACCTTAAGTTTGTTGCAGAGGAAAGTGCTGCATCAGCTGCTCAATATATTGATGTTGATAATTATGCTGAAGGCAAGATAATTTTCAATCGCCTAGAAGGGATTGAAGCGGCAGAATATCTGATCATTAAACAGTTAAAACTAGATAAAAATTTCATGCCATTATCCAATAGTTATTGGCATGAAAGAATTGATTATAGGATTAATTTTTTTGACGAATCTAATTCAGTCTTTCCATTCCTTTATGAAAATAGTGAAAATAACTTTGTACTAACTATATCCAATCCTACTGTAGTGATTACTATTAATGCTGGTGAACCACGCTATAGGTTATTTAATTCCTTAACCGATGCAATCATGATCGCCGTCTATGAATGGAAAGGTAGATAAGGAAAAGTAGAACAGGAATCAATAATTCAAAAATCAATGCATAATAAGGCCAAGTTTTGAAGGCAAAATCTCTCATTTGAATTATGTCATCGAATATAAATAGAGACAAAGCTAAAATAATAGCGCTTGTTGGGATCACAAATGGCCTATAATCTATTTGATTAAAGAGATCAGCAAAGCCAATGATCGCTGAATAGGCTAAAATACTAAGTTTAGCAAATACGCTGATAACCCAGATTAACATTACTGATGCATCTATTCGCTCAAAAAAACCAAGCACGTTTATTAAACGGACGACATCATTTAAGGGATACAAACTCATTTCACGGGCATCATTTAGAATTGCAGTATCAAAGATTACAAGAATTATTCCAAATATTACAACAAATAAGGAGCTAATAAATACGACTTTTTTTGATGATTTGGTTTTATTTAAATGGGGAAAGATCACACAAAATGCGATCAATTCACCGTAGGGAAATGCTAATATAGTTAATGCGCCGTTCAAAATAGGTTTGATTCCATTTTCTGCGATAGGCAAAAGAAATTCGAAATTATATTCTTTCCATAATAAAACATAAACTAGCAAAAGTAATGTAGGAATTACAGGAATCATTATTAGTCCAGCCCTGGCTACGACTTCAATACCTAAATTAGTTGCATAGATAATCGTCAACATCAAAAAAAGGATAAGAATAAATGGTTCAGTTCGCTGGTAATACAATGAAGACATTAATCCTCCAAAATATGCAAGTGTGTTTGAAGCTAAATGGATAAAAAACCAAAGATAAAGAATATTTACTAATCGTCCCAATATTGGTCCTAGGATTTTTCTTTGATATTGAAAGAGATTTAGTTTTGGAAATTGTTGATAAAAATAATAGTAAAATAGCAATAGAAAACTCCCGCTAGTTCCTCCAATAATCAAGGCGATCCATGAGTCGCGTTTTGTTGATGGTGCGCCACCCATGATAATCGATGTGCCTAACAAAAAGCCGATGATTAGTAAACCTAATTGTAGATTTGAAATCGATTGTTTATTCATGATCATTCTCCACTGACTATCTATTATTTTTCAATTTGTTATTTTTAAATATTAATGTTATTAATAAAATAATTGGAATTAGTAATTCAAAGACTAATGAATAGAATGGCCAAGTACTAAAGGCAAAGGCATTCATTTCGACAATGTTATTATAAAGGAAATATGAAAGGGTCATAACCAGTGAGCTTACAGGTAGCACAATTGGACGATAGTCCTCAATTTCAAATGTATCTCGAAACCCGATGATGGCTGCAAAAACTAATATGCTCAATTTAGAAAAGACACTTATTACCCAGATTAACATTACAAAGGCATCAATTCGTTCCAAAAAGCCAAGAACATTCACCAAACGGACAATATCTACAAAGGGAAACATGCTATTTTCTCTGATGCTACCAAGAATAAGAATATTCAACATTGTGGATATAGTACCAAATATCATCATTATGAATAGGGTAGAAATAAAAATTTTTTTTGTTTTATTTTTATTACCTTGCTTTATGTAAGGAAAAAGTGCCCCAAAGGCGATTGTTTCTCCAAATGGAAAGGTAAAGATCCCTAATGACCCAGACAATATAGGTTTGATCCCATTTTCACCGATGGGTAATAAATTTTCCAAATTATATTCTTTCCACAATAATGAATAGATGATTACAAGAGAAATAGGGATTATTGGTATTAAAATCTGTTCGGTTCTTGCTATTGCTTCGATCCCAACATAAATGGCATATGTAATGGCTACCATTAAAAACAAACCTATAACGACCGGACTAGTTGTCGGATAAAAGGTCGAACACATGAAAAACCAAAAGTTTGTTAATACGATAGCAGCTAAATGGACAAAAAACCAGATATAGAGGTAATTAATAAGTTTACCTAACTTCTTACCTAAAAGTTTTTGTTGATATTGAAAGATAGTTAATTCGGGAAATCGTTGATAAAAATAGTAAAATAATATGAACAAGGAAATCCCTGAAGTTCCACCGATTATTACAGTTATCCAAGAATCCTGTTTAGCTTCAGGGGAGGTTGACAGAATAATGGATGTACCAAATAGAAACCCAATTATTAAGATACTAAATTGCAAAGGTGATACTGTTTGTTTATTCATCATCTAACCACCATTATCTGTAAGTAACTATTTGCCAAAGAAAAACGTGTGTATTGGTTGAAACCAAGCGTTGAGCCAATTAGTAGGGTTGAATTTTTGCCAGTTAAAAAATTCAGCTAAAATAATAAATAATCCAATTGTGAAGATTATTGATGTTTGTTTTAAAATTTTCCACTGTTTTTTTTTTACTAAAGGTAAACTATTTATTAACCATAAAATCACAAAACTTGTAATGATCGAAACCAACTTCATTTTCCACTCTCCTTATTTAGGGATCACAGGGTTACTAGTGATTCCAGTATGTGTAACCAAAGATTTTACCTCTATCTCTACTTCTAAATTTGTAAAGAGATCATCCCAATTTTTCTTATTTTTTTTCCAAAATCGTGGATACTTTCGTCGGAAAGCCTCACCAAAACCAAAGATGTCACTTTGAAACTCTTTTTGTGCTAATTTTATTGTTTCCTCAATCCTATATTTTATATCTTCAGCTTGTTTTTGTTCTAACTTAGTTATTGTTTTAGGGTCTTGCAAATCATCTTTACAATTGTATTCTGTGATAGAGCTTTTGGCTTCTATTTTTACTAATACTTTAGGTTTGCCATCAATTAATTTCGGGATAATTTTCCTTTTAGTATTAAGCACTAAGAAGGAAGTGTGGTTTTTCACCTCATCTGATTCCTCTTCTGTTGCTTTTTCATCACTACCTTCGCAAAACGTAGTGATATTACCACCTTCTAAACTTTGAAGGAGCCATAAGAAACCACGTGATGTTTTATCATCCATAATTCCTATTAATTTGTCCTTTTTAAATACCCCTGAACCATAGTAAGAGATGTAATTATCTTTCACTTTAAAAAGTGGAACAACCAAAGACCTTCCTTCATATCGCATATAAATTACTAGCTCTTTTAAGCGGATTATTGGGCCGTAGGATAATCTTTGGAAATTGTACAATAGATCATCAATACCTGTTGTTGATATATCTTCAATCGGTAATTCCGCATTAAGAACATCTTTTGCAGTTGTTTTTGACAATATCACCCAATTACTACGACGAATTTGAGTTTCACGATCAAAGTAATCTAGAAATGGGGTAATTCCTCTCTCTGCTAATTTTTTCCCAAAGATAATAACCTGATTATGACCTAAATAAATTTCTTTTGGCAGTCGTTGCGAAAAACGACGCATTGTATCATGTAGGCTTTTTCCTCGCATTGTGATTTGAGTTACAGTTTCACCTTTAGGTTTCATAGTTAAAGCATCCGGATTGATGAGCTGCAGAGTAACTTCAATTGGTTTGTCACCTTCAACATAGTCGACACCAATACCAACAACAATGGATAGATCATTAACTTCATGACTATGACAACCAACTAAAGATAAAGTTAGCGTTAATGTCAAAATTACTAGTAATAATTTTTTTATTGTGGTCATAAAGCTCACTCCGATTTTTGGGGTGGATTAGGTCGATCTTCATTTTGCCTAACTTGATTAACGGTTTCAGTTGCTAAAGGGCGTTTTTCCATTTGCCACCACGGAAAACGAAGTAAATAATCCTTCCAATCGCTTAGACTAAATGGGGCTAATGGTGTGAGATAAGGTATGCCGAATGAACGAAGTGAAACCACATGTATCACTAAAAATAGCATTGAAATTAAAACGCCATAAAGACCTAGGATAGCTGCAAAAGTCATGATTAAAAATCGAAGGACCCGTAAGGATATTGCCAAATTAAAAGCAGGGATTGAGAAAGATGCGACGGCTGTAACTGATACAACAATAACCATTGCTGGGCTTACTAATCCGGCTTCAACGGCAGCTTGACCGATAACTAAAGCACCAACGATGCTTACTGCCGATCCAACCGTCTTTGGAAGACGTAAACCAGCTTCGCGTAATAATTCAAATGCTAATTCCATCATTAGAGCCTCAATATAAGATGGAAAAGGCACAGGATCCCTACCGCCTATAATACTCATCAACAGTTTTGTTGGAATCATTTCCTGATGGAACGTAGTAATTGCAATATAAAACGATGGTAAAAATAAGGCAATAATAAAAGCAAACAAACGTAATATTCGTACAAAGAAAGCAAAATAAAAGCTTTCATAATAATCATCACTAGTATTAAGAAAGTGAATTAGAATTGTTGGAACCAACAAAACATTTGGCGATCCATCAACTATAATCGCAATTCTACCTTCCAAAATATTTGCTGCCACCTTATCTGGGCGTTCTGTATATTGGATAGTGGGAAAAATCGAAAATGGTCCATCTTCGATCATCTCTTCGATATAATTACTATCTAATATCGAATCAACATCAATTTTTCTCAATCGACTTCTAACTTCCTCGACTAGGCTTGGTTTTACTACTCCATCAAGGTAAGATATAACGACGTCGGTTTTTGTTAATTTGCCTAACTTAAAGGCTTCCATTTTTAATTGTGGTGTCTTGATCCTTCTTCTTATTAGAGCTGTATTTGTTCTAATACTTTCGATAAAGCCCTCTTTTGGACCTCTAACGGTACTTTCGGACTCTGGTTCAGTAATATTTCGTGAGTCCCAGCCTTTTTCACTGAACACATAGGCAAATCGGAGTTTATCAATAAAAAGAGCGATTTCACCGGATAAAATAAGGTCAAAAACCTCTTGCATATTGGAAATAGTTTTCATATCGGCGATCGCAAAAACATCGATAATAGTCTCTTCAAAATTATCTTGAATATCAATGTTCCTTAATCTGTTAATTGGTTCAATTAAGTATTCGTTAATTTCCCCTGTTTTTACCAACCCATCGATATAGACAATAATGGCGGGTAAGTTATTCTTACCGATGGAGATTTCCCTATATATAACATCACTACAATTGTTGAAAGTAGATTTGATTTTCTTTTTTGTTTTGTTTACATCACTCGTAATTGGAATTTCTACTTTTTCTGATTTCTGATTATTTAGCAATTTACTCTTTCTTTTTTTAAACAATTTCCACATCGCTACCAGACCACTTCCTCATCTACTTAGAAGTTAGTATGACATTAATAATGGTAATTTATGCACTTTAGAAATCAAAATTAGTTCAGAATTAGAAGGATATTCTCCAAGTGAAATAGAATTGTTGATAAATTGGTAAAATTAAGAATAATTTTGTTGGGGTGTGAGAAGATGTTAAAAATCGCTAGACAAAATAGTAAATTTAGAGCGATATATCTACCTATTCTAATTACTATAATCTTAATAGGAATCTTATTGTATAGAAATATTCAATCAGAATTAACCTTACCTGATACGAATTGGAGTAGGGATGTAACCTTGCCTATGACTACTATGAATGCCCTACCGTTTGTTAGAGAAGATGCTAATGGTGTTCATATATATGGAAAAGAAGGAAGGAGAGTTAAGCATTTAGTTTTAAAAGATGGTTTGCGAGTTAAAATGGAGTCATCAATCGAGATCGATTTACCGCCACTTAAACCTTTTTGGGCTAAAAATGAAAGGTTGGTCTATATTAAAGACGGTGAACTATTTTTATTTAGTGAAGGGATCGAAAAAAGTCTTTATCAAAATGTAAATGGGATGGTTGCCAAGGAAGATTTGGTTATTTTTTGGCAAGATACTAATTTGTTTAAGTTAGATGCACAAGATTTTTCTGTTATTCCAATTGGCTCAACAAACGATAGGATAGACTCTGTAATAATAAATCAAGATTCTCCTGCTAACTTTATTGTCATAACTAAATCGGATATGAATAGAATACAATTGACATTTTATCGATTGAAAGATAACAATACTTATAATCAAATTTCATTGCTCACTATGACTGAATATCCTGGAGAAAAAATAACCGGGTTTCAGTTTGTTAGCAATGAAAAAGAAATAGATATCATTTATACAACATATAGTGTTAAGCAAGGGGTAGTTACTTATCGAGCTTATTTTACTAAAGCAATGTTAAATAATCTAAGTGATATTCCGCCATTTACAAATATTGAAGTTATAGATGAGCAATATATGGTAAAACTTAAAAATCCTAAGCATATACAACTTTCGCTTGAAGATGATGTACCTACCATACTGTTAGCGGTCAATGGGTATTTAACACCCAAAAAAAGAGCGGTTAATATATACGAAGCTAAAAATATTGATGGAAAATGGGTTGCTAATAAAAGGAGTAAGACCGCCAGAATGTCCGTTCGACCCTTTTGGTTAGATTATGGAAATATATTATGGTTAGATTTTATTTCAACTAAAGAATACCAATTAAAAGGGAGTAGTACCAATCCGATAACTATTGAGGAAAGCCAAAGGATTAACTATAATGATTGGATGAATGCTTTGGCTAATACTTTACTTTCTTTAACAGCTTCATTGGTGATAATTTTAAATTCAATATTATGGATGGTACCAACAGCATTTTTTATTACAGTAATATCTTTTATTGATATCACATTATTAGAGCGAGATGTAAAATGGATTAAGAAAACAGCAATTATTTTATATCTTACTACCCAGCTTTTTGTTGTAAAAGGAATATTCTCTGCGACATTTAACGTTTTTGCACCATCATTTTTAGCATTTAGAGGTAATTCATTTATTATTCCTTTAGGCTTAGCGGTAGTAACTTACATGATAACTAAATATGCAAAAAATGACGATTGGGAACCTATACATGAAATCAGCTATTTTATGTTAGTAAATGTTTGGTTATTTACTATCTTAATTGGACCATATACAATATAAAAGCTGATATGTAACATTATTTTGTTTAGACCTCTTACTTTTAGTAAGTGGTCTAAATATGTTTAAGGCGGAGGGAAGTTCTAGAATGCATAATAATAAAATTTTAGCATTAATAGCGATTTTAATAACCGTTATTTTGTGGGGATTATCTTTTATAAGTATAAAGATTTCTTTGGAAGTATTATCGCCGATGACACTTGCTCTTTTGAGATTTTTGATTTCATCTTTAATTCTAATGATAATTATTAAAATGAAGGAACCAAAGACCAAATTAAATAGAAAAGATATTCCGAAAATGATTATGGCAGGACTAGTGGGTTTAACTGCATATTATTTTTTTGAGAATAATGGTATAAAATTAATCACAGCTTCCGCAGCTGCAATTATTATAGCTACTATACCTATTTTTTCATTAGTAGCCGAGGCAATCGTATATAAAAGTAAGATGTCAACAAGTAAAGTAATTAGTGTTTTAATCTCTTTAGTTGGAGTATATTTTTTAGTCGGAGGTAATATTAAAGAGTTGATTTCTTCTGGTACTGGTATGGGGTATTTGTTGATGTTTGGTGCTGTATTTTCATGGATTATTTATAATATATTAACGAAATCTCTCTTTGAAAAATATTCTCAACTTGCGATTGTATATTATCAAACGATTTATGGGACAGTTTTTTTTATACCCTTTGTTTTATTCGAAACTACTGATTGGACAGGAATTAATTTAACTATAATTTTAAATGTTGTTTACTTAGGGATATTTTGTTCTGCAATTGGATATTACCTTTATGTTTATGCTTTAGAGTATTTAGATGTTGCCCTAACATCATTGTACTTAAATTTCATACCTTTAGTAACAGTTATTGGGAGTTTTTATATTTTGAATGAGAAGATTAATTTTGATCAGGTATTAGGAGGAATACTAATCGTTTTTTCTGTATTTATTGTTACTTGGCAATCCGCTACTGAATCTAAAGAAGCTAAACAAATATCTTGCACCCAATTGACACTCAAAGAATAGGATGATAGGAGAGTGTCATAAAGGGAGGAAGATAAATTTGCAAATCCATGTTGTTCAGAGGGGTCAAACATTAAGTGGGATAGCACAAGCATATAGTACAACTTGGCAAAAAATCGCAACAGCAAATCAACTTCCCGATCCCAATCAATTAGTTATAGGTCAAGCCTTGGTCATTCCAATTGAGGGGAAATATCACTGGGTTCAACCAGGAGAATCATTATGGTCAATAGCCCACCTCTACAATATCGACCCCCGGGAATTAGCGAGAATTAATGGAATTTCGTATTGGGGGATATTGATGATCGGGCAGAGGCTATATATTCCACCAGGTCCCAAACCCGCCATTGAAGTTAACGGATATATTGAATCATTTGAAAAAGTAACTGAGAAACAAAAACAAGAAGTAAAGAATCTTGCTTCATATTTAACCTATTTAGCACCTTTTAGTTTTCAAGCTAATCGGGATGGCACTTTAACTCCGCCACCATTAAATGATTTACCAAATATCGCTAAAGCCAATGGAATAACGAATATACTGGTTGTTACAAATCAAGAAAAAGGCCAGTTTAGCAAAGAACTTGCCCATGTTATCTTGACCGATCAAGAAATCTCCAATAAATTGCTACAAAATATCATTAATACTGCTAATCAACTCGGTTTTAAGGATGTTCACTTTGATTTTGAATTTATAGATCCAGCTGATACACAAGCATATAATCGATTCTTACTTAAAGCCAAAAATGTATTGAAAAAATCAGGTTTTATGTTGTCTACTGCTTTAGCTCCAAAAATTAGTAAAGAGCAAAAAGGGGCTTGGTATACAGCTCATGATTATGAAGCTCATGGTAAGATTGTTGATTTTGTGGTTTTAATGACTTATGAATGGGGATATACCTATAGTACTCCCCAGCCTGTTAGCCCCATAGGACCTGTTACACAAGTGGTTAATTATGCTTTAACTGAGATGCCAGCAAAAAAAATATTATTGGGGCAGAATATGTATGGTTATGACTGGAAGGAACCGTTTAAATATGGTGGAGAGGCCGCTAAGGCGTTGAGTCCTCAGCAGGCAATTGAACTTGCTAAACGTGAGAATGTAGCGATTAAATATGATTATAAAGCTCAAGCTCCATACTTTAAATATGTAGATAAAGATGGACAGAAGCATGAAGTCTGGTTCGAAGATGCAAGAAGTATTCAGGCTAAATTTGATCTAATTAAAATAATGGGACTTCGGGGAATAAGTTATTGGAAGTTAGGCTTGTCTTTTCCACAGAATTGGTTGTTATTACAGGATAACTTCAAAATAATAAAGAGAAGATAAAATTAATGATTGCTCAGGAGTAGGACCCTCTTGAGCTTTTATTATTTTATATTTGAATGAGTCTTCATTCAAATTGATGAAGGATTTCAGGGAACGATGTAGAAATATTAGAAAATAAATAAAATTCCGAAAAAAACAGGAGGATAACAATGTTAAGAAAGATCTGGAATCCAATAAAAATAAGAAATTTAGAGTTACCTAATAGAATTATCATGGGATCAATGCATTTAGGAATAGAAGGCAGTGATAATGGTTTAAAAAAGATGATTGCTTTTTATCGTGAGAGAGCTGTAGGAAATGTTGGACTAATTATTACAGGAGGGATTGCTGTAAATAAAGAGGGTGCAGGTGGTGGGAATTTTCTGTATCTCGATGAAGATAAAACAATTGAAGAATTTGCACAATTGACAGACGCCATTCACCAAGTAGGAGGTAGGATTGCCGCTCAATTATTTCACGCGGGACGATATGCTGTTAAACGAGGAACCGGCTTAGATCCAGTAGCACCTTCACCTTTACAAGCTCCTATTAATGAGACGCCTCCAAGGGAGTTATCCCATGATGAAATCGTACAAACGATAGATGATTTTGTTCAATCCGCAAGACGAGCAAAAATGGCTGGATTTGATGCTATTGAGATAATGGGATCCGAAGGGTACCTAATCAACCAGTTTTTATCACCAGTTACTAATATGAGAACAGATGAATGGGGAGGAAATTTTAAGCGAAGGGCTCGTTTTGGAATAGAAATTGTGGAAAAGATAAGACAGCAGGTTGGAGAAGATTATCCAATATTATTTAGAATGTCAGGATTGGATTTGGTGTCTAATTCTACGACTATGGAGGAGACTGTCCAGTTTGCTAAATGGTTAGAAAAAGCAGGTGTTGATGTACTAAACGTAGGGATTGGTTGGCATGAGTCAAAAATACCGACGATTGCAATGTTTGTTCCTAGGGGGTCTTATACTTGGGTAGCAGGAAAAATTCGTGAATATGTAAATATTCCAGTGGTAGCAAGTAATCGAATCAATCGTCCTGAATTAGCAGAGGAAATCCTTCTAAAGGGGCAAGCAGATCTTGTTTCAATGGCTCGTCCATTTTTGGCTGATCCTTACCTTTTAATGAAGGCGAAAGAAGATAGATTACCAGAGATTAAAACATGTGTGGCCTGTAATCAAGCTTGTCTTGACCATGTTTTTTCAGGGAAAGCAGTATCTTGCGTTGTAAATCCTTCGGCAGGACGAGAGTGGCTCGAAGAATGGAAGATTAAAGTGGTTAATAATAAAGAGGATAAGAAAAAGATTGCAGTAATAGGTGCAGGGCCAGCCGGACTTGAAGCTTCTCGGGTATTAGCAGAACGTGGACATCAAGTGACTTTATTTGAGAGAAACCCACATATAGGTGGCCAACTTCATTATGCAAGAGTAATTCCAGGAAAAGAGGAATGGGGTGAAACGATAGACTATTATCAACACCAACTTGAAAAATTGGGTGTAGAGATAAAATTAAACAAGGAAGTTGCAGCTAAAAATTTGATTCAGGAGAAATATGATCACATAATGGTAGCTACTGGTAGTAAGATGAAAATACCAGATATTAAGGGAATTAATTCATCAAATGTGACAACTTATCTTGATATCTTAGAAAATAAAACTATCGTCGGGAAAGATGTTGTTATCATTGGTGCAGGAGGAATTGCAGTAGATATATCTCATTTACTACTTGAAAAAACTTTTACACCAGAAATAGTTCGTTATCTATTAGAATATCAAGTATTGGATAATAAAGATGCTTTCAAGCTAATACAATCAAATAGAACGATAACGATTATGAGGAGAAAAGGTAAGATTGGAGCAGGTTTGGGACGTACAACACGCTGGGCAGTACTTAGTCGATTAAAATACAATGGGGTAAATATGCTTACTGGAGTCGAATATAAAGAGATAACTGAAGAAGGAATATTGATTCGTTATCAAGATGAAGATAGATTTTTAGCGGCTGATACAGTGATTTTAGCTACAGGACAAGTAGAGAATAATGTACTATATAAAGAACTAAAACAATATGTTTCCGTCTCTGTTATCGGTGGAGCAAAGGCGGTTGGAGAATTAGATGCCAAGAAAGCCATTTATGAAGGAGCTCAAATTGGCAGATTGATTTAGTAGAAAATGTTCTGACATCTAAAAAGCATCAGATATTCGATATATCTGATGCTTCAGACTGAAGACTAACCTCATGCTAAATTACCTAGTATGAGGTTATTTTTGTCAAAAATGCTTAAAATCTTGGATGAAATAAAAAATTGAGAGCGATTCGGACGTCTCTTCCACGTCCAATTCGCTAGCTTTTTCAAATTCATGGCAGCAAAAACTAACATCGCCTGCATCGAGACTTTTTTCAAACCTCTTAACGTAGTCCAACGCAAACCATGTTTCTCTTTCATATCTGCAAATACTCTTT
>NZ_MIJF01000022.1 GCF_001730235.1 Vulcanibacillus modesticaldus | reverse complement strand
GGTGGTCTAAACTTATTGAGTTGTCACAGGAATTTATTTTAGAGCAACAGTCTGCTTAATCTAACAGTATTAATTAGGCTCTGTTTTAAGAGTCTGCTTCAGTATGCTCTTTTTTGTCACTGTTTAAATGAAGTCATGCTTTTGCTATACTTGTTTAACCCTTTGTGAAGTTCTTTGTTCCCCAATTTTGTCATTCTTAATTTCTTTTTCACCAAACGTTTAATTTTTCATAGAACTTTTGACACTACCGATCATTAATAGACTGCATTAAAACTTAATATTTCAATTAATATGTTAGTTTCTTAAAACTTTATTTACAAAATGAATTTACATCCAATTTTAACACAATTGATTTATATTCGACAAATTAACGTTATTTCATACATTTCTGAAGAGTGAATATTTTTACTGAGTAAAATAGTGGCTAAAAAATTCCATGGAACTAGATACTGATGGGAATCCTTTCTATACTAAATATTTTTATCGAAGAAACAGTAATTATTTGGTAAAATTTTTTATATGGAGGAAGTGGATATAATGGCTGAAACCAATATTATGAAAAATACAAAATTTTCTTTTTTTATTGATTATAATAGGATCCGTAATGGTTTATATATCTTATATTCAAGGATTATTTGAGAAGATTTTACTATAAAAACAAAAGCTGACTGTACTAAAGTTGTAAGTTTTGATGATCTTGTCCGAATTTCGGATAATCAAAGAGAGTTATCAGAAGAGGTAATGTTATAAAAAAAGAAATCATTGGCTAGCTAAGGAAATTTCAGAAGGGTGACGAAACATTATTCCCTATTTAGTATAATTGAATGAACACCCGAATGATTTACTAGTTATTTGGTTATGCTATAACTACAACACGGAGCCTAACAAAACGAAGGTCATCGAGAATACTCCTTGATAAATGAAAAATATCTTTAAGCAATGCTAGTGGTTTAATACAACAATTAAATAACGGTTAATAATCCGCGGATAAACCTTCCCGTTTACCATAATTGTGACAGTAAATAAAGATAACAATTCCAAGAAGAAGATATACTCCGCTGTTAGTGAATAATCCTAATATACTAGAAGAAGGCAATTGAGCTCCGCTTAGAATGCTCATACTTAGTCTTATTCCTATTGTCAAGGGTAAAAAATCAGCAACCTTTATAACATATCCAGGAAGTTGCTCTAGCGATATAATTCCTCCAGTAAAAAATAGTAAAAAATAAGATATGATCGATTCAAAGGAAGCTGTTTTTGTATAAATCAATGTTAATGCAGAGAGAATTAAACCAAATCCAAATAGACCTGATAGTGTTACTAACATTATTGGTATGATTCTCAAGTCGAAAGGAAAAGATATCCTTAATGAAATTATAACAACAAACATTAATATTATTACTTTTATAAAGGTAATAAAAAACCATACCATAGTTCTTGCAGTCAATATTTTTAGTATATGCGTTGGTTTGAGCAGCAATTGTTCAAAAGTGCCAGTCTGTTTTTCAAACGATATAGAAATTGATCCTTCACTAATAACAGTTGAAGCGAAGAACCAGAAAATAAAACCTAGATGAAGATACTCTTGTCCTAAACCGGTTTTGCTTAATCCAACAAAAAAACCAATAAAAAAAATATATGTAACAACTAGTCCGACTATATGATCTGGATAATAACTACGCATTTCACAAAGATACTTATTAAATTCAGCTTTTAATATTCTAATAAAATTCAACCTTCTACACCTTCTTCCATTTATTGTAGATAACTTCTTCTAAACTTGCACCTTTACGTTTAATTGAATCAATTGTACAATTATATTTTGTCAATTCAGACGCAATAGCTGAAACGTAATCATAATTATCGTTTTCAACTGATATTTCAACCCACTCTTTATTTATTTTAATTTTGGTATCATTGTATTTATTCAATAATAAATTTTCGTCTATAAATCCCTTACATTCAATTACATATGAACCTGTTCCATGGAGTTTTTTTAAATCGGCAACAGATTCAAAAAGCTCAATTGTACCTTCATTCAACATTAGTATTCTATCAGAAAGTTCTTCTACTACATCAAGTTGATGAGAAGTTAATATAATCGTTATTTTATCATTAGTCGATAACGATTTTATCTCCTCTATTAACGTATTTTTTGAAATTACATCTAATCCAAGAGTTGGTTCATCTAAGAAAAGTACTTTAGGACTATGTATCATTGAGATTATTATAGCGAGCTTTTGTTGCATACCCCTTGAAAATTGACCAACTTTTTTATTTCTATCCTCAAATAAGCCAAATTGCTTTAAAAGTTTATTGCCTCTTATTGTTATGTCTTTCTCTTTTAAACCGTATAAACTACCAAAATATTGAATATTCTCAATCGCTGACATATACCAATATATATTTCTTGAACCTTCTAATACAACACCTATTTCATCATAATATGAGCTTCCAAGTCTAGATAAAGGAGTTCCTTGATAATATACTTCACCAGAAGTAGGATAGAGAAGGTTAGCTAATATTTTAATTAGCGTTGTTTTACCGGCTCCATTTTTACCAAGAATGCTTAGTATTTCACCTTCTTGTATGTCAAAATTCAACTCTTTTAGTACATTTTTCTTTTTATAATCTTTTGATAAGTTTTTAATACTATATTTCATAGGACCTCCTTTAACGTTCATTCTGTCAGACTCAATAAATTGACTTTGATTAATTACGCTCTTTATATTGCCATAATCTGACACATGAGATATCAAGAATTTGTCAAGTCCAACACCACATATACATTTATATAGCTTAGCATCAGGACTTATTATAAATTCATTTTCCTTATATAAACCACAAACAAATTCTGCACATCCTCCCATACCTCCCCATTGTAATCTAAAGTATGTTGATATCGCTTGTAGTCAGAATCGAATACAAGACTAAAAACAAGTTACATATCTATCTTAGATTCTAATATGTTATTGACCAAATTGGAAATATCATTCATGTTTTTCTTATTTAAATTTACATTTAATGTAATGGGAAGATGTTTTGAGTATCGCTTTAAATTCTCGAATATTCTGTTATAGTAGTGGTTCTCCACCAATAAAACAGAGTTCAACCTCTTCTGTTTATTTTTTACTAATTTGATCATTAATGAATTCAATAATGTTTTTTTATCATCATGAGTCATGATTTTTTGACTAGATAACTGATTTTGATAACATTACCCACACTTTAATTACATGAGTAATTTGTGTGTATTGGTGTTAGTATAAAAGCATAGACACGCAAAAATTATTTTAAGGTAATGGGAGGAGGTGATTTACCTTGAAAAAACTATTATTATTACTAGTTATTGTAATCATTTTGATAGTAACACTAGTAATATATTTTTATGAAAAAGATAAGAATACAATAGGTTTTAAAGTCTTGTACAATGGTTTTATTACAATTAACTTAAAGCTTGAGGATTTGCCGCCAACTGGTCCGATTGTGTTTACCTCATACGAACAATGGGAAGAATTTGGGGAAAAATATTTCCCCCAATATCAGGGGCTATATAGCTATATGACTATGTATGATGAAGTGAATTTTAATAAAGAGTATCTTGTTTTTCGAAGCACAATCGGTGCAAAAACCTGGTATAATCTATCCTTTACTTCAGTTGAAAAAGTAAAAATATTAAATAATAAAATAGAAATAGTTTTTAATGAAGATGAAAAAGCAAAAGATATATTAAATGGAATATTAACAACAAATGAGAAAGTTGAAGCAACCCATCCTAATATATTAATTTTGAAGGTCAAAAAAGAAGATATTCCGAGTAATTTAGAAAATCTTTATCAAAAAAATAAGGATTACGGGCGACCGTCAAAACTTAAGAGATAGGGCTCCAATTGAAGAAATAATCCTATATAAAAAAATGTAAAAAAATAAAAGGAAGTGCTTTTTATTGAAAAAACATTTATTATTTGTATTAATAATTACAGCCTTAATATTAATTGTATTTGTTACGAATGCTAATGAGAAAAAATTGAATTTTGAAGTTTTATTTGATGGGATGATTACATTCGATGAGTCACTAGGTTTTTTTCCTCCTAATGAAATTATTGTGTTCACCTCAAAGGAAGGATGGGAAGATTTTGGTAATAAATATTTACCGAATCATTATAAAAAAATATTGCATTATATCTCATATATAGATAAAAAAATAGATTTTTCTAATGAATATGTAATATATTATAGTAATGGTGTAAGTCCAAAATCTTTTTTTGATGGTTCTAGTCATATTAATAATATTATTTTAAAGAATAACGAATTAGATTTGGAATATTCTCGTGACCGTGGATCAATCATTCTTAATGAACTAGGTATTAAACATCCTTATATCTTTATTGGAAAGCTAAATAAAGAGGATATACCTATTGATTTAATAAATATTTATAAAGAAGATAAAGATTATGTGCCATATGATTAATTAGAGAGATAGGCCTTAAATTAAAGACCTATCTCTTTCTTTAATTATTAAGAAGTTAATGAAGAAAAACCACCAGTGTTTCCTGAAGAAGAATCTTTATCAATTTGGTGTTCACATTGTTTAATAAAATTTTTTAAATCAATATCAGCGCAGGAATATCCTATTAATTCTAGAATAGATTTACCAAATGAGATAATTTGATAAAAATATTAAAATTTTTTAAGGAGGGAGCAGCTGTGATAGCTATTACTAATGCTAAGTTGCTGACGGTTACTAAGGGTACTATCGAAAATGGAGTTATTTTGATTGAAGAGGGAAAGATTAAAGCGATTGGTGAAGATATCGAAATACCTGGAGATGCAACAATAATTGATGGACAAAACAAATGGGTTACTCCTGGATTAATAGACGCTCACACCCACCTTGGTGTTTTTGAAGAAACTATTGGATGGGCTGGAGCAGATGGAAATGAAATGACAAACCCAAGCACTCCTCATGTGAGAGCTTTAGATGCTATTAATCCCTTGGAACAAGGATTTGTTGATGCGTATATGGGTGGGATTACAACTGTCCAAATAATGCCTGGAAGTGCCAATGTTATTGGTGGAGAAATGTCAATTGTTAAGACTTATGGGCGAGTTGTCGAAGAAATGTTAGTCAAAGAGTTATCGGGAATAAAGGTAGCATTTGGTGAAAATCCTAAAAGAGTTTATGGAGAAAAAAAGCAAATGCCATCAACTAGAATGGGAACAGCTGCAGTTCTAAGAGAAAATTTAACCAAAGCGAAGAATTATATGAAAAAGATGGAAGAAGGTAACGATAAAAAAAGTCCAGAAGTAGACTTACAGATGGAGTCACTTATAAAAGTTATAAAAAGAGAAATTCCACTAAGGGCTCATGCACACCGAGCTGATGATATCATGACTGCCATCAGAATAGCCGAAGAATTTGAGATTGATTTAACATTGGAGCATTGTACAGAAGGTCATATTATTGCAGATATTATTGCAGAAAAAGGTTACAGAGCTGCTGTTGGACCAACACTTAGTAATCGTTCCAAGATTGAATTAGGCGATAGGGGTTGGCATACTTTAGTGGAATTAGATAAGGCTGGAGTACCTGTTTCTATTATTACAGACCATCCTGTTGTACCGATTGAATATATTAGTGTATCTGCCGCAATCGCTGTAAGAGAAGGTTTGGACGAAGAGACTGCCTTAAAAGCTATTACGATCAATCCAGCAAGGCATATGGGAGTTGAAGATAAAGTTGGTTCGTTAGAAGTAGGTAAAGATGCTGACGTTGTAATTTGGTCCGGTAATCCTTTTGATTTCCGAACAAAAGTTGAGGTAACAATTATTAATGGCAAAGTAGTATATCAAAGAGAAATGTAATTTATTAAGATAAAACGAACAATTTTTACAAAAAAGATATTAATGTTCGTTTTTTATTGACAGAGAAAACATCTCCAGTTAAACTATAAATATGAAGTAGTTATAAATTGATGTTGTTAAAAAAATATCGACTCGTATAATGTCAGGGATATGGCCTGAGAGTCTCTACCCAGTAACCGTAAATTACTGGACTACGAGTGAAAGTGAACCTAGGGTTCTCTACATGGGATTGATTTTAATGTATTGATTATTTATTCCTATGTAAAAGACCGAGTGGTTCAAGCATGCCATTATACCTTTTAATATGCATGCTACACCGAAGGGATAAAAGCCCAGGCGGGTAGGTTTCTCTCGTTTTCGATTGGGGAACCTACCTGTTTGGGCTATTCTGTTTTTAGGAAATTATTGTTTATACCAAATGGTTATGGATATATGAAAAAATCGTAAAAGGAATTTGGGAGGGAGAAGATGAGACAAAAACCACTAGTAGGTTTAATAATGGGAAGTCGTTCTGATTGGGAAACGATGAAACACGCTGCAGAAATTTTAGAGAATTTTAATATTCAATATGAGAAAAAAATAGTTTCTGCTCATCGTACCCCAGATCTATTATATCAATATGCTGAATCAGCAGAAGAAAGAGGACTAAAGGTGATAATCGCTGGTGCGGGAGGAGCAGCACATTTACCGGGAATGGTAGCTGCCAAGACCATCGTACCAGTGCTGGGAGTACCAATTAAGTCAGCAGCATTAAATGGTTTGGATTCCTTACTTTCAATCGCACAAATGCCAGGAGGGATCCCGGTTGGGACCTTAGCGATCGGAAAAGCAGGGGCTAAAAATGCAGGATTATTAGCGGTCTCGATTTTAGCAAATAATGATGTCTCTTTAAAAGAACGAATTCATCATTTTAGAAAAGTGCAAGCTAAGGAGGCATTAGTCGAACCATGGGAGAACTAATATTACCTGGTAAAACAATCGGGATAATTGGCGGTGGACAGCTGGGTAAGATGTTATCTGTTGCAGCTCAAACTTTAGGATATCGAGTTATTGTATGGAGTGAAGAAAGTGATTGCCCAGCATGCAATGTAGCAACATCAACTGTAGTCGGAAGTTTTTCAGATCAAAGAGCACTTAATCAATTTGTAGAAGTAGTGGATGTGGCTACAGTAGAAACGGAACATATTCCAATCACTACATTACGAAATGTTTCTAAGTTTATTCCGTTATATCCTGATCCAGAAGTTATAGCCATTGCTCAAAATCGAAGAAATGAGAAAGGATGGTTGGCAGAAAGGAATTTTCCAGTAGCTCCTTTTTTAAATGTTTGGTCTGTCGAAGAAGTAATCAATTTTCATCAAAAAACGGCCGATGAAGTTGTAGTGAAAACGATAACCGGTGGATATGATGGCAAAGGGCAGATGCGACTTTCGGCTAAAAAAATAACCGAAAAAGAAATTGTACAAATTCAAGAATGGTTAAAGCGATATGATGAATTAGTTATTGAAACTTGGTTGCAGATAAAAGGAGAATTTTCAGTAATCGCTGCCAGAAACAAGAGAGGTTCTTTTGTGCCTTTTCCTGTAGTTGAGAATGAACATAAAGATCATATTTTACATCGAACAATTGCTCCAGCGAGATTAGATAAGAAGATTGTGGATAAAGCAATAAGTCTCACAAAAGAAATAATGGAACAAATGGATTATGTGGGACTTTTATGTGTAGAGTTCTTTCAAGATCAAAATGGTGAGGTATATATAAATGAGCTAGCACCTCGCCCTCATAATTCGGGGCATTACACATTGGATATTGCTGTAACGAGTCAATTTGAACAAACGATTCGGGCAATAACCGGTTTACCACTCGGCGATACCAGAATTTTATCTTCCGGCGTAATGGTGAATTTATTAGGGGATTTATGGGAGAAAGATTTTCAAGTGGAAAAGATTTTATCAGAATCATCAACAAAACTACACCTATATGGAAAAAAAGAAGCAAGACCCAAACGGAAAATGGGCCATTTCACAACAATAGCGAATACAGTAGATTTAGCAATCGAAAAAGCGGAAAAACTTTACAAATCTTTATCATAATGGGGGATTAAAATGATTGAAAGATATACACGATCTGAAATGAAAGCTATTTGGACCGAGGAAAACAAATTCAAATCTTGGTTAGAAGTTGAAATCTTAGCCGCAGAAGCTTGGGCGGAGTTAGGAGAAATTCCTGAAGAGGACGTTAAAAAAATCAGGGCAAATGCTAAAATCAATATTCAGCGGATTTTAGAAATCGAAGAGGAAACAAAACATGATGTTGTGGCTTTTACCCGAGCTGTTGCCGAAACGTTAGGTCCTGAATCAAAATGGGTGCATTATGGTTTAACATCAACCGATGTGGTAGACACTGCACTTTCATACAGGATAAAACAAGCTAACGAGATTTTATTGAAAAATATTGAGGATTTTATCCAAATTTTAAGAGATAAAGCTATTGAACATAAATATACAGTTATGATGGGAAGAACACATGGAGTACATGCTGAACCAACAACTTTTGGCTTGAAAATGGCCTTATGGTATGAAGAGATGAAACGCAACCTAGAAAGATTTAAAAGGGTTATGGATGAAATAGCATACGGAAAAATATCTGGTGCTGTTGGAACATTTGCCAATATCCCTCCATCGATTGAAGAATACGTCTGCAAAAAATTAGGTTTAAAACCGGCTCCCATTTCTACTCAAGTTTTACAAAGGGATCGACATGCAGCATATATGTCAACCCTAGCATTAATCGGGACTTCCTTAGAAAAATTTGCTGTAGAAATTAGGGGACTCCAAAAGACAGAGACTAGGGAGGTTGAAGAATTTTTTAGTCGAGGCCAAAAGGGATCATCTGCGATGCCACACAAAAGAAATCCAATTGGTTCGGAAAATATTACTGGATTATCTCGAGTGTTAAGAGGGTTTATGGTTTCAGCATATGAAGATGTTGCACTATGGCACGAGCGGGACATTTCCCACTCTTCGGTAGAACGGATTATTATCCCTGATGCAACCATTTTATTAAATTACATGCTTAATCGCTTTGGCAATATTGTGAAAAACTTAACCGTATTTGAAGATAATATGAAGAAAAATATGGAGAAGACTTATGGCTTGATTTACTCCCAACGAGTTTTATTAGCATTAATTGATAAAGGGATGACTCGTGAAGAAGCCTATGATTTAGTGCAAAAAAAGGCGATGCAGGCTTGGAATGAACAAAGATCATTTAAAGAATTGATAAGCCAAGAGGAAAAGATCGTAAAGGTGTTAAGTAGTGAGGAGATCGATGAGTGTTTTGATTATCGATATCATCTGAAAAATGTTGATTATATCTTCGAGAGATTAGGCTTAAATGAATAAATCCAAGTCGGGAGCTGAAGAATCAGATGGAAATATTAGGTTTGCTTTATGAAGGGAAGGCCAAAAAAATCTATAGTACGGACCAAGAAGAACAATTGCTTGTTGAGTATAAGGATGATGCTACTGCGTTTAACGGAGAAAAACGTGACGTTATTTCAGGAAAAGGAGAATTGAACAATCGAATTAGTGGAATATTTTTTCGTTTGCTTACTGAAAATGGAGTTGAAAATCACTATCTTAAAGAAATATCTCCAACAAAACAACTAGTCAAAAAGGTAGAGATAGTTCCTATTGAGGTAGTCATTCGAAATATTGTAGCAGGTTCTTTAGCAAAACGCTTAGGATTAGCAGAAGGTACGATTTTACCCCAGCCAGTCGTTGAGTTTTATTATAAAAATGATCAGTTAGGTGATCCATTAATTAATTCTTCACATATTGCTGTTCTGCAATTAGCTACCAAAGAACAAGTACAAAAAATGAAAGCTATCAGCTTAAAGGTGAATGAGATAATAACTGCTTTTCTACGAGAAAGAAAGATTATTTTAGTAGATTTCAAATTAGAATTTGGTATTACGGGAGATGGGCAATTAATACTAGCTGATGAAATTTCACCAGACACTTGTCGTTTTTGGGATGAAGAAACCTATGAAAAGTTGGATAAAGACCGATTTCGAAGGGACTTAGGCAATGTTGAAGAGGCGTATCGTAAAATTTTGAACCGTATAGGGGGAGAGGAAAATGTTTAAAGCAAATGTATATGTGACCTTAAGAACTGGAGTTCTAGACCCCCAAGGAAAGGCAGTAAGAGAATCATTGCTTTCCTTAGGATATGATGAAACACAAGAAGTGCGAATTGGTAAATTTATTGAACTTACTTTAGATGTAGATAAATATGAAGTGGCAAAAGAACGGGTTAGGGAAATGTGTGAAAAATTACTGGTTAACACAGTAATTGAAGATTATCGTTTTGAACTAAAAGAGGTGACACTATGAGGTTCGCTGTCATCGTTTTTCCCGGCTCAAACTGTGATATCGATATGTATCATGCGATTGAAGACGTTCTAAAGGAACCGGTCGATTACGTTTGGCATGACGATGCAGATTTAAGTTCTTATGATTGTATTTTGCTTCCCGGCGGTTTTTCATATGGAGATTATTTAAGGGCTGGTGCGATCGCTAGATTTTCTAGGATTATGCAAGAGATAGAAAAAGCTGCTGATCAAGGCAAATTAATCCTCGGTGTTTGTAATGGGTTTCAAATATTGTTAGAAGCAGGATTATTACCCGGTGCGATGCAAAGAAATGAAAATCTCCAATTTATTTGTTCGACGGAATCATTAATTATTGAGAATAACCAAACCCCTTTTACTGCGGAGTACGCATTAAGAGAGGAAATCCGAATACCGATTGCCCATGGTGAAGGGAATTATTATTGTGATGAACAGACCTTAAAGGAATTACAACAGAATAGTCAAATAGTATTCCGTTATAAAAACAATCCGAACGGTTCTGTAGATGATATTGCTGGGATAATCAATAAACGAGGTAATGTATTGGGCATGATGCCTCATCCTGAAAGAGCTATCTCCGATCTTTTAGGTTCTCCAGATGGTAAAAAGTTATTTCAATCAATTTTAAAGTATTGGAGGGAAAGATGATGCATCATCAACCAACTCCTGAAGAGATTTTTGAGCAAAAACTTTATAAAGATATGGGTTTGTCAGCCCAGGAATATGGGAGAATTGTTAAGTTAATAGGACGAAGACCCAACTTTGTTGAAACTGGCCTGTTCAGTGTGATGTGGTCCGAGCATTGTAGCTATAAAACATCAAAGCCAGTCTTGAAGAGATTTCCTACAAAAGGTAAGCAAGTACTTCAAGGACCTGGGGAAGGTGCAGGTATTGTCGATATTGGTGATAATCAAGCTGTGGTATTTAAGATTGAGAGCCATAATCATCCTTCAGCAATTGAACCTTACCAAGGAGCAGCCACTGGCGTTGGAGGGATTATTCGTGATGTCTTTTCTATGGGAGCTAGACCAATTGCGCTTTTAAACTCTTTAAGATTTGGTCCACTAAGTGATGAAAAAGTTAAATATCTATTTAAAAATGTGGTAGCGGGTATTGCTAACTATGGTAATAGTATGGGTATTCCAACCGTTGGTGGCGAGGTGGTTTTTGAGGAATCTTATCGCGGCAATCCGCTAGTTAATGCAATGTGTGTAGGCATAATAGATCATGATAAAATCCAAAAAGGTGTTGCTAAGGGAATAGGAAATCCGGTGATGTATGTGGGTGCAAGTACAGGAAGAGATGGTATCCACGGAGCCACCTTTGCATCAGAAGAATTAACAGAGGAATCTGAATCTAAAAAGCCGTCAGTCCAAGTTGGAGACCCTTTTATGGAAAAATTGTTATTAGAAGCAACTTTGGAACTGATAGAGTTAGATATTGTTGAAGGAATTCAAGATATGGGTGCTGCTGGACTAACCAGTTCTAGCTCGGAGATGGCGAGCAAAGCTGGGACAGGGATTGAACTTGACCTCTCAAAAGTTCCAAGACGTGAACCTGGTATGACCCCTTACGAAATCATGTTATCCGAGTCTCAAGAACGAATGTTAGTGGTAGTGAAAAAAGGAAAGGAAGAGGACGTAAAAAAAGTTTTTGATAAATGGGGATTATATTCTGCGGTAATTGGTAGAGTTACTGATGACGGAATGTATCGTCTTCTTGATGGTGGAAAAATTGTAGCTGAATTTCCTGTTAGTGCCCTTGTTGATGAAGCTCCAGTTTATCATATGCCGTCTCAAGAACCAAATTATTTTTGGAAGAACCAATCTGTCGACTCTATCGATCTTGAGGACCACCATTTAGCTGATCTAAATAAAATACTGCTAGATTTATTAGCTTCTCCTAATATTGCTAGCAAAGAATGGGTTTACAAGCAATATGATCATATGGTTAGGACGAGCACGGCTGTAAAACCTGGTAGTGATGCCGCGGTTATTACTATCAGAGGAACTAGAAAAGCTCTAGCGATGACAACAGATGGAAATGGTAGATACATTTATTTAGACCCATACACTGGTGGGGCGATTGCTGTTGCTGAAGCTGCAAGAAATATCGTTTGTTCTGGAGGAAAACCATTAGCTTTAACGGACGGAATTAATTTTGGTAATCCTGAAAAGCCAGAAGTATTTTGGCAGTTTGAACAAGCGGTTGACGGAATGAGTATGGCTTGTAAAGTACTAGATACGCCTGTTATTGGAGGCAATGTAAGCTTTTATAATGAAACAAGTGGTAAAGCTATTTATCCTACACCAATAGTAGGAATGGTAGGACTTGTTTCTGATCTAGCCCATATAACTACCCAGGGACTTAAAAATGTTGGTGATGTGATTATCTTATTAGGAGATACCTATAACGAGCTTACCGGGACAGAGTTTCAAAAAGTAGTATTGGGGAAAATTGAAGGAAAAGTCCCTAAGCTAGATTTAGATAAGGAAAAGAAAGTTCAAGAAGTTGTTTTAGAAGCTATTAGGAATGGCTATGTCCAATCGGCCCATGATTTGAGCGATGGTGGTTTTGCCTTAGCAATAGCTGAATCTTGTATTTCTGGAGAATTAGGAGCACGTATTAATATATCCAATGATTTGAACCCAGCGTCGTTTTTATTTAGTGAAAGTCAATCACGGATTTTACTTTCTGTTTCTCCAGATAATGTTGAACAAGTTAAAAAAATCGCCGCAGAGATTGGGGTAACTTATCAAGAAATCGGAGTTGTAACTTCAAATACCTTGGAAATATCTTATCATGATGTGTTAGTGATTGATTTGTATATCCAGCAATTAATAAAAGCTTGGAAAGAGGCGATTCCATGTTTGATGAATTAATCTTTGACAAAATGACCGAAGAATGCGGTGTGTTTGGGGTTTATAATCATGCTGATGCTCCACAATTAATCTACTATGGATTGCATGCTTTACAACACCGTGGCCAAGAGAGTGCTGGAATCGTCACTTCCAATAATGAATTTTTTACCTATCATCGCGGAATGGGATTAGTAACTGAGGCATTTGGAAGTAAACAGTTAAATAAACTTCAAGGATTTAATGGGATAGGACACGTTAGGTATTCGACATCAGGAGAAAGTTCTTTGCAGAATGCCCAACCACTTGTATTTAAATATCGTGGTGGGGAATTAGCAATTGCTACTAACGGTAACTTAGTAAATGCCGTCCAAATTAGACATCAATTAGAAAGGCAAGGCTCAATTTTTCAAACCACTAGTGATACAGAAGTTATAGCTCATTTAATTGCTAGGTCAATGTATGAAGAGATTGAAGAGGCTGTTAAAGAAGCTCTTGGGGTGATAAAAGGAGCGTATGCCCTCCTTATTATGACGAATGATAAATTAATTGTTGCTCTTGATCCCAATGGTTTAAGACCTCTAGCTTTAGGTAAATTGGAAGAGGGATATGTGATTTCCTCGGAAACCGCAGCGTTTGACGTAATCGGTGCTACGTACCTTCGGGATATTGAGCCGGGAGAATTCTTAGTCCTTGAAAAAGGTGATTTGAGGGCAGAACGTTTTACTGTCCGAACTAGAAGGGCTACATGTAGTTTTGAGTACATCTATTTCGCCCGCCCAGATAGTGATATTAACGGAATTAACGTTCATTTAGCAAGAAAAAGGTTGGGTAAGAGATTGGCTGAAGAACATCCAGTTGAGGCTGATGTGGTAACTGGTGTTCCAGATTCTAGTATTTCAGCGGCAATCGGCTTTGCAGAAAGAGCGGGAATTCCCTATGAATTGGGCTTAGTTAAAAATCGATATATTGGCAGAACATTTATTCAGCCTAGTCAAGAGCTCAGGGAAAAAGGGGTAAGGATGAAACTTAGCGTTGTTCGTAAGGTAGTAGAAGGTAAAAGGGTTGTGATGATTGACGATTCTATCGTTCGTGGTACTACAAGTGGTCGAATAGTTAGGATGCTACGGGAAGCTGGAGCTGTAGAGGTGCATGTTAGAATCAGTTCGCCTCCCGTCAAAAATGCCTGCTATTACGGAATAGATACTTCATCTAGAGAAGAGTTAATCGCTGCAAATAAGAGTATTGAAGAGATTAGGGAATATATTGGAGCCGATTCTTTAGAATTTTTAAGCATTGAGGGAATGATTGAGGCGATAGGTAGAATAAGTAAAGATACCACCGGGGGACATTGTTTGGCATGTTTCAATTCTGAATATCCCACAGAAGTGTTCCAAAAAGCATTTTTCGGTAAAAAGTAGCTTGGAGGTTATGTAATGAATAAAGCGTATAAAAGGGCTGGAGTAGATATTGATGCGGGTAATGAGGCTGTTGAAAGGATGAAACGACACGTTGCTAAAACTTTTCGTACAGAAGTAAGGACGGGATTGGGCGGCTTTGGTAGTTTATTTGCCTTACCAAACAAGTATAAACAGCCAATTCTGGTATCGGGAACGGATGGAGTAGGCACTAAGCTGAAGATTGCCTTTGAGCTAGATAAGCATGATACGGTGGGAATCGACTTAGTGGCTATGTGCGTAAACGACATTTTAGCACAAGGTGCAGAACCATTATTTTTTCTTGACTATATTGCTACAGGAAAATTAGTACCAGAAAAGATAGAGGAAATCGTTAAGGGAATAGCTAATGGATGCGAGCAAGGAGGGTGCGCACTAATCGGTGGTGAAACAGCAGAAATGCCCGGCATGTATGTTCAAGATGAATACGATCTAGCAGGATTTGCAGTAGGGGTTGTAGAGGAAGCAGAGATTATCGATGGTTCTAAGATTAAAGCTGGAGATGTTCTTATTGGGTTAGCTTCAAATGGGCTCCATAGCAATGGCTATTCATTGGTGAGATATTTACTCGAAGAAAATGGTTATCATCTAAACGATTACATCAAAGAATTAGATAGAACCTTAGGAGAAGAATTATTAAAGCCTACCCGAATTTACGTTAGACCAATTTTGGAAATGATGAAACAAGTAAAAATCAAAGGGATAGTCCATGTTACTGGCGGAGGTTTTATTGAAAACATACCCAGAGTTTTACCAAAAAAAATTCAGGCAAATATTGAGATGGGTTCATGGGATATACCTCCAATCTTTACCTTTTTACAAAAGATAGGCTCCTTGAAACGAGATGAAATGTATCGCACTTTTAATATGGGAATCGGTCTCATATTGATAGTTGATGAGAAAGATAAGGATTTAGTCATTAATTTAGCTAAACAGCAAGGTGAGAAAGCTTATCTTATCGGTTCAGTAAGCACAGGGAATCAAGATGTGATTCTTTTAGGAGATGAATAATAGCGATGAAAAAAATAGCTGTCTTCGCTTCGGGAAATGGTTCTAATTTTCAAAGTCTTGTTGATGCTGAAAAAGCTGGGCGGTTGGTAGGACATATTCAAGTTTTAATTTCAGATAAACCTGATGCTTATGTAAACGTCAGGGCTAAAAAAGAAAATGTACCTGTATTCTCTTTTGAACCAAAGCAATATACTAGTAAAGCTGATTATGAAACGGTAATCGTGGAAATCTTAAAGGAAATGGAGATAGAATTAATCGTTTTAGCTGGATATATGCGACTGATAGGACCGACATTGTTAAAATCTTTTCCATATAAAATTATCAACCTTCATCCATCTCTCTTACCTGCTTTCCCAGGGTTAAATGCCATTGGACAGGCAATTGAATATGGAGTAAAATTTACTGGTGTAACGGTCCATTTCGTAGATGAAGGTATGGACACAGGACCAATTATAACCCAAAGAACAGTGGCTGTTACTGGAGATGATGATGTGGACACGCTATCAGAAAAAATTCATCAAGTAGAGCATCAATTATTACCTGAAACAGTCAATCTAATTCTTGCTAATAAGATTTCCATTAATAAAAGAAGGGTATTAATAAATGAGAATTAATAAAAGGGGTATAAGATATGACTAACAAAAGAAGAGCAATTATTAGTGTTTCTGACAAACAGGGAGTAGTAGAATTTGCGTCTAATTTAAAAGAATTAGGCTATGAGATTATCTCTACAGGAGGTACTAGAAAAAAGCTGGAACAAGCAGGTTTTGATGTAACAGCTATTTCGGACCTAACTGGTTTTCCGGAAATTATGGATGGCAGAGTAAAAACGTTACATCCCAAAGTATTTGCTGGATTATTAGCAGTTAGAGAAAATAATAAGCATCTGGAACAGTTACAAGAACAAGGGATTGGTTTAATTGATTTAGTTGTTGTTAATCTTTATCCGTTTAAAGATACGATCTCTAAACCGGATGTAACTTGGGAAGAAGCAATAGAAAATATTGATATTGGTGGCCCTTCTATGCTTAGGGCGGCAGCTAAAAATTATCAAGATGTGATAGTTGTTGTAGACCCAGCTGACTATCCTATAGTTATAGAACAATTGAAACAGGACAGGGATATTGATTTAGAATTTAAAAAGCAACTGGCGGCAAAGGTATTCAGACATACGGCAGCTTATGATTCTTACATTGCCCAATATTTTACTAAACAAACAAACGAATTGTTCCCGGAAAAGTTAACATTAACCTATGAGAGAGTACAAGAATTACGTTACGGTGAAAATCCTCATCAAAAAGCGGCTTTTTATCGCCAAGCTTTGTCAGAACAAGGCTTAGCAAAGGCGAAACAGTTTCATGGGAAGGAGTTGTCATATAACAACATCCAAGATACGAATGCGGCATGGGAAATTGTTAAAGAATTTAACCAACCTGTTGTCGTGGCCGTTAAACATATGAATCCGTGTGGCGTTGGACTTGGAAATAGCTTGATTGAAGCCTTCAATCGGGCGTATGAAGCTGATCCTATCTCTATTTTCGGTGGTATAGTGGCAACGAATCAAGAAATTGATGAGGAAACAGCTTTACGGATGAAGGATATCTTCCTAGAAGTGATTATCGCTCCTAAGTTTTCAAAAGCGGCTCTTGATATCTTAACTAATAAGAAAAACATTCGTTTATTAGAGTTATCTGATGAAAAGATGGAAATTAGAACCCAAAAATTGACTTCTGTTACCGGTGGGATTTTAATTCAAGACGAGGATTATAAAAAATTAGATATGGAAGATATTAAAGTTGTTACAGAGCGTACTCCAACTGAAGAAGAATTACAACAATTGTTATTTGCTTGGAAAGTAGTAAAACATGTTAAATCAAATGCAATCGTAATAGTTAAAGGAGAGCAAACTGTTGGAGTTGGAGCGGGTCAAATGAATCGAGTTGGGGCCGCTAAAATAGCCATTGAACAAGCTGGTGAAAAGGCAAAAGGTTCAGTTATGGCTTCAGACGCATTCTTCCCAATGCCAGATACCGTTCAAGAGGCTGCAAAAGCTGGGGTTACAGCTATTATCCAACCGGGTGGTTCAATCAGAGACGAAGATTCAATCGCTGAAGCTAATAAACATGGAATCGCAATGATATTTACAGGAGTGCGTCATTTTAAACATTAATCTGGAAGATATTTAACATTTACTTAATGCTCATTGACGTTTCTAACAAATAGGAAACGGAGGAAAATATAATGAAGGTATTAGTAATCGGACGGGGTGGCCGGGAACATGCCATTGTAAGTTCGTTAAAGAAAAGCTCAAAGGTAAGTGAAATTTATTGTGCCCCAGGTAATGGTGGGATGGAAAAGGACGCTATTTGTTTACCGATTATAGAAACGGACTTTAAAGGATTAGTTGAAGTTGTAACTAAATATGGGATAGATTTAACGATAGTTGGTCCCGAAAATCCTCTTTTAGCAGGAATTGTAGACTACTTTAAAGAACATAATTTAGCGATTATTGGACCCAATCAAGCGGCAGCTAGGATTGAAGGCAGCAAGTCCTATGCTAAAGAGTTAATGAAGAAATATCGGATCCCCACTGGAGATTATCAAGTTTTTGAATCAAAGGAAGAAGCGATTAATTATGTGATGGGAAAGGGCACTCCGATTGTAATAAAAGCCGATGGATTGGCTGCAGGTAAAGGGGTAACTGTTGCTTACGATTTAGATCAAGCTATTAGGGCAATAGACGAAATAATGGGAGAAAAAGTATTTGGAGAAGCGGGAAATAAAATTGTTATTGAAGAATATCTAGCAGGAGAAGAACTAACGGTTATGGCCTTTGTGGATGGGACAACAGTTCTACCAATGGAACCTGCCCAAGATTATAAAGCTATTTTTGATGGTAATAAAGGTCCCAATACTGGCGGAATGGGCAGTTATTCCCCAGTCTCACAGCTGAAACAAGATTTGTTGAATGAAATTTATCATTCTATTTTAAAACCAATAACAGTAGGGATGGCCAAAGAAGGACATCCTTTTAAGGGAATCTTGTATGCTGGGTTGATGATTACTGAGAAAGGTCCAAAGGTAATCGAATTTAATGCCAGAATGGGCGATCCAGAAACCCAAGTGGTATTACCAAGATTAAAAACTGATCTACTTGAGGTGTTCTTAGCTATTGTTAATAATCAACTAGAGAACATCAAACTAGAATGGGATGATAAGGCAGCGGTATGTGTCATTATGTCATCTAAAGGCTATCCAGGAGAGTATTCCACAGGAATGCCTATTATTATGGAAAACATTCAGCGTAGTGATACCCAAATATTCTTTGCAGGAGTAAAAAAAGTTGGCGAACAATTGGTTACTTCAGGTGGCCGGGTACTGGGCGTTACAGCTTTAGCACCGAGTATAAAAGCAGCTAGGGAAAAAGCCTACCAAGGAGTAAATCAAATACAGTTCACTGGAGCTTATTATCGTCAGGACATAGCAGATAAACGATAAATAGATATTAAAAGATTAAAAGTCACCCGATTGGGTGGCTTTTATCTCTGATATATATCTTTTACTCCAACGGTTGAATCATTTCTTTAGCCATTTTCACCCGTTTTAGATTTGCTGTTTTCTCAATAGTGGTTATACCAAGAATATCAAGCATTGGACACCATCTAGTAATCCCTTCAGCAACTTTTAAAGAAGCAATAATCGTTACTATTACAGGCAAACCTCTATGAGGATAACGAGTCATCCGAGATATTCCCCAAGCTAGTCCAAACAATCCCCAGGTGATTCTTAGTAAAGCATCTACAGTTCCCACATTCTTTTTCATTTTCATTCTCCTTTTTTCAAAAAGTTTTTTCTTATTATTCCATTGATCTAATAAATAAATGCTGACAGACAAATTTTCGCAAAGTTGCTAATTTACTAAAAAATTATTAAAATTAATTAAAATCATAATCCTAGATTTTTTCCTTAATTATTTACTTATTCGGAGGGATAATCTTGCATATTTCCAATAGGATAAAAAAATTGCGGCAATCTTCATCAATTACTAGGAAGGAATTGGCAACAGGAATTGTATCATATTCCCATTATTGTAATATCGAGTCTGGAAATTTTTTACCTAATAATGATATACTCAGAGCGTTAGCTAAAAAATTGAAAGTTGCGGAAGAATATTTAGTGAGGTATAAGGAAGATGATGAACAATTACAGGATCTATTGATGCAATTATTGAACAAGATAAATGACTTAGAGTTTGAAGAAGCAGATGTTCTTTTGTTAAAGATAAAGGAAAAATATCCTCTTATTAATTCTATCTATCAAGAAATAATGTTTTATCTTTTAGAAAGTTACTACTGCTATAGATCCAGACAAATTTCCGAAGGATTAAGGAAATTCAAGGAAGATGTATTTCCCCTAATGGAAGAAAATGATGTTGATAAATTACCTCATGATTTTGAAGTAATTTATTATTACATGTTGGCAATCGTCGAATTTCACAAAGAAAATTATTATATCAGTTATGAAAAATTTTTAAGATCTTTGTCATTAGTCAATAATAATGTGCTTAAAGGAAGTATAAACTATAACATTGCTTTAATATTTTATAAGTTACATAATATTCATAAAGCAATACCCTATGCGGTAACGGCTCTGAATATATACTTACATGAACATCAGTGGCAAAAAGTTTCTGATGTATATAATTTACTTGGTGGCTTGTATTATGAAAATAAGGAATTGATAAAAGCTGAAGAAAACTTCCTTAAAGCATTAGATATAGCCAAGATGCAAGAGATGAATGATATTACAGAGAGAATCTTAAATAATTTAGGGATGGTCTATAAGGCACAGGGTAAAATTAATCAAAGTTTAGATTATTTTTTTAAGAGTATTGCCTTAAAAAAAGAAAACAATCATAATCCGTATATAGCTTACCATTCGATTTTAGAGATATACTTAGAGCAAGACTTATTTGAAGATTTGATGATGACTTTGGAGGAAGCAAGAGAATATTGCGAAAGCGAAAGAGACCTTTATAGACTTAAGATGATTGAAGCTAAAATGAATTTTAAGATGCAAAATTATCAGGTTTATGAGGATTATCTTCAGGAATCGATTAGTTATTTTTACGAGCAAAATTTATGGAAGTACATGGATAAAATAGTCGAGGAATTAGGAGATTATTATCATGAATTAAGAAAATATAAAATAGCAGCTAAATATTACAAAATTGCTTTAGAAGTTGCTAAAAAGTGGAGTTTGAACAATTAATATGCCTTCCCTCACAATTTATTATATTTCCTTAAAAACACCTCATCCTCGGGGTGTTTTTACCATTTTTAACGTTTTTCACATTTTCCAACTAAACTATTTTTTATATTTGTGATTTTTTTCACAGAGTTTATAGTCAAAACCCGATAAAATATTACTTGAGCTGATTAATGAAGAATAAGTCCAAGAACGACAAAGATAAATTATAGGTTATGTTTGGACTTTTCTAAAATAGGCAGAAGGAGTTGGATTTTAATGAGCATGTTTTGTTTTCAATGTCAGGAAGCCTCAAAAAATGAAGGCTGTACTGTAGTAGGGGTTTGTGGTAAGAAAGATACTACGGCAAATCTTCAAGATTTATTAATTTACGTACTAAAGGGAATTTCTGTTTATGGAAATAAAGCCAAAGAAATAGGAATATATGACGAAGAAACATCACTTTTTATTGCTAAGGGTCTTTTCTCAACAATAACTAATGTAAACTTTAATGACGATAAATTTATTGAGATGATTAAAGAAGCATTAAGCTATCGTGATTCTCTTAAAAATAAATTTATGGATGCTTATAAAGCTAAATACGGAGAAGAGTTTTCAGAAGAATTGCCAGAAATGGCAACTTGGTATAGTGATGATATTGATGAATTTTATAAAAAAGGCGAAGAAGTTGGAGTATTAGCAACTAAAGATGAGGATATTAGATCCCTAAGAGAATTATTGACATATGGTCTTAAAGGTATTGCAGCTTATGTAGAACATGCATACGTATTAGGTGAAAAAAGCGATGAGGTTTTCTCCTTCTTACAAGAAGGATTAGCAGCAACAACTGATGATAGTTTGTCTGCGGAAGAATTGATCGGTGTTATCCTAAAAACTGGTGAAGTAGCAGTTAAGGCGATGGCAATGCTAGATAAAGCTAATACAAGCACTTACGGCCACCCTGAACCAACTCAAGTAAATATCGGGGTTAAAAAACGTCCAGGAATTTTAGTAAGTGGACATGACTTAAAAGATTTAGAAGAATTGTTAGAACAGTCTAAAGACAAAGGTGTAGATATCTACACTCATGGTGAGATGTTACCTGCTAACACTTATCCTTTCTTTAAGAAATATGATCATTTTGTTGGTAACTACGGTAATTCTTGGTGGGAGCAAACTAGAGAGTTTGAATCCTTTAATGGTCCAATCTTAATGACAACAAACTGTTTAGTTCCACCAAAGGATTCTTACAAAGATCGAGTATATACTACTGGAGTAGTAGGTTTCCCAGGTGTAAAACATATTGAGGATCGTAAACCTGGTCAACAAAAGGATTTCTCGGCAATAATTGAACACGCTTTAAAGTGTGAGCCTCCAACAGAAATTGAAACAGGTACAATAACTTCAGGTTTTGCACGTAACGCCGTTTTAAGTGTTGCAGATAAAGTTGTTGACGCTGTAAATTCCGGAGCGATTAAGAAGTTCGTTGTTATGGCAGGTTGTGAAGGAAGACATAAGACTAGAGATTATTACAAACAATTAGCTCAAGAGCTTCCTCAAGATGCTGTAATCCTAACAGCAGGTTGTGCTAAATACCGTTACAACAAGTTAGATCTAGGTGATATTGGAGGAATTCCACGTATCTTAGACGCTGGACAATGTAACGATTCTTATTCATTAGTTGTAATTGCACAAGCTCTTATGGAAGCAACAGGTGTTAAAGATATCAATGAACTTCCAATTTCTTATGATATTGCTTGGTATGAACAAAAGGCGGTTGCTGTATTACTAGCATTGTTACATTTAGGAGTTAAAGGTATCCGTCTAGGCCCAACTTTACCTGCGTTCTTATCACCAAATGTGGTGAAGGTATTAGTAGAGAACTTTGATATCAAGCCTATTGGTACTGTAGCAGAAGATTTAAAAGCAATTATGGGTGAAGAAGTTGTAGTTGAATAGATTATTGGATTGATCGTAAAACGATCCCCCGTGTTTAAGGACACGGGGTTTTTGCTATTTTATACTCCAAAAAGCAGCACTTTTACAAAATACTTATTCAAGTGAAAGTATTTATTATAAAGGAATATTAAGATTGGATACAGAACTATTAATTGTAACATCTATTTGGAAGGTGAACATAATGAAAAGATTATATTTTTTATCGTTAGTAGTTGTACTGATTCTGATTCTTTCTTTAGTAGCGTGTAGTAGCATTGAGGGAACACAATCTACTGGAGATGGATCTAGCAGCGCAACCCAACAAGAAGAAAGTAATGTAAATAATGATAATATAGTTGCCGATAAAGATACTCAAGTAGAAGAAAACAGTCAGAATAATGAAAGAGAAATAGCTGAACAAAAAAATTCGGAAGATGAGCTTAACGAAGAAAATATTCCTAAATATCGTGCCCCATTAACTGGATTACCCGTCGAACAGGAAGTGGATGGGCGAATTATTGGAATTATGATCAATAATCATTATAAAGCAAGACCACAATCGGGATTAAATAAAGCTGATATGGTTTATGAAATATTAGCTGAAGGAATGATAACCAGATTTGTGGCAATCTATCATAGTCAACAACCTGATGTGATAGGGCCGGTAAGGAGTATCCGTCCTTACTACTTAGACATTATTAATGGTTTTGATGCACTTATAGTTCATGCTGGAGCTAGTAATGCGGCATTTGCTATTTTACAACAAAATCAGTTACCAGATATCGATGAGATAACCAATTCCGGTGGCGCGTTTTGGAGAGCGACATTCAGAAAAGCACCGCATAATGTATATACAAATATCGAGAAGATTAAAGATATTGCAAAAAGAAGAGGTTTTAGATTAAAAGGGTATATTCCTACAATTCCCTTCTTAGGGGAAGATGAAAAGGTGGAAGGTATTGAGGCCAAAGAAATAAAAATAGAATACTATTCAAAATACGTGATTGATTATAAATATGACGAAGAGACCAAGTTATATAATCGTTATGTGAATGGAGCTCCACATAAAGACCTAGAAACAGATGAACAACTAACAGCGAGGAATATTTTAGTGATAAGAACTGATCATAAAATCATTGATGATGTTGGGAGAAGAGAAATCGATGTAAATGGGCCTGGCAAAGGATATCTGTTTCAAAACGGAATTGTTAAAGAAATTACATGGCAAAGAAAAGATGGTATAATTAGGGCTTACATAGATGGTAAAGAACAGGGATTATATCCAGGACAAACTTGGATAATTGTCGTTCAAAATCAAACTCCTGTCTTCTATCAGTAGACAATTTAATAGATTAACGTGAGAATGGATCTTTGGTATAATAATGATGTATTCGATTTCATTTTTCATAAATAGTCTATTCATGGGACTATCATTTTTTAACAAAATATGATAATGTTATTTCGTGAGGTGAAGAGTATGCCATTTGATAAAATAAAGAATAAATCTGTTGATTTATTATTTGAATCAATTCTGAAATTGGAAACGTTAGAGGAAGCATATAAGTTTTTTGATGATTTAATGACTGTTAACGAAATTGAATCATTAGCACAACGCTTACAAGTTGCTCATATGTTAACAAAAGGTTTTACTTATAATCAGATTGAAGCTGAAACGGGTGCTAGTACAGCAACGATTTCTCGGGTTAAGAGAAGTTTAAACTATGGAAATGATGGCTACAAAATGGTATTTGAACGTTTTAAAATGGATTAAGAAAAATTGAATTCTTAAATAAATACTATAATAGGTTTGGAAATCAGTAGGGCTGACTTACGGAGATTGTTTATCTTCTAAGTCAACCCTTTTCGTTCTATAAGGGAAGAAAAAAGATAGAATACATAAACTTTTATATAAAAGTATTGCAATATATCGATTAGGTAATTAATATTCATAAGAAGGAATTCGTTTTAGATAGATAAAGGAAGTGAAGTTTGTGAACAATCACTGGATGTCATCTATTAATCATATTTTTAAACTTGATCCTAACCGTCCAATTTCTGAAGAACAGGTAAATCGTTTATGTCTTTCTGGGACTGATGCTATTGTAGTCGGTGGAACATTAGGAGTAACTTATGAAAATACGGAGAATTTATTAAGGCTTATACGAAAAAATTCGATAACCACTATTCAAGAAATCTCTAGTCTAGATGCAATTGTACCAGGTTTTGATTATTATTTCATTCCCTTAGTATTGAATGCTCAAGATCCAACTTGGATTTTAAATGCTCATCATCAAGCCTTAAAGAAATATGGTGACTTAATTAATTGGGAACAAGTTTTAGTTGAAGGGTATATTGTCTTAAATGGAGATTCATCTGTAGCTAAATTAACAAAAAGTTTAACAGATTTATCCGTAGAAGATGTTATTGCCTATGCAAGAATGGTTGATCAAATGCTAAAACTACCTATCTTATATCTAGAGTTTAGTGGTACCTATGCTGAAGTAGAATTAATAGAAGAATTAAAATATGCTGTCGATAATACAAAGATTTTTTATGGTGGAGGAATTGATTCAATCGATAAGGCGAAAGAAATGTCGAGTTACGTTGATACAGTTGTCGTTGGTAACGTAATCTATGAAAATTTTGAATTAGCATTGGAAACTGTAAATATTCAAAAAAACAATGTGAATCATGCTTAAGATATATCCTATTTCATTGAATAGTTTACAACTATTAGATATAATTTTATAGAGGGCAAGAAACCGAACAAATGTGCTCATGAAAGGTGGACGTTATGGAACAATTACAAGATACTGATATCTTTAGCGGATTAAATTCTAAACAAAAAGAGGCAGTAGAAACGATTAATGGTCCGCTACTTATCTTAGCAGGCGCTGGAAGTGGTAAAACTAAGGTACTAACCCATAGGATTGCCAATTTACTTCGTTTAGGGATTCCCACATGGAATATCTTGGCGATAACTTTTACTAATAAAGCCGCGAGGGAAATGAAAGAGCGAATCAGTAAATTGGTTGGACCAAAGGCTGAAGATATCTGGATTTCAACTTTCCATTCAATGTGCGTAAGGATTTTAAGAAGGGATATACATCATTTAGGTTATTCTAAGCAATTTACGATATTAGATTCTGGCGATCAATTAAGCGTTGTTAAACAAATAATGAAAGAATTAAATATAGATGTAAAAAAATTCGAGCCAAAGGCAATACTTGCATCAATAAGTAATGCTAAAAATGAATTAAAAACTCCTGAAGTTTTCGGTAAAACTGTCGGTGATTTCTTTCAACAAAAAGTTTTAGATGTTTATGAAAGATATCAAGCTAGATTAAAGATGAATAACTCATTAGATTTTGATGATCTAATCATGTCAACAGTCCATTTATTTCAAAATGTCCCTGAAGTATTGGAATTTTACCAAAAGAAATTTCAATATATTCATATCGATGAGTACCAAGATACTAACCGGGCTCAATATATGTTGGTGAGAATGTTGGCAGATTATCATCAAAATATTTGTGTAGTTGGGGATACTGATCAATCTATCTATAAATGGCGTGGGGCAGATATTAGTAATATTCTGAATTTCGAGGAAGATTTCCCAAAAGCTCAGGTGATTAAACTAGAACAAAATTATCGTTCTACTAAAAACATAATTCAGGCAGCCAACTCAGTTATCAAGAATAATCGTCAGAGAAAAGAAAAAAACTTATGGACCGAAAATCCTAAGGGTAATTTAATTGCAATATATCGGGCAAATAATGAGCATGACGAAGCTAATTTTATATCCGATAAAATTCAAGAACAAATAAAGAATGGCAAGCGATATATAGACTTCGCAGTTTTATATCGAACAAATGCTCAAAGCCGTGTTATTGAAGAAGCGTTTCTGAAAGCGAATATTCCTTATAAAATGGTTGGTGGTACAAAGTTCTACGATCGTAAGGAAATCAAAGATATTCTTGCATATCTTAGATTAATATATAATCCAGATGATGACATGAGTTTAAGACGAGTGATAAATGTTCCTAAACGTGGAATTGGTGCTGCAACTATAGATAAAATTGCTGAATATGCTAACTCTCATAGTATATCAATGTATAGTGCGATAGGTGTAGTCGATTTCATTGGATTGACTGCAAGAACAGCTAATAAAGTTAGTCAATTTAGAGATATGATTGAGAAGTTTAGACAGCTTGAAAAGAGTTTGACAGTTACTGAACTAACGGAAAAAGTTATCGAAGATACTAAATTCTTAGAAGAATTTAAAAAGGAAAAATCCCTTGAAGCTGAAAGTAGAATAGAAAATATCAAAGAATTTTTATCTGTTACCATCGAATTTGAAAAACAAGATGATGATAAGTCGTTAGAGAATTTTTTAAGTGAGGTTGCACTTGTTAGCGACATCGATCAAGCTGATGGAGATACTGAACAAGTAGATAGTGTTACGATGATGACTCTTCACAGTGCAAAGGGACTGGAGTTCCCAGTTGTCTTTTTGGCAGGGTTAGAAGAAGGGATCTTCCCTCATAATCGGGCGTTGATGGAAGAAGATGAAATGGAAGAAGAAAGAAGATTAGCATATGTAGGTATTACGAGGGCTGAACAGGAATTATATATTTCTTACGCTGATAGCCGAATGTTATTTGGTAGAACCCAAATGAATAAACCATCGCGTTTTATTTCAGAAATTCCTGAGGAGTTATTGCTTGATCTGCGTGAAGAAGTCAAGAAAACGATGGTGGTTAAAAAAAGAAATATTTTAGATACTAAAAAGAACATCGCTCCCCGTGATGATTGGTCAGTAGGGGATAAAGTTAGACATACTAAATGGGGAGTAGGGGTTATTGTATCTACAAAAAATAGTGGAGACGATTTAGAGTTGCAAATTGCATTTTCACAACCTACAGGTATCAAAAATTTATTAGCAAGATTTGCTCCGATTGAAAAGGTAGATTAGAAAGGATGACCTAAATGGATAAACAGCAAATCAAGCAGAGAATTGAGGAATTAAGGAAAAATATTGAAAAATATAATTATGAATATTATGTTTTAGATCGCCCAACTATTTCAGATTATCAATTTGATTTGCTAATGAAAGAGTTAATAGAACTAGAAGAAAAACACCCAGAATTTATAACACCCGATTCACCATCTCAAAAGGTAGGTGGGGAACCTTTAGATCACTTTGATAAGGTCGAGCATCAGATTCCTCTATTAAGTTTGAGTAATGCCTTTAATGAAAATGACTTATATGATTTTGATCGGAGAGTAAGACAAGCGGTACCTGGTCATGACATTAACTATATGGTTGAGCTTAAAATTGATGGGTTGGCTGTTTCGCTTAGGTATGAAAATGGGATTTTTGTTAGAGGCGCTACCCGTGGTGATGGGGTAATAGGTGAAGATATTACCCAAAATCTTAAAACGATTCGTTCGTTGCCATTGCGTTTGAAGGAGCCAGTTACGATCGAGGTAAGGGGTGAGGTATTCTTACCTAAGAAGGAATTCGAAAGAATTAATGCCCAGCGTAAAGAAAAAGGGGAGCAATTATTCGCAAATCCAAGAAATGCTGCTGCAGGTTCACTTCGTCAACTTGATCCCAAAATAGCTGCTGAAAGAGCGTTAGATATCTTCTTATACGGTATTGGAACAGTTGAAGGGATTGAATTGTCTTCTCATAGTGAAGGTCTTAATTACTTGGAAAAGTTGGGGTTAAAAGTAAATAAAGAACGGCATCTTTTCGATAATATTGAAGATGTGATTGAATATGTTAAGGTGTGGACTGATAAAAGACCTAATCTTCCTTATGAAATTGATGGAATGGTAATAAAGGTTGATTCCTATGAGATCCAAAACAAGATGGGAGTAACTGCTAAAAGTCCAAGATGGGCGATAGCTTATAAGTTTCCAGCAGAAGAGGCCATAACCATACTAGAGGATATCGAAGTGAATGTAGGTAGAACCGGAGTAATTACGCCTACAGCAATATTAAAACCAATTAGTTTAGCAGGAACTATTGTTAAACGGGCCTCTTTGCATAATGAAGACATGATTAGAGAAAAAGGTCTGATGTTAGGTGATCATGTAATCGTAAAAAAGGCAGGAGATATTATTCCAGAAGTAGTTGCTGTTTTGAAAGAGAAACGAACCGGTAAAGAAACGATTTTTCAAATGCCTACAAACTGTCCAGCTTGTAACAGTCAATTGGTTCGGATAGAAGGTGAAGTTGCCTTAAGATGTATTAATCCAAATTGTCCTGCTCAAATATTGGAAGGGATTATTCATTTTGTATCTAGAGATGCGATGAATATTGAAGGTTTAGGAGAAAAGGTTGTAGCGCAGCTTTTTGGGAAGGGATTAATTCATAGTGTTGCAGACTTATATTCGCTAACAAAGGAAGATCTTCTACCATTAGAAAGAATGGGAGAAAAATCAACACAAAACCTCTTAGAGGCACTAGAAAGAAGTAAGGGTAATTCTTTAGAAAAATTAATTTTTGGTTTAGGAATTAGACATGTTGGAGCAAAAGCTGCCAAAGTGTTGGCTATAAGATATAAAACAATGAAAAATCTAATGGAAGCCAAAGAAGAGGATTTGGTAGCCATTGATGAGATTGGACCGAAAATGGCTAATAGCATTGTCACCTTCTTTTCTAAACCTGAAGTAAAAGAAATAATTCAAAAATTAGAAAAGTATGGTATAAATATGGTCTTCAAAGGTGTACATTTTGAAGGTAATAATAAAGACTCCATATTTAGCGACAAAACTATCGTTTTAACGGGAACGCTTCAGCAAATGACAAGAAATGAGGCCGCTGAAAGATTAGAAGCACTTGGCGCAAAAGTAACCAATAGTGTAACGAAAAAGACAGATTTGCTGATAGTTGGAGATAAGGCTGGTTCTAAACTAAAAAAAGCCCAATCATTGGGCATTAGAATCTTATCCGAAGAAGAATTTATTAATGAATTGAAGAAGTAAACGTCCTCATAGAGGACGTTTCAGCTTGTAGACAAAGTCTTTATTTAGACAAATCTACAAGCTTTTTTTGTATAATAAGTATGTAATAAATATCTTGTGAGGGGAGAAACATGTTAACAAAACGTAAGGAAGATGTAAGAACTCAAGTTGAATTAGTATCAATAGAAGATTTAGTACCAGAGGATCATCTAGTGAGGAAAATAGATCAAGCAATTGACTTTAGCTTTATATACGATTTGGTTAAAGATACCTATTCTTTAGATAAC
>NZ_MIJF01000021.1 GCF_001730235.1 Vulcanibacillus modesticaldus | reverse complement strand
TTAACAATCTTATTTACATGATTTATGCTACTGCTAATAAGTTAGATATTAATGTTAAACCTCATTAGGTTATTTTATTTCCTTTACAGCCTAATTGAACATCCTCTATCAAGGCTCAGGCAGTCAAGCGCTCTCCTTGACGGGTTGAGTCTTGATAGAGAAACTATGAAAAGGCTGTAAGGTAAAAACATCTATTAACCTATTCGTATTTTCTAATACCAATACTAGATGGCGAAGAGCCAAAAATTTCTTAAGGTACTTATTCCTAGTAAATAAGTAGTTAAAAACTAGTTATGACATTGCCAAGAAGCGATAAAATGAGTTTTTTACTATCTAAAAACAGGGAATAAGGTGGATAAAAAAATTCCTCCGAAAAAGTATACTCATGGTAAGGAACGAAGAGAAGTAAGTAAAAAAAATTAAAATTAAGGAGGAATTATGATGAAAGCTTTAACAAATCTATGGGTAAAACAATACACCATGAAGCAACGTATAAAGGATCGCGTAAGAAATGTGTTAACCAATGAAAAAGGACAAGGTATGGTTGAATACGGTCTAATATTGGCATTAATATCTGTGGTAGTGATCGTAATGCTAACCGGAATAGGCCAAAACTTACTAAATAGATTTACTGACGTTAATAATAACTTAACACCAAATACTAGTTCTACTCCAGGATCATGATATAGCATAATTTATCGAATAAAAATCAACATTAGCCTCGTAGAAGGTCCTACTCATCAGTAGGACCTTATTTTTCACTATGAATTACAAAGGAGCAAGATGGGATGAAATGGCTAAGAGGGAAGGAAGAAGGACAATCGTTAGTAGAGTTTTCGTTGGTATTTCCGATTCTATTAATTTTGTTGTTAGGAATTATTGAATTTGGACAAATTTTTTATTCATATTTAACGATTCAAAACGCTTCAAGAGATGGAGCGAGATACGGATCAGTTTGGGTTACGGATACGGAGATAGAGACAATAGTTCTCCAAAAAACGAAATCTTTAGATCAAACGAGTCTAACAGTAACCATATCCCCTGCTCCAAATCTAAGGACAAGTGGTGGGCAAATTAAAGTAACAATCGACTACAGTCTAACTATTATTGCTCCTATTTGGAGAGATATTTTGCCTAATCCTTTTCCTATATCAGCTGAGACGGTGATGCGACTTGAATAATGAAAGGGGTAATATCACGCTTTTACTGCTAATTTCAATGACATTAATCATAAGCTTGGCAGCAATGGTGGTAGATGTAGGGTATTTAATGTTAGAACAACAAAGATTGGGTGATGCTTTAGATGCAGCAGCCCTAGCGGGAGCGCAGGAATTAATCAATGATCAACTACAAGCTGAAATGATTGCTAGACAATATGCTATTGAAAATGGAGTAAGTGATCCACAGATAATTATCGATCCAGTGAGTAATACGATCACAGTTAATGGAACAAAGGATATCCCCTTTTTCTTCGCTAAAGCGATCGGTTTTGATCAAACGACAATTCAGGGTAGTTCGGTGGCAGGGGTTAAGCCCTTATCAAGTGCAAGTGGTATTGTGCCACTAGCAATCGAACAACAATCTTTTGAATATGGAGCACTGTATACATTAAAATATGGTGCCCAGGGTAGTAGTAATGGAAACTTTGGAGCGTTAGCTTTGGGTGGAAATGGGGCGTCTAACTATCGTGATAATTTAAAGTATGGTTATCAAGGAAAGTTATCGATTGGAATGAAAGTTTCCACGGAGCCAGGTAATATGTCGGGGCCTACTGAAAGTGGAATGAGATACCGAATTGATTCGGGTAATCGTGTTGTTATCGTTCCAATAGTAGATAGTTTAGATGTTAATGGTAGGGCTGAAGTAACCATCGTTGGATTTGCTGCCTTTTATTTAGAAGATGTGACTAGGAGTGGGCGTGATTCAGTGATTGAAGGTCGGTTTTTAAAAATGATTTTTTCCGGCGAATGGGATAATTCGGGACAAGGTGATTTTGGCTTATATGCAGTAAAATTAGTTCATTAGTTAGGGGGATTAAGTAGAGAATGAAACTAACAAATAGAAAACTATTTATAATAGCTTTGTTTTTTGGAATTGTTGCTACTAGCTTTATTTATATCTATTTAGCAGAACTTGAAGCTAAAACTAAGGAAATAGAGCCAACAGAAAAAGTTGTTGTTGCAAAGGTTACAATAACTCCCCGTACAGTGATAACTGAGGAAATGTTAGAAGTGAAAGAATACAAGATTAACTCGCTTCCTCCTTCAATCTATACAGAACAAGATGAAGTAATCGGACAAATAGCCAAAGAAACGATTTATAAAGGTGAACCGATCAATCCTAAGCGACTAGCGGATGAAAACTATCGCAAGGCCCATTTGGCATATTCTATACCCAAAGGTTATCGAGCATTAACCATTCAATTCAATCCCGTTCTGGGAGTTGGCGGCTTTATTAAACCGGGAGATTTTGTGGATGTGATCGGTACCTATGACCAAGAACACAGTCCCCTAAATCAGGATATGTCAAAATTGTTATTACAAGATATTCTTGTATTGGCTGTAGGTACGAATACCAGACCTGACTTGAAAGGGCAAGACATTAATACGATCAATACTATTACTTTAGCTGTTACTGCAAGTCAAGCTGAAAAGATAATTTACACCGAAGAAATGTCAAGTTTGAGGCTTGTCTTGCGTCCGATCAATGAAAATACCAAACTATCTACCACAGGTTCAACCAAAGATAATATTTTTGCACCATAGGAGGAAATCAGAATGAGTGATTTGATTCGAGTGTTGATCGTGGATGATAACGAAGATATGAGGGGTAATATTCGTAAAATATTATCCTTTGAAAGTAGAATAGATGTTGTTGGTGAAGCTGCTGACGGATATCAGGCAATAGATATGGCAGCTAAATATAAACCAGATATTGTCTTGATGGACATCAATATGCCAGGGTTAGATGGAATCTCAGCGACTGAGCGAATTAGTTTAAAATGTCCCTATACCTCGGTAATTGTCATTTCTGTCCAAGGAGAAAATGAATATCTAAAAAGGGCTATGTTAGCAGGAGCAAAAGAATACTTAATTAAGCCCTTTTCACCAGAGGATATTAACCAAACGATTTTAAATGTTTACGAACGGAATAAAGAAAGAACCACCGAAGTTTATGCCCATAAAGTATTGGAACAAGGTTATGTACAAGCTCCAAAGGTCATAACCGTTTTTAGTGGTAAAGGTGGAGTTGGTAAAAGCTTAATAGCTACTAATTTAGCAGTAGGTTTAGCCAAACTTCATAAAAAGGTGGTAATTGTTGATTTGGACTTGATGTTTGGTGATGTAGCTTCATTATTTAACTTAAAAATCAAGGAAACGATCTATCATCTTGTTCAAGAGATAGAGCGATTGGACTCTGAATCTATTCTTTCGTATTTGGTAGAAACAAGCTCGAAGGTTAGGGTGCTAGCAGCACCGATACGGCCTGAACAGAGTGAAATGATAACAGGGGTACACGTGGAAAAAATCATCAGACTTTTAAAAGAAACCCATGATTACGTTATAGTAGATACCCCATCACAATTAACTGACCCGGTATTAACACTGGAGCAATCTGATTTCATCTTGTTGGTTAATACCTTAAGTGTACCAGTGTTAAGACATAATAAAAACTTTCTAGAAATATTGAAATCGTTAAGTGTTCCTACTGAACGGGTTCGCATAATTATCAATCGAGCCACTTTGGATACTGGTGTAAAGATTAAAGATGTTAAGACAGCATTAGGCATGGAACTGTATTGTTTATTACCAGAAGAAAGATTTGTCGATTTATCAATAAACACTGGCGAACCATTATTAGAAATGAAAGCAAGTAGTAGATGGTCAAAGGAAATGAACAAGTTGGTCCAGCAAATAATAGCTGAAGATGAACGTGCCAAATCAGAATCATGGATAAAAAGATTTCGCCTAGGTAGAAAAAGAGCATAGGGAGGTGAGAGAAAAGTGTCTTTGCTGCAACGTCTGCAAAATAAGCAAAGTAGGGAAGAAAATATTGATAAGGTAAGTTTGCCTATTGATGAATTAGTTAAAGACGATCCATATAGTGAACTGAAGATGGAGATTCATCACAAGATTTTAGAAGAATTAGGCAGTGATTTTTTGGACGATTCCAATGAGGATTGGGATGAGGTTAAACAAATGATCGACTCTTTGCTTTTAGAAGAAGAGGAGCCGATTCCGAGGCAAGAACGGGAAAGAATCATCAATGAGATGATTGCGGAAATGAAGGGGTTTGGACCAATTGATGCCCTACTAAATGATGACACGGTATCTGAGGTTATGGTAAATCATGCAAAACAAGTTTTTGTAGAACGTAATGGTAAGTTGGAAAAAGCCCCTGTTTATTTTAGGGATGATGCTCATGTGATGAGAATTATCGAAAAAATTGTTGCTCCTCTGGGTAGGAGGATAGATGAAAGTTCTCCGATGGTGGATGCAAGGTTACCTGATGGTTCAAGGGTAAATGCCATAATCCCCCCCCTAGCAATAAAAGGCCCTAGTATTACAATTCGTAAATTTGCCAAAGATCCATTTGATATTAATGACCTAATAAAGTTTGGAACACTAACGGAACCCATGGCAAGATTTCTTGAAGCTTGCGTTAAAGCCAGGTTAAATATCGTCGTATCAGGAGGGACAGGGAGTGGTAAGACAACAACATTAAATGTATTATCTTCGTTCATACCTGAGGATGAGCGAATCATTACTATTGAAGATGCTGCCGAGTTGCAATTAAGACAAGAACACGTGATTACATTAGAAACACGTCCTGCAAATATTGAGGGGAAAGGTGCTATAACGATGCGTGATTTAGTGAAGAATAGTTTGCGGATGCGACCAGACCGCATTGTTGTGGGTGAGGTGCGTAGTGGAGAAGCCTTGGATATGTTACAGGCAATGAATACTGGACATGATGGCTCTTTAACGACGGGACACGCCAATACTCCCCGTGATATGTTATCTCGCTTAGAAACGATGGTTTTGATGGCAGGGATGGATCTACCGGTTCGAGCTATACGAGAACAAATTGCTTCAGCAATTGATATAATCGTTCAGCAGAACCGTTTGAAGGATGGTTCCAGAAAAATAACACACATTACTGAGGTTTTAGGGATGGAAGGCGATGTAATTACGATGCAAGATATCTTTTTATATAAAGATGGTTCCTTCAAACCAACTGGTATTGTACCCAAGAGTATAGAAAAAATAATGTCAGCTGGTATTGCGATTACAACAGAACTATTTCAATCTCACTATTAATTAAATTATAGGTGGTAAAAAATGGACTGGTTAATTATTCTCTCTCTCTTTCTATTTAACTTCACCATAATGTTTTGGTTTATTAGATATCTAGATTTGAGGCGTTCTCGAATAAAAAAGAGAGTTGTTGCAATTGAAAAGAAGGAATGGCATGAAACTGCTGAATTTGATAATAAAGTGGATAAAGAAGGTCCCAAATCCAAATTATCGTCTTTTTTATGGAAAATAGTTAGCCGCTTTAAATTGGTGAAATATTTGGATGAAAGTTTACAAAATGAGTTAAAGAAAGCTAATGTCTTAATGAAATCAAATGAATTGGTACTGGTGATTTTTTTCTTTGCAATAATTGGGGGGGTTCTTGGAATCATTATTGCTGATGGGAGCATTAGGAGAGGCGTTTGGCTCAGTCTTTTTACGTGGATGCTTCCGTTGATTTGGTTAAACTCGAAGAAAAAAAAGCGTAAAGTCATGTTAGAAGCACAATTGCCAGAAATGATAACTATGACTGCTAACTCCTTAAAAGCAGGTTATTCTTTACTACAATCATTCGAATTACTATCGCGAGAAATGGCTAAACCCCTGTCTGAAGAAATACAGCGGATGTTACAGGAAATGCGTTTAGGGGTAACAACTGAATTAGCCTTAAAAAACTTTAATCAACGGATTGATAGTAAAGATTTAGATTTAATAATTACTGCAATACTGATTCAAAGGCAAGTAGGGGGTAATTTGGCAGAAGTGTTAGATACCATTGGAAATACAATCCGAGAACGAATTAGGATCCAAGGAGAAATCAAGTCCTTAACAGCTCAAGGAAGGATGTCGATGTTGATTTTTATGATTTTGCCCTTTGGTTTGGGGGCGTTTCTCATGGTGTCTAATCCGGATTATATGATGACCTTATTCACTAATCCCTTAGGTATTGGAATGGTCGTTATAGCAATACTTGGACAAATACTTGGAGCAGTGATGATAAGAAGGATTATAGATATCGAGGTGTAATGATGAACTTATTAGGTATTGTTACGTCGGTCGTCGCTTTGGCAGTTATCATAATTATTTATAATAGTTTATTAATTCTTTTCAGTTATCGATTAAGAATCGTTAAAAATATTTACGAGATAGCAGAAGATTATAAAAAACTAGAGGATGATGATCCATATTCATTACCATTTAAAAAGCGAATAATAATTCCCTTATTAAAACGCATTGAGCGTTTCGTCATCAACTGGACTCCAAGTTCCTTTAAAGAAAGGGAAAAAGAATTACTGAAGTTGGCTGGGTATCCTCATAATTTAAATCTTCAAGAATGGATAGTTATTCGGATGAGCATTTGGTTAATTATCGGACTTCTATTAACGTCCTTTGGAGTTCATTTTGAACGTTGGAGTTATAAAATATTTATTATAGGATTAGGTTCGATCTTTGGTTATTTGCTTCCAATTTTTTATTTGCAGAAGCAAATCGCTGTCAGGAGGGCTGAAATTGAACGAGATCTCCCCTATGTTTTAGATATATTAACAGTAAGCGTTGAAGCTGGTCTTGGGTTTGATTCAGCTTTAATTAAGGTTGTTGAAAAAACAGATGGAACTCTAGCAAACGAATTTAACAAAACTCTACAAGAGATAAAAATGGGTAAAACGAGGAGAGAAGCCCTAAAGGATTTAGGCGAGAGAACTGGAGTAGAGGATATGGTACAGTTTGTAGGATCTATAATTCAGGCAGAACAATTAGGCGTAAGATTAGGAAGTGTACTTAGGGTACAATCAGAAGATATGCGTCAGAAGAAAAAACAGAGGGCTGAAGAAAAAGCTATGAAAGCTCCGATCAAAATTTTATTTCCCTTGGTTTTGTTCATATTTCCAGCAATCTTTATTATTATACTTGGTCCAGCGATTATTAACATCTTAGATACAATGTTAAAGTAAGGAAGGGAGATCGGTTGATGGGGTATTTAATCTTATCTAAGGCTGATTCAGAAAGTTTACTAGTTAAGCGACTTGAAGTTGCTGATTCTTTTTTTAAGAGATTTCTAGGGTTAATGTTTAAAAAATCCTTAGCTGAAGATGAAGGAATGTTATTGACGAAAACAAGACAGATTCATACATTTTGGATGAGATTCCCGATAGATGTTCTTTATCTAAGAAAAATAGCAAAAAACAAATATGAAATAGTTGGTTTAGAGGAAAATCTATCACCATGGCGAATTAGTATGTTAAACTTTCATAGTACTGATGTTTTAGAATTAAAAACCGGCTCGATAGCGAAAAAACATATTGAGATTGGTGAAGAAATTAAATATTGTAGTGAAAAAAAATATTAAATGTCATATAATTGAATCGAAAGACCTATCAAATACCAATAATTAGAAGAGTGATAATGATGAATCAGTTACCATTTAGCCGATTGATGAAAAAGGCAGCACTTTTTGCATATGTTCTGATTTCTATCTCAACATTGATTATAGTAAGTATTAAGATGTGGAGGCCCTTGCCTTCAGATGAATATGCGATGATTTTAATCTACCTATTTCTGTTTGTTTTTGTTAATAGTTTTCCGCTTAAATTTGGAGATATATACATATCTACTATTTTTCCAATCTCGTTAGCAGTTTTTCTACAATATGGGATTGTGGTAGAAGCTTGGTTAACCCAATTTGCGGTATTAGTAAGTATGTTGGTTTTAGATGTGCGACGTAATTTTACAAAAATAGTATTAAATCAGATAATGTTGATTTGGATGTCTTTGTTAGCGGGACTCAGCTTTTTTCTAGTAGGAGGTAGTATTGATTTTACATTACTAGATTTAGATGTGCAATTATTACCAATTATTGTATATACTTTGGTTTCTTTTCTAGTGAACAACATTATTATATACTTGATGCGTAGCGAGAAAAAAAATTTTATTTCCAAAGATGCCTTGTGGGATGCTTCTACGTTATTTTTCACTCTACCATTTGGGATCGTGTTATATCTAGTAGATGTTTTTTATGGGATTTTGGGCGTAATAATTATTATGATTCAACATTTGATTTTTAACTTTTTATTCAAATTATATAGTGAGCTTCATCATTCGCACCAACAATTGAAGTCATTAAACAAAATATCGGCTTCTTTTACTTCGGAATTAGATTTAGAAAAAACCTTAAGTGCTTTACAACAGGCAATAAGAGAGTTATTAACCTTTGATTATAGTTATATTTACTTATTGAAGGGAGATAGATTACACTTAGTTTCTATAGAAAATAATCAAGGAAAAGTTATAAATGACGAATCAACACTCAACTTTAGTTTGTCAATAAATGAAGGTTTAACAGGGAAGAGTGCATTATATAAGAAAGCACAACTTATTCAAAGCGATGCCGATATTTATCGAATAAGTTATAATGAACCTTATTTCATTAAAAATAATAAATCCTTGTTGGCGGTACCCATGATTTGGCACAATCAGGTGGTTGGTGTAATTACTTTGGGAAGTTCTGTTGAATATAATTTTTCTAAAAAGGATGTTACTATTGCCAAGATTCTTGCTAGCCAAGCGGCAATAGCGATCCAAAATGCCAACACATACCAAATATCCCAAGAAAAAAATTTGATAGACGAGTTAACAGGGGTATATAATTATCGTGCATTCAACAACCTTTTAGATGAAATCATTTTAGATGCAGAGATGAAGGGTGAAAAGGTTAGTCTGATAATGTTAGACCTTGATCACTTTAAACAAGTTAACGATAGTTATGGTCATGCCGCAGGCAATGAGGTCTTAAAAGAGATAGCTAAATTATTAAAGAAATTAACTAGAAAAAAAGATGTTGTTGCTAGATACGGTGGTGAAGAGTTTACTATTATCATTCCTAATACGGATATTAAAGGAGCAGAAATTATAGCAGAAAGAATTCGTTCTTCAATTGAAGAACATCAGATAGTAGTAATCGATAGTATTGAAGGCAAGGGAGAAATAGTCTTAAAAGTTACTTCCAGTATTGGAGTGGCTACTTATCCGGATTTAGCGAGTTCTGCCAAAGATTTGATTAGGAACGCTGACAGGGCGATGTATGTTGGTTCAAAACAAGCTGGAAGGAATAAGGTAGCTATTTACGAGAAAAATTAACTGAATAAGATTGAAGGAAGGTGTCTACTTTGGCGAGGGTAGCAGTTGTTACAGATAGTACCTCATATCTATCAAAAGAGACAATAGAAAAATATGGCATATATGTTGTGCCATTAACAGTGAATTTTGGCTTAGAGTCCTATAGAGAGGGCTTTGATCTGTCCGCTGAAGCTTTTTATGAACAATTAAAAGCAGTCAAAGATTTACCTACAACATCACAACCGGCTATAGGAGAGTTTGTAGAACTTTATGAAAAACTAGCACGAGAATATGATGCTGCCATTGCCATCCATCTGTCCAGTGGTATAAGCGGAACTTATAATACATCACTTACCGCAGCTAATATGGTTGATGGAATAGAAGTGGCGGTTATTGATTCGGAGATATCTTGTTATCCTCTTGGTTTTATGGCTATTGAAGCTGCGGAGATGGCTAATGCGGGAAAATCACTTGCTGAAATTAAAGAAAGAATAGAGTGGCTAGTAAAGAATATGAGAGGCTATTTTATTGTAGATGACTTATCCCATTTACATCGCGGTGGCCGTTTAAATACTGCTGAGTTAATCGTTGGTAGTATGTTAAAGATTAAACCGATTATCCATTTTAATGACAAAAAATTAAAGCCTTTTGAAAAGATTCGTACAAAGAAAAAGGCATTGGATCGTATTTTTCAATTATTAGATAAGGATGTTAAAGAAGCATCGTTGATTAAATGTACTATCGTTCAGGCAAATGTTAGAGAAGAAGCAGAAGAAATTATGGAAATGATTCATAAAAGATATCCAAATGTTGAGGCGAATATCTCCACACTTGGACCAGTAATTGGCACCCATGTTGGTGAGGGAATGATTGGTATAGGATGGTATAAAAAACACTAAAGAAGTAGTATCCATCGGTTTTTAAGATGGATAAAGAGGTGTTTCTATTATGGAAATGGAAAATAGAATTAAAGGTATATCTAGCATCTCACTGGCGCTATTATTTTTTGTTTTATATTTACTCGAGACGTTTCTTAATGATGGCCCCTTCTCTTTTTGGGTTGTTTATCTCTTTTTTGATCTAGTTTTGTTCGGGTATGGATTATACCTGATCTTTTCCGGGCGTTTATTAACCATTTGGGAAGATATTTTGATAACTTTTTCCGGTCTTGTTCTTGCTATCTTATTAATTATTGACACAAAAGGCATTTATAGTATGTATTTTCCTTTTATTTATTTGGTAGCCTTAACCTATCCTGCTTTCACCAAGGGGAAGAAGTTCTTCTTTATTTCAACTTCAGTTGGTTTGATAATTATCTTTTCCTGGGTGGCTGTGTCGACGAATATTAGCTATTTTTTCAATCTTGATTTGATAATACCATTAGTTGTTTACATTGGACTGATCATGGTCATTCGCAATTATAGGTTTGAATGTTTTTGGTGTGATGTAGAAGAAAATTCATGCAAGTATCGAGATTCTTGTGTTGTATATCGAACGAAGTGGAATAATCACTTTGGAGAAGCTAAGATTATTAGACAAATCAGAAAAGTTGATAGAGTTAATTCTATAATGATAGCAATCTATTTCTTGACAGTGTTGTTTAATGTCTTGTCTCTACCTCGAGTAGATTTTATCGTGATATTGATAGATTTATTTTTTTCAATGATTATCCTGTTATATGTTAACAAGCAAATCAGGTTGAATCCAATAGTTCATCGGTCGCCAGTTTATTATTATGTTTTTTTAACTTTGGTAACTTTGACAGTTTACTTGAATGGTTCGTATAGTAGTCAGTTATACCCAACACTTTTCCTCATTCCTATCTTATATACCACTGTTAATTTTTCAAGGAAAGGTAGTATGGGGATTGCGATATTTAGTATTGTCATCATTTGGTTGTTATTATTACAAGATCCTACATATAGAAAATTAGAGCAGGTTGTTTCTATTTCTGTTATTATTTTAACCACACAGGTTACGATCGGTTTTCTAGTAAAAGAACATATCAGTCATCGTAAAGAATTAATCAAGATGAGAAGAAATATGTAACTATTGAAAGTGTGTTATTATGAAATTTCAAATTTATCTTATCGATAATAATGGTAGACTAGAATGGAAGATCACGTCTAATATTGAAGTTGATTTAGCTTATTGGTATGAACATGGTGTGTCTACCTTGATTGCAACCAACTCATTTTTTTCGATCGGATATGCAAATTATTTACTTAAATGTTTAGAACAGATAACTAATACAGCGAAAGCTTCGATATCTAATAATTTTTACCAAGATATTGATTGGCTGTTAGAGAACTGTTCGGTTGGCGATAAAAAATGCTCGGTACTTAAATTGAGTACGAAGTCAGAGAACGAGCAAATTATGGCTATTGATCAAAGCTGGAATCATTTTGCTCCAAATCTTCAAGGAAGATTATTATTGTTAAGTGAAGTAATCCAATTATACACTGAGGTTAATTCTGTAAATAAATTATCAAGAAATGAATTGTTTAAAATACTTCAATTAGGATATTTACGTAATGAAATTAAGATTACACCCAGTGTTACTTATCCCCTAATCTCCCACGTCCTCTATAATCAAAATGAACTTATTTGTCAGCGATGTGGTTCGCGAAAAGCTGTTAAGATTCAAGAGTGTGCAGTTTGTGGAGATAACTGTGCAACTTGTGAAGAGTGTATTATATACGGTAGGAGCAAAACTTGTACACCTTTATATGACTTTTCTTCGTTAGCTAGGCAAAAAGCCTCCGATGTTAAATTTTTATCTTTTGATTCTATCCCGATTAGGATGCCACAACTTACCCCTTTTCAATCAAAAGTTGCTAATTTTGCATTGCAATATGTGAAGGACCGAAAGAAAAAAGATTTACTTATTTGGGCTGTAACCGGAGCTGGTAAAACAGAAATGCTTTTTCCAGTGATCAATCATGCCCTAATAAGTGGATCCCGAGTTTTATTCACCGCACCAAGAAGGGATGTAATCAAAGAATTAGCTCCGAGGTTTAAAAATACTTTTTCAGATGTACCTATTGTTACCCTTTATGGAGGTAGTGAAGAAAAATGGAATGATGGGTTACTTTTTTTAAGTACCATACACCAGATGATCAGGTTCGTTGGTTATTTTGATTTGGTGATTATTGATGAAATGGATGCTTTTCCCTATCATAATAACCCTAGACTGCACTTACTTGTTAAGCGAGCTTTGAAAGATAATGGCCAGATGATTTATTTAACTGCTACTCCACCAAATAATTGGCAAAGACGGATTAAATCAAATGAGATTGAGTCAATAATATTACCTATCAGGTACCATCAATATCCATTGCCAATCCCCCATCTTAAGCTAATTCCCAAAAAAGCAAAATTATTAAAAAGGAAAACACCAAATAAAGTGATTGGACAGTTTATAAGTTTGGTAGAAGAAATGAATGGACAAGGTTTTATTTTTGTTTCAGGTGTCAATGAGGTAGTTAATTGGACTAATAAATTAAAACAATGGTTTCCTGATGAGAAGATTGAAGGAATTTATGCCAAGGATCATTTGCGTGATTACAAAATAGAAATGTTTAAAAGAGGAATGATTCGCTTTCTTGTAACGACAACAATAATGGAACGGGGAGTAACTGTACCTAACGTTCATGTGCTAGTAATAGGTGCTGAAGGGAAGATTTTTGAAGAGGCCACATTAATTCAAATCGCCGGGAGGGTTGGTCGGTCTACAAAATATCCCCATGGTTACGTTTGGTTTTTAGCTGAATACTTAACATCAGAAATGGTTAGTGCCAAGAAGCAGATTAAGAGAATGAATAAATTGGCTAAAAAATATTGAACATTTAATTTTTTTTCAGTATGATGAAAAAAATTAGTTGTTAGGGTGTTAATATTAAATGTGGGACTATTTTCAACAATTATTTTTTCCCATCCAGACCTGTCAGCTCTGTGGTAAACCTATTAAGGGTTCAAATAAAGATGATTATGTTATACGAATACCATACACTTGTATGACTTGTGTAAGACAGATAGAAACACCAATGGAACCCTTTTGTTTGAGTTGTCATAAACCTCTAGATGGAGATTTTTCTAATAGAAGTCTAGCATTTTGCGGAGATTGTCAAGATAATGGTAATAGAGAATTACTATATAATCGTAGTGCAGTATTATATAATAGTTTTATAAAAGAAAAAATTACATTATACAAATATCGTGGTAAAGAAAGTTTAAGTCTAATCTTTAGTTATCTAATGAAGCTAGCTTATGATTCCTATTATGAAGGAATTAGGATAGATTATCTAGCATATGTTCCGCTTCATTCTGATAGATTAAAAGAGCGGGGATTTAATCAAGCTAAACAATTAACTGAGAATTTACATAAGTTAACAGGCAAAAGGATATTTTATGGATTAGAGAGAGTTAAACATACTGAAAAGCTAAGCAAACGAAGTAAAATAGAACGTATCCAACAGGTTGAAGAAAGTTTTAGGCTCAAGGGTGATTCAATTAGTCAGATTAAGGGAAAAAATATTTTAATCATAGATGATATTTATACTACCGGGTCAACGATTTCTGAATGTGCTAGAGTCCTTAGAGTAGCAGGAGCAAGAAATGTCTATGGTTTAACACTAGCACGTGCTATGGATAAGATAGATAATCATAATGGGAGGGAGTATGATGGGATTGGGAGATCTTTCTAATTGCTCTCGCTGTGGAAAAGTTTTTGTAAAAACGATTTATGATATATGTCCTAATTGTGTTAAGGAGATTGACGAAGAATATCATATTTGTGCTGAATATTTAAGAGAAAATAAAATGGTAAATATCTATGAACTGAGTGAAGCCACTGGGGTATCGGTCAGACAGATAACCCAATTCATACGCGAAGGAAGGATCTCGATTGTAGATAATCCTAATATGGGATACCCTTGCGAGTCCTGTGGCACGGTCATTTCAAAAGGTAGGCTATGCAAAAAATGTTCAGATCGATTAACTAAAGGAATTAAAAAAGTCTTAGAAGAGAAGGAATTAGAACAAGAGATAAATAATCCAGAAAAAAAAGAAAAGACTTATTATCAATTTGGTGTAAACTTCAAATCAAAGAATAATCGCTAACTTACAGTTTATAAAGAAAAAAAGAGTTTAAATGAGGAATTAAGAGTTATTAAGATTTTTTTTGGGTTAAATAGGGTTAAGTATTATTAGATAGATGTCGATAAATAAGGTAACACTTATTGTCGGCTTTTCTTTATTGCTATTAGTTATTAAAAGAAGATAGACTCTTAGCGATTTAACTGTATAAAGGGGTGAACCGAATGAAAGTTAATGGTTACAATAGAATGTCAGGAATTAGCAATTATCAGCAAATGAATCAAAAGTGTCGCGTATCAAAGAACGAGGGTCTTAAAAAAGACCAGATTTCTATATCTGAAGAAGCCAAAGCACTTTTGGAACAAACCACAGCTAAGGATTCCAATGGGCCAACGGCAAAAGTAAGAGAAATTAAAGAACAAATTGAGAACGGCACTTACCAAGTTGATTCAGGACTAGTTGCAGATAAAATGTTAGATTGGTCCAAGAAGTGATTTTGAAATGAGGGATAAGATGATGGCTTCATTTCCAAGGTTGATAGAGGTCCTAATGCAAATTTATCAATTACAGCTAGAGATGTTAGATTTAGCTAAACAAAAAAAACAGGTGCTTATTGATGGAAGTATCGAAGAATTATCCAAGATAATTCATTATGAATCCCTTTGGATAAAAAAGGTGAGTAAATTAGAAGATGAGCGGATGAAGGTTGTGCAGCAAATCCTTAATGATAATGATATTAAAGCGGACCAAATTACGATTAACGACTTGATTAACAATTTAGATTCACCTGACGATAAAAAAAGATTAGAAGATATCCATGGGAAGTTGACTAAAACGATTGAAGAGATTCAACAATTGAATGATTTAAATACCCAACTTATTGAGCAGTCGTTAAAATATATCTCTCATACGATTAATCTAATTACAGAAGATCCAAGCCAAGGTTATACTTATTCCAAACCGATGACTAAAACAAGTACGGTCGCTAAGTCAGGTTTATTCGATAAAAAAGCGTAGTAAAAATGACGTGAAAAGGAGTAGAAAGATGCGTTCTACATTTCATGGGCTAGAAACTGCAAAAAGAGGTTTGTTTGCTCAACAAACTGCAATGCAAACCACGGGACATAATATTGCTAATGCAAATACTAAGGGTTATTCTAGGCAGGTAGTCAACTTTGTTGCCTCAAGTCCACTTGAAGTGCCTGGTATAACGAATAGTACCGCACCTGGACAACTGGGTAGTGGTGTCGATTTCTCAAGTATTAAGAGGGTAAGAGAAACCTTTTTGGATGATCAATTTCGTAATCAGAATAAAAGTTATGGCGATTGGAGCATTCGTAGAAATACTCTTGAGAAAATCGAAGCGGTTATAAATGAGCCTTCGGAACAAGGAATTCGAACAGTTTTAGATAATTTCTGGAATAGTTGGCAGGAGTTAGCTGGGCAACCGGACAACCTAACGGCACGTTCTGTGGTTATGGAAACGGCAATGGCATTGACTGATACCTTCAATGATATTGCATATAAATTTGGAGATTTGAAAAGGGATTTGGAAGAGAGTATCAAAATTAAAGTTGACGATGCTAATACATTAATCACTCAAATTGCTGAATTAAATGGAGAAATATATAGAATTGAAAGGCTTGGAGATAATGCAAACGATTTAAGGGATCAAAGAGATCTTTTAACCGATAATTTATCTAAGTTAATCAATATTGACGTAACCGAGACTGCGAAGGGATATACCATAACTTCAGGAGCTACTCAGTTAGTTGCAGATAATGAAACCACACTTTTAGATGTGAACGGTTTACCAGACGATATAAGTGGGGGAGAAATCAATGGTTTTCTAGTTTCTTTAGAACACGTTGATACTTTTCAAGCTCAATTAGATCAGATGGTAAAAGGATTGGTCGAGGGAGAATTTGATTTGACCATACCCAAAGGAACTATTTTACCTGAAGGAACTACCTTGACAAAAGTTGATGGTACTGAATTGACTTTTTCTGGTGATGCTACTGCAAGAACTGTAACAGCTGAGATAACTGTTAGAGTAAAGGGATTTAATGGACTTCATCAACTAGGCTATACCCTCAATGATCCACTTCAACCAGGCGGTTTATTCTTTACCACCAAAGATGGGAGCAACAACTTCGTTGCAGGTAATATTCAACTTAACCCAGAGATTGCTTTAGATATTCGTAATATTGCAACATCGACAAGTACATATACGGTTTCCGGTGCAACTGGTAATGAGGAGAAAGTGATCAAAGGAAATAACCAGTTAGCATTATGGTTAGCCCAGATGCGTAATGCCTTGATTACATTTGATGAAAGTGAAGTCGAAGCGGCTATTGACGGTGAAGGAACATTTGATGAAAATTTCCGTGCAATGGTGGGAAGACTTGGAGTTAAGACTCAAGAAGCTATTCGGCAAGAGGAGAATAGTAGGATCCTCACAGAACAAGTTGATAGTAGAAGACAATCTGTTAGTGGTGTTTCTTTAGATGAAGAAATGGCTAACTTAATCAAGTTTCAACAAGCGTATAATGCTTCAGCTAGGATGATAACAACAATCGATCAACTTTTAGATAAACTTATTAATGGTACCGGTGTTGTAGGTAGGTAATAGAAAGTAGGTGAGAATATGAGAGTTACCCAAGGAATGTTAAATACACAAATGATGCGCAATCTCAATAATAATCTTTCCCGCTTGAAAAAAATCCAAGATCAACTTTCTACGGGAAGAAATATCAATCAACCTTCGGATGATCCAGTTGGAATAAGTTTTGCTTTAAGATACCGTAATGCATTGGCTGCCAATGAACAATATATCCGAAATGTGGATTCTGCTAGATCATGGGTTGATTACACAGAAAGCATTATAAGTGAAACTAATGATGTTTTGCAACGTGCAAGGGAGTTGGCTGTTCAAGGAGCTAATGGAACGAACTCAGATCAGTCAAGGGATTCAATCGCCGCGGAGATTGAGCAACTTTATGATCATTTAGTCAGCCTTGGCAATAGCCAATTCAATGGTAAATATATATTTAATGGGCAGATGACTGATATTAAACCTTATGATAGTGCCAATGCTAAGGATGCTACTCCTCATAAAGGTAACATTGAATTTGAGGTAGGCGTGGGAATTACAATTCCTGTGAATGTTTCAGGTGCTGATCTATTCGGTGAAGCAAGTGACTCGACCAATGTTTTTCGTGTCATGGAGAATTTGAAGAATGCTCTTTATAGTAATGATCAGGACGGAATAAATCAAGCATTAAGTGATATTGATACTAGACTTGATTTAATACAAACTAGATTTGCAGAAATTGGTGCTAGGTCTAATCGGATTGAATTAATTTCCAAACGTTTAGAAAGTGAGAGCATCAATTTGACTCAGTTATTATCTAAGACTGAAGATGCAGATATGGCTGAATTGATGATTAACATTAAGACGGAAGAGAATATTTATCAGGCATCTTTATCTACTGGAGCAAGGATAATTCAACCCAGTCTGATTGACTTTTTAAGGTAGTGGGGATAGATGATTAAGATTCCTCAAATCCAGATCAGACAAACCTATGCAAAGACTGGTATCAATAGTGCTCCTGCAAAGTTACAGATAGAGCAACCAAAAGCAGATATCAGTTTGAAACAAGAACAAGTTAAAGCAAAGATTCAGTACAATCTACCTAAAATTCAAATCGATCAAAGCAGGGCTTGGAGTGCTTTAGGAAAAGTTCCTTCGTTAGAATTAACGGCAAGAATAAATAGTAATTTACGTAATGTTGTAATGGATACTATTGCTAAGATCGCTCAAAAAGGGGATCGAATGGCAAAAATTCATATTAAACAAGATCCAATACCAGAATTTGCGATGGAAAATTCAATAGATTTGGTAGGATTAAATTATGAAGATCCTGCGTCAATTGATAATGTAGATATTTCTGTCCAGGAAGGTACTTTAGATATTCAGTTTAGTGGCGGTACAGTTAAGACAGAGGTTAGACCAAATAAACCAATAATAAATTATATTCCCGGCAAGCTTGAAGTATATTTACAACAAAAAAATGGGATAGAAATCTATGTGCCTAAGATAGATTTGAATATTTAAAGTGTCCAATTGAAAGTAATAAATGCTATAGTATAATGCTATAGCTTATTTTTTTAACTACTGTTTTTTTATTTTTGGGGGGAAGTCAGAAGTGGTATTTTGTAACGTGCTCACCTTGTTCGTTTCACTCCCAAAAGCCGCACTTATACAAAAATACCACTTATACAATGCCACTTATGTAAAATACAATCTTTTATCAAAGAAATAGGTATAAAAATATAATATTTAATCAACGCAAAGTAAAAAAATTGTATTTTGCAACGTGCTCACCTTATCCGTTTTACTCCCAAAAGTCGCACTTATGCAAAATGCAATCTTTAAGGAGGAAACCTTATGAAGAAATTAAAGAATACACGTTTTGGTGAGATAGATTATAAGGATGAAGATATCATAGTTTTTGAGAATGGTATTCCTGGTTTTGAAGATGAAAAGGAGTTCATCATTATTCCAATGGAGAAAGACGGGCAATTATCAGTTCTCCAATCTATTAAAACGCCTGTACTATCATTTATTATCGCTAATCCATTTGTCTTTTTTCATGATTATGAATTTGAGATAGATGAGCAAACAAAAGCCGAACTGTCTATTGAGAAAATTGAAAATGTAACTGTTTGGGGTATTCTAACGATATCGGAAGATTTTCAGAAGTCGACAATTAATTTAAAAGCTCCTTTAATTATCAATTTGAAGTCAAAGAAAGGTAAACAATTAATTCTTGATCGACAAAATTATTTGACAAAGACTCCTTTATTTCCTCATTTAAACAAAGAAGGAGGAAAATAAGATGTTAATTTTAAGCCGTAAAAAAAATCAATCGATAATTTTAGGAAATGATATCGAAATTACTGTCGTTGCCATCGAAGGTGATCAAGTTAAAATCGGTATTAATGCTCCAAAACATGTCGAAATTCTTCGTAAAGAGATTTATTTGTCGATTCAAGAGGAAAATAAACGTGCCGCTAATCAATCGATATCAATTGACACTCTACAAAAAATAATAATGAAAAAAGCAGATTAATAGATAAGTTTGATAGAATATTAAAGAAAATAGAGTATTTTCGAGATGAATTACTAGAATATCGGAGAAATTGGTAGATAATAAATATATATTTTATACGATATATAATTACAAAGGGAGCTTCATGGCGGCCGAATGAACTCTCGATACCACAAGGATGTGGAATAAGTAACTCAAGGAGGAATTAATAATGAGAATTAATAATAACATTATGGCGATGAATACTTATCGTCGATTAGGAATTGGAAACGATATGGTTGCAAAGTCCATGGAGAAATTATCATCAGGATTAAGAATTAACAGAGCTGGTGATGATGCTGCAGGATTAGCAATCTCTGAAAAAATGAGAGCGCAAATTAGAGGTTTATCTCAAGCATCAAGAAATGCTCAAGATGGTATTTCTTTAGTACAAACTGCTGAAGGTGCTTTACAAGAAACACAATCAATTCTTCAAAGAATGAGAGAATTAGCAGTTCAAGCAGCAAACGATACGTTAACTGACGATGATAGAGGTGCTATTCAAAACGAAATTGACCAATTAGTTGATGAAATTGACCGTATTTCAAGTACAACAGAATTTAACGCTAAAAAGTTATTGAATGGTGAAGCATCTGGTGTCAAAATTACAAGTGGAACTGGAGTAGCTGCTGCTCGATTAACAGGTACTAATAGTTATGAAGGTTCATTAAGTGTAAATGTTGATACTGCAGCTGCTGCACAAATTCAAACTTCAGCAAGTTCATTAAAAGCTGATGGTGCCACTACTGTTAACTATACAGCAGTTAATGGAACGGCTACATTAGCTTCAGTATTTGATGCGGGTGGTAATACAGCTTTCGGAGGAGACGAGTCTTTAACAATTAGTCAAAATGGAAAGACTGTAACTGTATCATTATCAGGTTCTGATACATTTAATCAAGTGGTTCAAAAGTTAAATCAAGCCTTTGCAGATGAAGGGATGGCTATTTCAGCATCTTTTAGTAGTGCTAATGCTGATGACGGTTTAATATTGACTGCAACTAAAGCTGGTACTGATTATGATATAACTGTAACTGAGAACAATTTTGATAATAGTGCAACTTTTGGATTTGGAACTGGGGGTACTTTAGGTAATGCTTCAGCAGATGCTGTAATTACTTTACAAGATACAGTTACTGGAACAGATAGTGCCAATATTACAGTTTCAGGAGATACTTTAACTATAACTACTGCTGATCCTAACTTGAATTTAAATAATCTTGAATTAGAATTAACACAAGCTGCATTAACTGCCACTGGAGATGGTAAAGCTATTATTGAGGTAGGTAAAGGCGGAGTTAGCATGCAAATCGGTGCTAACGAAGGGCAAACAATAGCTGTTAACATCAACGATATGTCTGCTAGCAAACTAGGAATTAATAGCGATGTTTCAACTACATTTGCTAATATCAGTGCTTTAAAAAATACTGGTGTTTCAACAGTATCGAATGCTAGTAAAGCAATTACTTTAATTGATAAAGCTATTTCTAACGTATCTGATGAAAGAGCAAAACTTGGTGCTGTTCAAAACAGACTAGAATATTCAATCAGAAACTTAGATACATCAGCTGAAAACTTACAAGCTGCTGAATCTCGAGTTCGTGATGTAGATATGGCTAAGGAAATGATGGAATTCACTAAGAATAACATCTTACAACAGGCAGCAACTGCTATGCTTGCTCAAGCTAACCAAGCTCCTCAAGGTGTACTTCAATTATTAAGATAATAGCACAAGTATTTTTGAGACCCTGGTATCATCTGGGGTCTCTTTTATTTTATATTTTTTTAAATTACTTAAAAAAAAGAATCAAATAGCCGATAAATATAGTAAAGAAAAGTTTCGTGATAAAAGGGAGGATGTGTTGTGAGAATAGATAATTTTATAACCCCAAACCCAGCAACGATGGCGGTGGATCGTACTCAAGATAAAATTGATATACCTATTAAATCAAATCAAACTTCTACTAATGAAGAGATGGAACAAAGGCAAGCACAACAAATTTCTAAAGAAAAATTAGAGAAGACAATTGAAGGTATGAATCAATTTATCAAACCTTCACAAACTTCGCTAAAATTTCAACTCCATGAAAAACTTAATGAGTATTTTGTACAAATTGTAGATTCTAAGACAAATGAGGTAATTAAGGAAATTCCATCAAAAAAATTTTTAGATATGTATGCTACGATGATGGAAGCCATTGGTTTGTTAGTAGACCAAAGGATATAGGTGGTGATTTATTATGGTGATGAGAATTGGTGGTTTTGCTTCGGGATTAGATATCGACAGTATAGTTAATGATTTGATGAAGGCAGAACGCATTCCTTTGGATAAGATGAAGCAGGATAAGCAAATATTAGAATGGCAACGTGATGATTATCGTGAAATGAACTCATTGCTTAATGAACTAGACGAATTTATTTTTGATGGAATATATATGCAAGGTTCATTTACCAAAAAAATAATCACCAGTTCTAATGAAAATGCTGTATCAGCAAAGAATATTAATTCCATTTCTGATGTGTACGCTTCGATACGTGTAGACCAACTTGCTGAGGCAGCTTACATAAATAGTGCTGCTGATATCCGCGCAAACACTGCTTTTGATCCTAATGGAAATTTAGTAGATGAAGCGGCAAATTTAGTTGACTTTAACACTAGTTATACTTCATTTACTATCCAAGCAATTCAAGCTGATGGAACATTGGGTAGTGCTATATCTTTCACCATCGATCCCAATACTGAAAGTCTTAATGATGTTATTAATAAAATTAATAATTCTAATGCAGGTGTCAATATTTTTTATGACCAACAAACTGGGCGTATTTCAATGACTGCAAAAAATACAGGTGATGTATCTGGACAGCCCGAGATAATAATTACAGGGGATTTTTTAACGAAAACATTGGGCTTAGCATCTGACAACGTTGTTGCTGGAGCAAATGGTAACTTAGGCAAAAATGCTAAATTTAATATTAATGGTATCGATACAGAGAGACCATCCAATACTTTTATCATCAATGGATTTGAATATACTTTGAAACAAGTCACAGATGATGGAGATAGTATCACAGAGCCGGGAGAATTGGTCACAATAAATTCTACCACTGATACCGATCAGATTGTTGATACTATCGTTAAATTCGTAGATAAATATAATGAGATAATTGAGAAGATAAATGATAAACTATCTGAAGAGCGCTACCGAGATTATCCACCATTAACTGATGATCAAAAAAAGGAATTATCCGATAATGAAATTGAACTGTGGGAAGAAAAAGCAAAAAGTGGATTGTTACGTAACGATTCCTTATTGTCGAATGGATTAAATCAGATGCGAACCACTTTGTATACCCCGGTACAAGGAATTAATACTAAATATGATCAGCTTTCAGAAATAGGGATAACTACATCCAGTAACTACCTTGATAAGGGTAAATTAATCATTGATGAAAATAAATTACGTCAAGCAATTCAAGATGATGCTTTGGCCGTCTATGACCTTTTCAATAAAGAGGTTAAGGATGCCAGTGGTAATTTGGTATACGACCAAAGTGGGATAGCTAGAAGGCTTAGGGATGTGATCGACCAAACGATAACAAATGTGGAGGCTAGAGCCGGTAATAGTCTTAAAACCAATGCTCAGTTTACCATTGGACGTAATTTAGATCGCATTAATAAGGATATAGCAGATTTTGAAACACGTCTCATTGAATTGGAGGATAAGTATTGGAGGCAATTCACTGAAATGGAAAAGGCGATTAATCGTTATAATTCCCAATTTGGTGCTCTCATGTCTCAATTAGGACAAGGACAATAATCAATCTCAAAGGAGGGGTTAGATGGCATTGAATAATCCGTATCAAACTTATCAGCAAAACACTGTAGCGACGGCATCCCCAGGAGAGCTTACCTTAATGCTATATAATGGATGTATCAAATTCATTAAACAAGCAAAAAAGGCAATTGATGATAAGAAGATTGAAGAAAAAAACACCAATATTCAAAAAGCACAAAATATTATTCGAGAATTGATGGTTACATTAAATATGGATTATCAAATATCCCACCAAATGATGCAGTTATATGATTATATGTTAAATCGTTTGGTGGAGGCTAATATTAAAAATGATATAGTTATTTTGGATGAAGTAGAAGGGTTTGTAGTCGAATTTAGAGATACATGGAAACAAGTAATAGTAAAAGATCGTCAGATGAAGTTCGGACAAGGTGAATAAACCGATGAGCGTGGTTAAGCAACTTTATCATATTACAAAAGAGTTATATCAAACTCTGCAAGATGTTCCAAAAGAAGAAAAAAGAGATGAATATATAAATACTATTAATCATTTTCTGGATAAACGGGAAAAATTAATTCAATCCCTACCCAAAGAATTTAGTATTGAAGATAAGCGTTTTAGTGAAAAACTAATTGAATTACATCCGGAGATCGATGCAGCCCTTAAGAAATTTTTGAGTGAAATAGAGAATGACTTAAAAAAAGTTAGACAAAGAAAGCTGATACACAACAAGTATAACCAGCAAACGGTTTATGGAGACGGAATCTTTTTTGACAAAAGAAAATAAAATGGTTTTGCAATGACACAATTTTAAAGGAGCGGGTAATAATGGGGCATAATCACGATAGTAAAGATAATGATCATTACTACGATAATACTATTTTGCAAGATAACCAATACGTTTTTTTAAGACATTATGCCCAAATGCTAGAGACATTGGATAGTGGAGTTCTTTACATACTAACTCGAATTAAAGATGAAAATACTTTTGATCTACCGATGTTTCAAGATGTAATAGAGGCATTAAAGGCGATTCAAAACGCCAATATCTTATCATCTAATCTGATGAAAACCGTTGACAAGGATGCATATAATATCATTCTTTCCTTTGAAGAAATGGCACCCATATTTGAAGAAGTAGTTAAATATCAACAGGAAGAAGATGTCGATAAACTAGTTAATATCTTGGTAAATGATTTATTTCCAAAATACCTTGCTTGGTCAACAAACGTTAATGAAGCCCTAACAAAATATCTTCAAAATTAAGAACAGATAGAAACAGATAGAAATGATTCTATCTGTTTTTCTTTTTTTCCACATGGGAACCTATATTCTTGTTAAAAATGTTAACAAATGACTGTTGATAATGTGGATAACTTTGTGAATAACTATTATAATGGGATTTTTAATGTGGAGAAATATGTGGAATATTGATTTTTGTTGTCGAGAAATGGTAAACATTAACGTTGATAAGATTAAAAGAAAAAGATATTGATTATTTATGCATATTAAAGTATAATTATACGCATGAACTTATAAAAATACATTATTTCTTATAAAAACACAGGGGAGGACAAACAAATGGGAAAAGGATTAAAGATAGGATTATTGGCACTTATCTTGATTGGTACAAGTTTTGTATTAATAGCTTGTGGAAATCAAAATTTATCAGTAGAAAAAGTAGATGATGGTGAACAGATTTACATCCTAGGTACGGATGCTACTTATCCTCCATTTGAAAATCTTGAAGATGGTGAAATAGTAGGTTTTGATATTGATATTGTAAAGGCAGTTGCTGAAGAAGCTGGTATCAAAATCGAAGTAAAAAATACTGGATGGGATCCGTTATTTGAAGGCATAAACCGTGAACAGATTGATGCGGGTATTGCTGCGATTACGATCACAGAAAAAAGAAAACAAAGCTACGACTTCACATCACCTTATTTTGAAGCATCTCAGTTGATTATTGTACCTAATGATTCTGATGTTAATTCCTTAAAGGATCTAGAAGGTAAGAAGATAGGAGTTCAAACAGCTACTACAGGGGATTTTATAGTTCAAGAAGCCTTTGGAAAGACATATCAGGGACTAAAGGGTTATGATGATATTTTAGCAGCATTAGATGATTTACAATTGGGACGAATTGATGCGGTAGTAGCAGATAATGTAGTTTTATTAGAATATTTAAAAGTATTGAAGAATGACAGCTTTAAATTGGTTAGTGATGATTCTTTCGAAAAAGAATACTATGGTATAATCGTAAAAAAGGGCAATGATGAGTTATTAGAAAAGCTTAATGAAGGATTAAGTAAAATTAAAGATAATGGAAAATATGATGAGATCTATCGCAAATATTTTGCAGAGTTAAATTAATATTTTTTGATTGGTTAGTCCGTTTGCGTAGCAGTTATGCTACGCATTTTTAAAGATTGGAGTGAGTTTTTTGGAAGGATTTATTGAAAATTTGAATGTTGTTTTGGAATACAAAGAACTTTTTATAAGAGGTTTTTTCAATACGATATTATTGACGAGTTCCGGAGTATTATTTGGTTTGATTTTGGGTTTATTTCTTGGATTAGGTAAGTTATCCGAGAAGGCATTGCTTCGAATACCAGCAAAGATCTATGTGGATATATTTCGTGGAACTCCGTTATTCGTCCAAATACTGTTGATCCATTTTGCTTTAATTCCAACAATTTTTGAGGGAATTGGGAAGACTGTACCTGGTCCGCTTGTATCAGGGATTGTGGCATTGTCTCTCAACTCTGGTGCCTATATTGCTGAAATTTTTAGAGCTGGAATCCAGTCTATTGACCGTGGCCAAATGGAAGCTGCAAGATCTCTTGGGATGACTTATAAACAAGCGATGCGAAACGTTATAATTCCCCAAGCATTTAAACGAATGCTACCGCCTTTAGGAAACGAATTTATCGCTTTATTAAAGGATTCTTCACTACTGGCAATTATTGCTGTTAATGAATTGGCATATGCAGGTTTTATCACAGCTAAGAGCACATTTATAAGATGGGGACCTTATACTACAGTTGCGCTATTGTACTTTGTCTTAACCATGGTATTTTCCCAACTTGTTACTTATTTAGAAAGGAGATTTAGCACAGAATGATTAGATTAGAGAATCTTCATAAAAGTTTTGGTGACCTTAAAGTGCTTAAAGGAATATCACTACAAGTACAAGAAAAAGAAGTAGTATGTATAATTGGACCATCTGGGTCAGGGAAAAGTACTTTATTGCGTTGTATAAATCTCCTTGAAAATGTTCAAAGTGGTACAGTTATTGTCAATAATATCGATTTAACAGATAAAAGCACAGACATCAATGCGGTACGTACTGAAGTAGGTATGGTGTTTCAAAATTTCAACCTTTTTCCGCATAAGACTGTCTTAGAAAATATTACATTAGCACCAATTAAAGTTCGCAAGTGGTCACAAGAGCAAGCTGAAGAAAAAGCGTTAACGCTCCTAGCTAAGGTAGGTTTGGCTGATAAAGCAAATGTTTATCCTGATTCATTGTCTGGTGGTCAAAAACAGCGGGTGGCTATCGCTCGAGCACTGGCAATGGAGCCGAAGGTCATGTTGTTTGACGAACCAACTTCGGCACTTGATCCCGAAATGGTTGGTGAAGTGCTTGAGGTAATGAAACAACTTGCTGATGAAGGGATGACTATGGTTATCGTGACCCATGAAATGGGCTTTGCACGTGAAGTTAGTGATCGTGTCATTTTTATGGATGAAGGGTATATTATCGAGGAAAATGTTCCGGAAAAGTTATTTTCCTCACCACAAAATCCGCGAACACAATCATTTTTAAGTAAAATTTTATAAAATACCTTTATTAAACCTCACCGACGACTCTAATATTGGTGAGGTTTAATGATTAATAGGCTGCTCCAAGAATAATTATAGGCAGTAAATGTAAAAATAAGCTTTAGCCAGATTGAAGTTATCATTATAATAAAGATAAATTTATTAACAATTTCAAATTTAATTAAGGAAGGGGTAATAGCAATGGGAAAAACTGATGAAAATCATCACAATCATCATAGTCATCAAGATCATCAAGACCATCAAATTCATGACAACCACGAATCACAGCTTCATAACGGACATGGTAACTATCAAGAACATTCAGGGCATAATGATAAAGCTGATGGTGGCCATGCAAATCATGGGCATGGAGACCATGAAGAAATGATAAGCGATTTTAAAAGACGCTTTTATATTTCATTAGCAATAACAATACCAATCCTCATTCTATCACCTATGATCCAAGATTTTTTAGGCTTTAGATTGCAATTTTTTGGCGATATTTACCTCTTATTTATTCTTTCTACTTTTGTTTTCTTTTATGGCGGATGGCCATTTTTAAAAGGTTCTGTAGATGAATTGCGTAAAAAAATTCCGGGGATGATGACCCTAATCTCATTGGCGATTATTGTAGCATATGTGTATAGTTCTTCAACAGTGTTTGGTTTGTCGGGAAAAAACTTCTTTTGGGAACTGGCTACGTTAATTGATATAATGCTCCTTGGTCATTGGTTAGAGATGCGTTCGATTATGGGAGCTTCTCGAGCTCTTGAAGAGTTAGTCAAAATGATGCCATCTGAGGCACATTTAATTACTGAAAATGGTGAAGTTAAGGATGTACCTGTCTCCGAATTAAAAGAGGGGGACCAAGTGCTGGTAAAGCCAGGGGAAAAAGTTCCTGTTGATGGTATTATCATTAAAGGCGTTTCCTCTATCGATGAATCGATGTTAACCGGTGAGTCGGTTCCAGTTGAAAAAACAAAGGATGATAAAGTTATTGGTGGTTCGATTAATGGTGAAGGCGCCTTAACAATTGAGGTAGAGAAGACTGGTGAAGCTAGTTACTTGTCTCAAGTTATTAAGTTAGTTAAAGAAGCTCAGGAGACAAAATCACGCACCCAAGATTTATCTAATCGTGCCGCAAAGTGGCTGTTTTATATCGCATTAGCTGCTGGTTTTGGAACACTAATTATTTGGTTATTGTTAGGTAAGAGTTTTGCTTTCGCATTAGAGAGAATGGTAACTGTAATGATTATTGCTTGTCCTCATGCTCTAGGACTAGCGGCTCCATTAGTAATCGCTATTTCAACGGCAATCTCAGCGAAAAAAGGATTGTTAATTCGTAACCGAGCAAGTTTTGAAGGTGCGAGAAAACTAGATGCGATCGTGTTTGATAAAACTGGTACATTAACTGAAGGAAAATTTGGAATTACAGACATCATTGTAAATGAAGGTTATGAAGAAAATGAGCTACTAATGCTAGCAGGATCATTAGAAGCTCAATCACAGCACCCAATTGCTAAAGGAATTGTTGATGGAGCTCAAGAGCGGAATATTTCTTTAAGTGAACCAGAAACATTTGAATCACTAACCGGTAAAGGACTTCATGGGGTCATTGCTGGTAAAGATATTATGATTGTAAGTCCGGGGTATATGAAAGAAAATAACATTGAATATCCACATGAGGAATATAAAAAACTGTCTAATCAAGGCAAAACTGTGGTATTTGTGTTAGTAGATAATCAATTAGGTGGTATGATTGCGTTGGCGGATAAAGTTCGTGAGAGCGCTGGACGAGCAATCGAAAAGTTAAAGAAGATGAATATAAAATCGATCATGTTAACTGGTGATAATCGCCAAGTTGCGGAATGGGTTGGGAAACAGCTAAATATTGATGAAATTTATGCTGAGGTTTTACCTCATGAAAAATCGGATAAAATTAAAGAAATTAAGAGTAAAGGTCTTAGGGTTGCTATGACTGGTGATGGAGTTAATGATGCTCCAGCATTAGCAAATGCTGATTTAGGAATCGCTATCGGTGCTGGTACAGATGTTGCTATGGAAACTGCCGATGTTATTTTAGTAAAAAGTAATCCTGAAGATGTAGTATCAATTATCGAACTCTCTAGAGCTACATATCGGAAAATGATTCAAAATCTATGGTGGGCAGCGGGATACAATATTTTTGCAATTCCGTTAGCTGCAGGTATTTTATACAAACTCGGTGTTGTTTTAACTCCAGCAATCGGTGCAATCTTAATGTCTTTAAGCACAATAATTGTGGCGATTAATGCCAAATTACTTAAGGCTTAAGAAAATGGTAAATCCCCTCGTTTTGAGGGGTTTTTTAAATTGTTTTTTCGGTTAAGTGTCGTTAAAAGAAGGATTTTTTAAATGAAAAGGGAAATAAATATATATATATGAAAGGAGGAGTTGACATGAATTTTAATATTCGTGGAGAAAACATTGAAGTCACAAATGCGTTAAGGGAATACGTTGAAAAAAAAGTGGGTCGCATTGAGAAATATTTTGATACTCCGCCTACCTCTGATGTAAAAGTAACGATGAAGGTTGTTAAAGACGTTCACAGTGTTGAAGTAACAATCCTGCTCCCTGGGGTTGTATTAAGAGGAGAGGAATCTAATGAAGACATGTATGCGGCAATTGATTTAGTTGTCGAAAAGATTGAACGTCAAATCAGAAAGCATAAAACTAAAATTAACCGTAAATTTAGACAAGAGGGAAGTCTTAAAACTTTATTTAAGGAAGAGCCTAATAATAAAAATGAAGATGAAGAAGATGATATTAAAGTTGTCAAGACAAAGCGTTTTAATATAAAGCCAATGGACGTAGAAGAGGCTATTTTACAAATGGATATGTTAGGACATTCTTTCTTCGTTTTCTCAAACTCTGAGACTGAAGAGATGAATGTGGTGTATAAACGTAAAGATGGTCGTTATGGCTTGATCGAGCCAGAATTCTAAAACTTATAGGATAACCAAAATACAGATACGTAAACCAGACAGAGAAAACTCTGTCTGGTCAGCTTGTAGACAAAGTCTTTATTTAGACAAATCTACAAGCTTTTTTTGTATAATAGGTATGTAATAAATATCTTGTGAGGGGAGAAATATGTTAACAAAGCGTAAGGAAGATGTGAGAACTCAAGTTGAATTAGTATCAATAGAAGATTTAGTACCAGAGGATCATCTAGTGAGGAAAATAGATCAAGCAATTGACTTTAGCTTTATATACGATTTGGTTAAAGATACCTATTCTTTAGATAACGGC
>NZ_MIJF01000020.1 GCF_001730235.1 Vulcanibacillus modesticaldus | reverse complement strand
TGGTCTAAACTTATTGAGTTGTCACAGGAATTTATTTTAGAGCAACAGTCTGCTTAATCTAACAGTATTAATTAGGCTCTGTTTTAAGAGTCTGCTTCAGTATGCTCTTTTTTGTCACTGTTTAAATGAAGTCATGCTTTTGCTATACTTGTTTAACCCTTTGTGAAGTTCTTTGTTCCCCAATTTTGTCATTCTTAATTTCTTTTTCACCAAACGTTTAATTTTTCATAGAACTTTTGACACTACCTTAAGTTTTGTTATTTGGAACTATAATCTAAGTATTAACACCACTTAATTTTGAATTTTCTGAAATTAGGGACGAATATCTTGTTAGTAACTGTATCTTTAAAATATTTTTCCTGTTTGTCTATATAATAATTCTTTTCTTTAAAGTTAGTAAGTGGAATCTTTTATACTACCTTCAAATAAAAAAGTGCTATAAAACATAGCACCTCATCCTTCCAAAAATTGAGATGGTTATAAATAATAATTTTAAATATCCTTGTTCCTTTTACTAGACCAGAATATTAGTTTGAAGATTATATATATCGCGTTTATTAAATATCCCAAGAGAACAGTGATTAAAATAAAAATTTTTATTTTATCTATTACAATATATGAACTTATCGCAACGAGAACAACGGAAATATAAAAGAAAACTGATAATACTACCACATATTTTTCACCTAGAATTTTCTTTATTTTATCCATACATTTATCTCTCCTTCTTCTAATTTATTTAGTTTTGACAAATTTTCACCTTTATTAAACTGGAAATAGTGGTATTATACAGATTTATCTTTAATCCGATCTGTTTGTCTATATAATAATTCTTTTCTTTAAACTTAGTAATTGGAATTATCTTATCTCTAGAGTTCCAGTTCAAAACTTGTAAATTTTTCATGATTTAAAATATGTTACTGTTACTACTACGGCAGAAATGAATGTAACAATTGTTGTAACAGTAGTTATTGGTGATTTATAAATAAAAAGAAAATTGATAAATAAGATAAGAACAACAATCCATATAATTATTAAATTTAACTTTTCTATCTTTTTATTTGACATATTACATCTCCATCCCAACATGATTAACCATCTTATTATTTTATTGTCTTTCCTAATCCATAGATTTTCCAGAGAAACTATTTTTAATTAAACCTTTACTTTTTACTTTCATCACTGCTTCTCTAGAGGTACGAACTCCTAATTTTTTTAGTATCTTAGTTATTTGTTTCTTTATAGTACTTTCTGCTTTCAATAGAGTATTGGCCATCTCTGCATGCGAATATCCTTGTTCTATCAGCTCAAATACTTCTCTTTCTGCTGGGGATAAATCTTTTAATTGCTCTTCCCTTTTTAACCTTGAAAACTCTCGAAGGACAACTTCTATTGGCGAGGAATTAGAAAATGTTAGACGAATTGCATCTGGTAGTTCTTTATATCTTCTTTTAGAGATGAAATTCACAGCACCAGCTATGAAAGAATCTCTAATAATATCTTCATCTTCATACGAGGTTAACATGATCACTTTGATTGATTTGTTTTGGGTAATCTTTAATGTCGCTTCAATCCCATCATATATATTACCCGATAGATTTATATCCATAACTATTATATCAACTTCTAAGGTTTTAATTAGATTGACAACTTCTTCCTTACTTGAAGCTGAACCAATAACAAACATATCACTTTGCTCATTTATTAATTTTTTTATAAGCTTCATCCAGAATGGATCGTCTTCTACTATGAAAATCCCAATTCTATCCATTTTTACTCCTCCCGCACTTCATCTATCGAATATTTGGTGAATACTTTTTTAATTGGGAAATTAAGGTATACAGTAGTTCCAATGTTTTCTTTACTATCGATTTCAAGATAACCGCCGCTTTTTTGCATAACATTGTAACAGTACGTTAATCCCAATCCAAAATTAGAACTTTTTTTCTTTGTTGAAAAGAATGGATCGAAAATGTTAGATAAATTATTTTTTGAAATTCCTATACCATTATCTTTAATAGCTAACGTCAAATATTTTGGATTTATTGTCATTTCTATATTAATTTCTCCTGCTGAATGAATAGCTTCAACTGAGTTCATTAGGATGTTATTTATCATTTCTCTTAAATGTACCCTATCAAAAATTAAAATGATGTCATCTCTTAAATTCTTTTTAATTTTCACATTATTTTTTTCAAAAGTAGATTTCATATTATGTACTGAAAGTTCAATAACATTTGCAAGATTAACTGCTTGCTCTTTGACTTCTATATCTTGCATCGAAGTATTAAGTCTTTTAATCATGTCCATTATGTGTTCTGTTGAATTGGTAATTATATCAATATAATCCTTAGTAGGTATATTATATTCTTTAATTATTTTTTTTAATTCCTCAATACAAACAGATATTTTGACTACTTCATTTTTCAAAGTATGATTAAGGATTGCAGTTCCAGAAGTCATTGCCCTCATTGTGTTATCGAGTGAATACTTTTCAAACTTAATCTTTACACCTAATACTCCATATTTCCATCCAAAGAAAATAAATAGTATGAATAGAAGAATCACTATCCAACTATTATATATCCAAATATTTTGGATATTTAACGCTGGTAAAATGTAATTAGAAAACGCTACAAATGTTAGGGCAGGAACAAACAAAACACAAGTGAATAGCTGATTTATCTTTTGTCTTGGGTTCTGAGTAGTAATCCATGAATAGATAAACATTAAGTTAGCTATCACAATGTACCCAACTGCCCAGAACACTATAAACGTATATGAAGGTGAGAATTTAGGATATACAGGAAATAATATATATGATAATAGAGGTGGTATTAATAGGATAATAGCAATTCTATTTTTCCATTTATCCCACCGATTCCTGAATATTTCTGTATTAATAATCGCAAACATTAATAAAGCGTAAGGCGCCAAGTAGTGAGCGAATGAAGAGAATATTCCATCAATTGTCGGAATTTGTACTCCTATAATTTTAATTAGTTCTATAAACTCTCTTATGAAAACTGCTAATCCACCAAATCCAGCTAAAAAAGTAAACAAACCTAGCCATCGATTATATTCATTTTTTGAATCTGTATTTACGACGATAAATGCTACTGTCCACAATAAAATCCATAATATGAAAAATAGAAAAATTATTGAAAAAGACATAACCGCCTCCAACTCATACTTTTTGTTTCATAAAAGCAATAACATCTCTTGCAATTTTGCTCCTATTAAAAACTATCCCTGAATGTCCGCTAGGATATGAAATCCTATTAGGTCTTCCCCAAGCTTGCCAAAAATGTTCAGAATCTTCAGGAGTTACATATAAATCATACTTTCCATTAATTAGTAATATGTTTTCTAACGGTATTATGGGTTTGAAATTACTAGGAGTTATTAATCTCCAATGATCATTTAATTGTTTAAATGTGATTCTATTCTTCTCCAACTCCTGTTTAATATATTTACCTGTGGTTGAGTTCCAAATAACGTGGGCTAAATTGTTAGCATACATAATTGAAACCAGTAAGTCTATTTCTTTTTCTACAATACTAGTTAGATTTGCAACATATCCACCAAGGCTAACTCCTACAAGCACCACTTTTCCACCATAGTTTTCCTTTAACCAATAAATCAGACTCCTTAAATCTTGAACTGCTTGTTTAACAGCTACCAGCGTCCTTTCAATATTTGCACTAATCATAAGTTCTCCATTATATAGCGAAATCTCTGGAGTTCTATCAAAATGATACGGTAGTGTAAAAAAATACATGTTATAGCCAAATTCCATAAATTGCTTTAAAAACATTTTCTTAATCTTAGTTAAATTTTTCATTCTCCAACCGTGGATAAAAATTACATGTACTGGCTTTTCATCCGTTTCAGCTAAATTCTGATAGTACTTTCCGGTTATATAATTGTTTTCTTTATAACTAGAATTAACCTCACTTTCATACCTATATTGCCCGACTGAATAGTGCGAAAGATTCCTTTCAGTTAGCATTATAATATCGGGCATTTGAGGTTTAGGAAAAAAATTATATATCTGAGTCTCTATATGGACCAATAATTAACCTGAACATGCTGAATTTAAAGTAGTTGATTGATTGTCATAAAATGAATAATGTTTGCCTTTATAGCTATCAATTTATTTATGAGTTATGAAATAAAGTATTGATCCTATACTTTCTCCGACTTCTTCCGCAAACACAAAGATAGATAATAATGCTATAGCTATTAAAGTTACCTTAATAAATGGATGTTTTGATAAATATTTATTAAAAAGCTTAAAAAAATATTGAAGCTCCATATTTGATACCCCTTTATTTTGATTTTGCAAACTAAATGGTCTCCCTATTCATAGCGAAGTGCCTCAATCGGATCAAGGTTCGCTGCTTTATTAGCCGGATAAATCCCAAAGAACAGGCCAATCAGTGTGGTAATCACAAAGGATAAACCGATTATTGACCAGGAAATGACAAACTCCCATTTTAATAGCAAAGTAATGATGTATGCTGTACCCACACCTAGTACTGCACCAATTAATCCACCAAATAAGGTTAATATCAGAGCTTCAATTATGAATTGGTACAGAATGTCTTGTGGTTTAGCTCCAATGGCCTTTCGAATCCCTATCTCTTGTGTTCTCTCTACAACTGTCACTAACATGATATTCATTACTCCGACACCGCCGACAAAAAGGGAAACTCCCGCAATCGCCCCCACTATCACCTTGATAAAACCAAATACAGAGTTAACTACTTTTTCTGTTTGTTCAATCGACTGTGTAATATATTGTTCCTTCGGCACACGATGTTTTTCAGCCAATAATGAAACTGTTTGCTTCATAATATCCTGCATATTTACTTCTTCCGATATCACTTTGACCTGGATCCCGGCAATTTTTTCTTGCATATTATCCGTCATTCGATTCCAAAGATTTAATGGCAGATAACTATTTAACCTTTTCCCTCCTAAGCCCAAAATCGTAGATTCTTTATAAACCCCTATTATTTTAAATGGAACGTTATTTAAAACAATAGTTTTTCCTACCGCTGATTTTGCATTATCATAGTATTTATCAGCTAGTACATTGTTGATTACAATAACTTTTAATCTCGAACGCTCCTCTGACTCAGAATAAAACCTGCCACTAATCAGATCTAAATTCTTGGTTATCTCTTTATATGACGCTGAAACCGCTTGGACATCAACATACTCTTGCTTTTTGTTAATTCTAACTTCAACTCTTCCAATGTTATAACCACTAATTAATACTTCTTGATCCAACTTCCTTTTTAAAAAGGATATATCATTTATGCGTAATGCTGCCCGTGAACCGTAGACGCCATTTGGTTCGCTATTATAAATATAAAACACATTTTTACCATCTTGAGAAATGGCATCAATTATTCCCTCTTGTCCACTATGAGCGATCATAACAACAGCTATCACAGATCCAACACCAACAATAATTCCTATCAATGTTAAAAATGAACGTAACTTATTAATCCTCAAACTATCCACTGCTAGTTTGAAATATTCTGATAAATTCATCCAAAATCCCCTCACACTGTGTGGTCTTTCATGCTAAGATACTAGGCTATCTTCAACAATTTGACCATCACGAAATCTAATTATACGTGAAGCAAATAAAGCTATATCTTCTTCGTGAGTAACTAATACTATCGTTACCCCTTGTTTATTTAAATCAGTAAGGATATTCATTATCTCAATACTAGTATTAGTATCAAGGTTACCTGTTGGTTCATCGGCAAGGATAATGGAGGGATTATTTGCTAAGGCACGGGCAATTGCTACCCTTTGTTTTTGCCCCCCAGAAAGTTGATTAGGTTGATGGTGCAATCTTTCTTCAAGTCCAACCATTTTTAATAACTCTATTGCCCTTTGTCGTCGTTCCCTTTGTCTTACCCCCCGATAAAGCATCGGTAATTCAACATTTTTTAGTACAGACAAACGAGGTAATAGATGAAAAGTTTGAAAAATGAAACCTATCGTTTGGTTACGAAGCGCCGCAAGTTCTATAGCAGTAAGATTATTAATTTGTCTATCATTTAAACGGTAAACACCGCTGCTTGGTACATCTAAACAACCTAATATATTCATTAGAGTTGACTTTCCTGATCCTGAAGGTCCCATAACAGCAACAAATTCACCTTGTTCGATCGTTAAACTGACATCATTTAAAGCAATAACACGAATGTCACCATCACTATATTCTTTGGATATCTTCTCAAGATGGATCATACATCTTCACCTATTTCTTCTACCATTTCTAGATTAATAGTTTCTCCGTCCTTAATATTTTCCCATGGATTAACAATTATTTTATCCTGTTCCCTCAATCCCGATGTTACTTCCAATTCTTCTTGAGAATCTTGGTCTGACTTTATTCTTATTTCCTTTTCTACAACCTGATTATCTACCAAAACATAGACATAATCTTTGTTATCTTTTGATACAAGCGAACTACTTGGAATCAGATAAACATCATTTGAGTTTGCTGGTTCGATGGTCATATATACGTTGTAACCTGGTTTGAGCCCTTGAATATTATCTTCAAAGTCTACCCTAATCTCAATATTTGTTTCTCGGCCGTCCAATGAATCTACTGCAATAGGTGATATATATGTAATTTTTCCTTTATATTCCTTAGTGAAAGCATCTCCATCTATTGTTACCCTATCTCCCTCTTTGATTTTTGCAGAATCAAACTCATTTACTCTACCAACAACCTCTAATTCATTTAATGAACCAATTAATGCAATCGAAGTTCCCACATTTACATACTGTCCCTCTTTTACAAAAATTCGAATAACTGAACCGCTGTTTGTTGCGGTTATTTTAGCATTTTCTAAATCCTTTTTTAATTGTTCTAATTGTTGCTTAATGTTCTGTATCTTTAATTGAAGCAACTTGGCAGACACTATCTCCCTATCTTCCTCAACTTTAACCTGAAGTTCCGCTTTTTTATATTGTAGATCAGCTAACTCTAACTGTTTTTTAGCTTTTTCTAATGCTTCTTTTGTGACCCAGCCGCCATTAAAACCATCTAAAGCTTTTTGATATTCTGATTCTGCCTCTCCTAAACTAATATTAGCCTCCTTAAGAATTAATTCATTGATTTGTTTAGATTGACCTATTTTTTTCTGTTCTAAATATAATTCCGATAAGCTTTCTTCTAGTTGATCTCGGTTTCGCAGCATATTTGTGGGGTCAAGGGTTGCTATTACTTGATTTTGCTCAACCTCATCCCCTTCTTTAACTGCTATTTGCTGGATTTGACCATTTAATTTAGAATATAATTCTGTTGTATCTTTCATTTCAATTTTTCCTAATGCGTATACAGTATTTTCGTTCACTTCTTTTTTTGGATAAGTAATTTTTATCAAATTTGCTGAGCTTTGCGTTTCTTTAATATTATTAATATTGATATAAATAATTGCACTTAATAAAACTAGCCCCAAAAAAATTATCGATATTTTTTTCTTCATTACCACTCACCTCAATTACGATAAGCTAAATAGGAAAAATAGCGCCAAATGCGCTATTTCAATCAAATTCTCAAAATCTAAGTAATTTATTTTAAATTTGCGGAGTCATGGAACTTAGCGTTCCTAACCCACCTATGATTAATAGAAAAATCAATGAAATAATACCGATTACTAAGAACGATTTTTTCAAAGAAATTTTTGCTACTTCACTATAACCAACACTAAGCAAGTAATACCACCAAACAGTAAAAATAGTAATCGAAGATAAGACTGCAGATATAAAGCCTGTTTTTTCAGATACAAAGACCCCAAGACCTAAATTAATATCTACAGCTGATACTCCCATAATCAGTGCCAAGGTACCAACCAATAATCCTTGTAAAACTATCACGCCATAAGTAAACATAGAAAGGGAGAAAAGGGTTTTAAATTTAACTTGTGAGCCAATAAATATACTAAATAAACGCAATATTCCTGCTAAAATCAAGAAGGCTAACCAAATACTAAATATTCCACCTAATACCGCTCCGATATATGAAAAAACTTTGATATTTTCAATTGGAATTTCTCCACCAAGTTGTTGTTCAAGAAATCCCGAGTCGATTAAGCCCTTAGTTGTTATTAACCCAGATATAGCTACTATTAAAGTAAGAATTAGTCCCGGTACTAGAATCACTGGATTATCATTTAGCTTTTTTAATTCTCCTGGTTGAAATAATACCTTGAACAAGTTTGGTTTTGGAGCATCAACATCTATATTATGATTACTCTCTAGTTGCGTCATCAGACCACCTCCATAGATTTTCATTTACGAGCATATTTTATAATTAATATCATTGTTTGTCATCAGATTCGACAAAATTAGTCATAAAATTCAAAATATATTCATAAAAGATTGCATAAAAAAAGCTTAGAACATGAAGTCCTAAGCTTAAATAATTTATTACTCTTGATTATCTAATTCGCTATAATGCTCTTCCACAATATCTGCACATTTTGGACAGAGGTCAGCGGTTTTCTTACCTACCTCAGGTGTAACAGTCCAACAACGTTCACATTTTTCACCTTCCGCTACAGTTACTAATACACTTAATCCTTCTAGTGTCATTGCTTTTTCTGGAACTTCAGAATTAGCTTCTTTTACTTCTACATGAGAAACGATAAACAACTTATCTAAATCACTAAATTGAGCTAAAACTTTAGTTGTTTCTTCTGTTGGGTAGATGGTAACTGCTGCAGCAAGAGAATGACCGATCAACTTCTCTTTACGCGCAACTTCTAAAGCTTTTAATACTTCATCACGGACATCTAAGAATTTATCCCATTTATCCATTAATTCTTGATTAATTGTAACATCTGACCAGTCTGGTAGCTCAACTAGTTGTACACTAATCTCCTCAACACCAGGAATGTATTTCCAAATTTCATCAGCAGTATGTGGTAATATCGGCGCAACTAATTTAACAATAGCCAGTAAAGTCTCGTAAAGAACAGTTTGTGCAGCTTTACGCGCTTTAGAATGTAAAGGTTCGATATATAATGTATCCTTAATAATATCTAAGTAGAAGGAACTCATATCAACTGTACAGAAATTATGAACCGCTTGATATACAGTATGAAACTCATACTCATCGTATGCTTTGATTACCTTATCTATTAATTGTTTGGTTCTCATCATGATATATTGATCTAATTCATTCATTTCATTAAGTGCCACTTTATCAGTCTTTGGATCAAATCCTTCTAAGTTACCGACTAAGAATCTTAAAGTATTTCTTATCTTGCGATAAACTTCAGAAATCTGTTTAAGAATATCATTAGAAATCCTCACGTCAGCCTGATAATCAACGGATGCAACCCAAAGACGAAGAATGTCAGCCCCTAATTGATCCATGATTTTTTTAGGTACGACAACATTTCCTAAGGACTTAGACATTTTTCTGCCTTCTCCATCAAGTGTAAAACCATGGCTTAATACCTCTTTATAAGGTGCTTTACCGGTCATAGCAACACTTGTAGAAAGTGAGGAATTAAACCAACCACGATATTGATCTGATCCTTCTAAGTATAAATCAGCTGGCCATTGTAAATCTTCACGTCCTTCTAGGACAGCAAAATGGCTGGAGCCTGAATCAAACCAAACGTCCATAATATCTGTTTCTTTTCTAAAGTGATCTCCGCCACATTTTGGACACTTGAATCCTTCTGGAAGAAGCTCTTCAATCTCTTTAGCAAACCAAACATTACTACCCTCTTTTTCAACTAATTTAACAATGTGGTCAATGGTCTGATCGTTAATGATTGTTTCACCACAATCCTTACAATAGAATATTGGAATTGGTACTCCCCAGATCCTTTGTCTAGAAATACACCAATCATTACGATCAGCAATCATATTGTGCAGACGCTGTTCGCCCCAGTGAGGAACCCATTTTACTTTCTTAATCTCATCTAACATATTTTGACGAATAGCATCAATTGATGCAAACCATTGTTCAGTAGCACGGAAAATGGTTGGCTTTTTGGTTCTCCAGTCATGTGCATATTGGTGCTTAATGAAACTTAATTTTAACAGTTTGCCATTTTCATCTAACTTCTTTGTAACTTCTTTATTAGCATCTTCATAAAACATTCCTTCAAAACCAGGTGCTTCATGGGTTAGCTTCCCTTGTTCATCAACAGGACATAGCACATCTAATTCATACTTTTGACCAATATAGAAGTCCTCTTCCCCATGACCTGGCGCAGTGTGTACACATCCTGTACCAGCATCTAAAGTTACATGATCACCTAAAATTAATGGTGACACCCGGTCATAGAATGGATGCTTTGTAATTACACCTTCTAATTCTTTACCAGAAATCTCTTTTACAACCTCAACCGATTCGAAACCTACTTCATCTTTAACACTATTTAGCAGATCTTTAGCAACAACATACTCTTGCTCATTAGCTTTAAATAATACATATTCGAAGTCTGGATTTACAGAAATAGCTAGGTTTGCCGGAATAGTCCAAGGTGTTGTTGTCCAAATCACTACATTTGAACCGTTAGGTAATACACCATTTCCATCAACCACTTCAAACGCAACATAAATAGAAGGTGAACGTTTTTCCATGTATTCAATCTCTGCCTCAGCCAATGCTGACTCAGATGATGGTGACCAATATACTGGCTTCAAGCCCTTATAGATTAAACCTTTTTTAGCCATCTCTCCAAAAACTTTTAACTGTTTTGCCTCATATTCAGGCTTTAGGGTAATATAAGGATTTTCAAAATCTCCCCTTACACCTAAACGCTTAAATTGCTCCTTTTGTTTTTCAACATACTTGAGGGCATAATCTCGGCAATAATTTCTAAACTCTATCGCACCAACTTTACGACGATCGATTTTTTCGTTTTTTACAACAGCGTGTTCGATTGGAAGTCCGTGGGTATCCCAACCTGGTACATATGGTGCATCATACCCTTGCATCGTTTTAAAACGAACAATAAAGTCTTTTAATACTTTATTAAGGGCATGACCGATATGAATGTCTCCATTTGCATAAGGAGGTCCATCATGTAGGATAAACTTTGGTTTTCCCTTTTGTTTTTCTTGAACCTTCTGATAAATGTTTATTTCATCCCACCAATTTTGAATTTCTGGTTCTCTTTTAGGAAGATTTCCCCTCATTGGAAAATCTGTTTTAGGCAAATTTAAGGTTTTTCCGTAATCAACAGCCAATTTATCTTCACTCCTTCTTAAGCACTGTCATCCTAATATTGTAATTAATCTCTTAATCATGAAATATCTAAAAAATAAAAAAACCTTCTCATTCCGTAAGGGACGAGAAGGGAACCCGCGGTACCACCCTAATAGCACATGGCCACTTAATTATGATAACGGTAAAATACCGACTTTTCTTACTAAGGATTTTGCCTTTTCGGAAAAGTTACTCTTGGGTGATATTTGATAGACTATATTACTAGGCTTACACCATCCCTAGCTCGCTTTAAATATCTGTTCTATCAAACCTGTCCCAGTCATCGTATAATTTTTCTTTTTGGTTGTAAATTATAACTAATTATTAACATTAAGTCAATAATTTAAACCTTTTCAACCTCATTTTGATCAATTTTTGATAACTCGTCAAGCTCTTCCCAAGCTTGATTATCAAGTAATTCTAGTTGTGCTTCAACTAAAGTACGAAAACGGGTTCTAAAGATTGCCGCCCTCTTTTTTAATTCCTCTATTTCTAAAGAGATATTTCTTGATTTCATAAGTGCATCATTGATGATTCGATCTGCATTTTTTTCTGCTTCTTTAACGATTAATTGCGCTTCCTTTTTAGCATTAGCCTTAACTTCTTCTGCTGTATCTTGAGCGACTATAATCGATTTATTGATACTTTCTTCAATATTGGAAAAATGATTCAATCTTTCGGTCAGTTGTGCAATTTTTTCTTCGTAATCTTTGTTTTGACGAATTAGCGCTTCATAATCCTTTATTATTTGATTAAGAAATTCATTTACCTCATCTTGGTCATAACCTCTAAAACTTTTACTAAATTCTTTATTATGAATGTCTAATGGTGTTAATGGCACCATAAACACCTCCCAGAATTTTTCTTCATTTGCTTCTAAGTTCTTCATCTTCTACTCATTCGACAAGTATTTATAAAATCCTTCATTTCCTTAAATTAATTTTCCAAATCTCACCCTAATTCGTCCTTTTTTCGTAGTTCCTTCCTCTTCTAGGAATTTACTGCGACCAAAGCCTCTTAGTGAAATCACATCCCCTACTTTCAATTTATAATCAACCCGATCGATAATTTTCCAATTAACTTTTAAGAGTTTTTTCTTAATAAGTTCCCCAACTTTTACCCTAGATTGATTATATAACCCACTAAGGACTGTATCGACTCTTAAAGAGGAGACTGTTAGTGTTACAGTTTGTAAAATTTGATTTACATCAATTAAATCTTCTCTTTTAATCTCCTCTAAACTAACCTTGGCATTAGCTATTTGGGTTAACTCTAATCGAACATAGTCAGCAATCTCTTCTGCCACGATTAACTGATTTTTATCATCAGAAATTAAAATATCACCGAATTTTTCACGCTTAATGCCTAAGCTTAATAGTGCACCTAAAATATCCCTATGCTGTAATGATATGAATTTAGTTTTACTATTGATATTAAAAAAAGTCAACCCCATATCCATAGGATTATATACCGAATAATCTGGTGCTATAATCACTCTTGTTCGTTCCGCTTCTTCATAGCCACCATCAAAAAACATCGTCAAATCCATATAAGAATTGACGATGTCCTTGATTATCTGTAACTGTCTGGGATCAACAAAATCTGTTCTTATTGGGATATGGGTTTTAACAACCCTTTCAGACCATTCAATAATTCTATCTACAAAGGGATGTTCTTCTTTTAGGTAGTGCACATATAGTTGATGTTTATTCATAAAGAACCCCCAAATTAATGATTAAAACAATATGACTATAATTTGTTGAAGTCCAATTTTAATAAACCAAAGAGCCAATAATGCTACGATTGGTGAAATATCGATCATCCCTAATGGTGGAATAATTTGTCTAAATGGACGCAAATAAGGCTCTACCAATTTTCCTATCAATTCACCAATTTGTGTTGTTCTTAAATGTGGTGCCCATGACATTAAGATATAGGCAATAGTTAACCAATAGTATATCTCATAAACTATGTCCACTAACTTATATAAATAAATCATTTAATCACCTCAAAGTTGTTTAATATTCAATCAAATTCCCTAGTAAAGATCATTAATTATGTTCATCCCCAGGCAAAATTTCAGTAATTGCCCCCTGTATATCTATGTTATCTGGGGTACACAAAAAAATACTTGCTCCGATTTTTTTTATATCCCCATTTAAAGCATACACGCATCCACTCAAAAAATCTACCACTCTTCTAGCTTGATCAGCACTTAATCGTTGTAAGTTCACAATTACAGGACGATGAGAACGTAAATGATCTGCTATTTCTTGTGTTTCTTCATAAGAACGAGGCTCTTGTAGCACTACCTTTACATTTTTTTGGCTATGTAAGCTGATAATATTTCCACTTTGATTCCTGTTTTTTCTACTTGGAAATACTTCCTCTTCAACTTCTGTTTCCAACTCTTCCTCTTCTTCAAGGCCCAATAGTCCCATGATTTTTCCCATCATATTGTTAATCCTCCTCTTCAAAAAGATTTATGTTTATCTAAACCATATCTATTTCAATAATAGGGAACCTATACGAATAAATGTTGCCCCCTCTTCAATCGCTACTTCAAAATCATTGGACATCCCCATTGATAGTTCAGTCAACTTGTAATCTAAAATATTTTGATCATTTATTTGTTCAAGTAACTCACGAAGCTTGCGAAAAATAGGTCTAGTTAATTCTTTATCTTCTACGTAGGGAGCCATAGTCATCAGGCCGACAAGTTGAATTGAATCAAACTTAGAAACCTCTTTAATAAAATCCAGCAAATTCTCTGGTTCAACACCTGTTTTGGTTTCTTCTTTGGAGATATTAACTTGAACAAAACACTTTACCTTAATACCCAATTGTTTAGCTCTTTTATCTATTTCTTCAGCTAAAGATAAGCGATCTAGGGAATGAATATAATCAAATTTTCCTAAAATCTGTTTTACCTTTTTTGACTGTAATCTTCCAATAAAATGCCAAAACCCGCGCCCCTGTAGTTTCTCATACTTAGGTAGAGCATTTTGCACACGATTTTCTCCAAGATGTTCTAATCCCAAATCCAAGACTTCCTTCGTTTGGTCTACATCAACGTACTTTGTTACAGCGATAATCTTAACGTCATTTTGATTTCGATTACTTTTAATACAGGAACGTTTGATTCGTTCTTTAATTAATGCTAGATTTGCTTCTAAACTCAAACCCCTTCATCCCTCCTAAGTCCAATCCAGGAAGCCATTCTTCCAGTAAGCCCTTGATCCCTTCTATACGAAAATAATAAGTCCGGATTACAACTTGTGCACAGTGAAGAAATTTCGATATTTTCATACAAAATTCCTGCATTTATCAAAATTTGTCGATTAATTTTTTTTAAGTCCAAATCAAAATGGCCATTTTTTTTATCTATAATTGCATCTTGAGGTAGATTATCTATCGCTTCACGTAAGGGATCAATTACTTGATGGTTTACCTCATAACAACATTGCCCAATCGAAGGACCTATTGCTACTCTAATCTCTTTGATACTTGATTGATAATGTTTTACCATCGCTTCGACCATCTTTTCAGCAATTTTTAGAACCGTACCTTTCCATCCTGCATGTGCTAATCCGACAACTCTTTTTTTAGGATCTAAAAAGAATAATGGAACACAATCAGCATAATAGGAAGTTAATAATATATCTGGTTCATCAGTCAACAAACCATCAGTAGCTGGAATTGCATCCTTTTGATCAAATCTTCCTCTACCCCGTTTTTCATCTGTTATTATTTCTATATGATTACCATGAATCTGTTCAGCAACTGTCCATGCATCATAGGAAAAACCAATTATAGACATTAATTTTTGTCGGTTTGCAATTACATGTTCCTTATGGTCTCCCACATGCAAAGCTAGATTCATTGAATCATAATTACCTACACTTTGACCACCTATTCTCGTTGAAAAACCAACACTTAAATCCGGTAACAATTTTGTCCAGGATGGGATTGTGAAATGAGGAAGAGGATCATTATTAATTACAAAAGTTTCCATTATAACACTCCTTTATAACATAATACCATAAAAATTATTATCCGAACAAAAATGATAACGGCTTTTGGGAGTGGAAACAGATAAAAAAATAATTGCACACTTCTCGTGTGCATTTAATTATCTTAATTATTTTTCTTAAAAAGCTCATATTCTTCATTAGAATCAGATGAACGATAGGAATGATCGTCAAGTTTAACTAATACAACATCTACACCGATTTTGATTATATTGTTCCACGGTATGATATATTCTGCCCCATTACCAAACAAACCAAATAATTTACTTTGAGCAGGCACAATCAATGATTCAACCCTACCATGACGTAAATCTATTTCCAAATCGGTAACGTTCCCTAATTTTTTCCCATCAAATATATTGACTACATCTTTCGTTTGGAACTCTGAAATTTTAAGCATTTGACAGCCCACCTACACTTTTTCTTCTTTACTTAATATATATGATAAAAGGTATAAAAATGTACAAACAAAATAAAGGCCAATCTAAAGAAAGATCGGCCTCGATTGAATCGTTATTTTATATGTTTTTGCATCTGATTAATGGCAGCCTTTTCTAGTCTTGATACCTGAGCTTGAGATATTCCTATCTCTTCTGCAACTTCCATTTGCGTTTTTCCCTCATAAAATCGTTTAGATAAAATCATTCTTTCCCTCTCATTTAAACGATTTAAAGCTTGTTTAAGAGCAATTTCTTCTATCCATTGCTCATCCCTATTCTTATCATCACTGATCTGATCCATCACATATATGGGATCACCACCATCATGGTAAATCGGCTCGAATAAAGATACAGGATCTTGTATTGCATCTAGAGCAAAAACAACATCTTCTTTGGAAACATTTAATTCTTGAGAAATCTCATATATTGTTGGTTCTCGAGATTTTTGATTGGTTAAAGTGTCTCTGACTTGTAAAGCTTTATATGCGATATCCCGCAACGAACGTGAAACGCGTATAGGGTTATTATCTCTCAGATACCTCCTAATTTCACCAATAATCATTGGAACTGCATATGTAGAAAATTTGACATTCTGACTTAAGTCGAAGTTATCGATTGCTTTCATCAAACCTATACATCCTACTTGAAACAAATCATCAACATATTCTCCACGATTATTAAACCTTTGAATCACACTTAAAACTAATCTTAAATTGCCATTTACTAGCGTTTCCCTTGCTGAGCGATCACCTTCATTCAACTTTAAGAATAATTTCCGCATTTCCTCATTCTTTAAAACGGGTAATTTTGATGTATCCACACCACAAATCTCAACTTTGTTTCTTGACATCTCTCTCACCCCTATAGGAGTTCTTGTAGTAAGTATCTCCTTAGAGTGGGAAAAATATGCTTTAGATCATCTTATCGATTTCTTTTCTTAATCTTTTGATAATTCTTTTTTCTAATCTTGAAATGTAAGATTGGGATATACCAAGCATGTCAGCCACATCTTTTTGAGTTTTTTCAACTCCATCTTCTAGTCCAAAACGTAGTTTCATAATCATCTTTTCCCGATCATTTAGTTTCTCAAGTGCTTTATTTAATAATTTTTTATCAACTTCTTCCTCAAGATTTTTAGATATGGTATCATTTTCTGTCCCTAAAATATCTGAAAGTAATAATTCATTTCCATCCCAATCTATGTTTAAAGGTTCATCAAAGGATACTTCTGTTTTTATTTTATTATTCCGTCTGAGAAACATTAGTATTTCATTCTCAATGCAGCGTGAAGCATATGTTGCTAATTTGATTTTTTTGTCAATATCGAAAGTGTTCACTGCTTTTATCAATCCTATAGAACCAATTGAGACAAGATCTTCAATGTTTACTCCTGTGTTATCAAACTTTCGAGCAATATAAACTACTAAACGAAGATTACGCTCAATGAGCATCGATTTAACCGCATTATCTCCGTTAGGTAATTTTTCCAGTAAAATTTCTTCCTCTTCCCTAGTTAATGGTGGTGGAAGAGTCTCACTTCCTCCAATATAATGAATTTCTTCAGTTTTAAGACCTAAGAAAAATAAGATTCGATGCCATAATAATTGAAATTTAATTTTTAATCTTACAAACATACGATACCCCCTTAAGAATGATTTATCCCACCAATAAATCAGGATGAATAATTGCTTGAAAAACCTTATCATTTGATAGCTGGTTGTAGTCTAGCCCTACAAGTACCTTAGTAGTTATCAATTGTTTATTTGAATCGCTTGTTATCACCACCTTATCTGGACGAATTGTTAAAATAAACTGCATTTCTCTAGTTACGCTTCTAAAAGGAACTAAACTAATTCGTGATAACCAAGTAGGATCAATCTGATCAGCTATCTGATTAAATAATTCTATTTGAAATTGACCATTGCGATAAATATTTCTAAAGACCGATGGGATAAATGAGACGTCGGTTGCTTCTAAAATCATAACTGGCTTCCTTGTAATCGGATCATATAACCTGTTCCCAGTGTCGATTAATCCCTTACACTTGTAGCTAAATTCATTAATAAATACTTCAACATCGAGAATTTTATGTATTACCTCTGTTTTCCTCCAAATAGTTTGATAAGTTCTATTTGAAAAGATCCAAATACCAAAAAAAGCAAGTAAAATCAATACTAAAACCATCAAAGGACTTGAAGATCTACTTACATAAATCCCATTTATTACATCGTGTTTAATGTTAAAAAGATATTGAAGTGCAAATACACCGCCTCCAGTAACAAATGAAACAAAATAAAAAGTGATGATTGTTTGAATAAATTGAAAAAGATCCGAAAAACCAAATGACATTAATACCATAAAAATTGACAAGATAATCTTTGTTGTGAACAAGTGGAAAAATGTTAGATTTGGAAAAAAGAAGACAAGGGTATAAAGGGCCCCTAGCAAAGAAGCTAGTGCCAATCGCCATTTTTTATATGACAGATGAAGAAACTTACTCGTGGCTAATAAAATAAAATAATCTATAACCAAATTTAAAAGTAGAATAAGGTCCAAATAAAATACCATCGTCACTCTCTCCAATTCTTATTGAAAGAAGTGATAACAGTATATAATATATTTATATTCAAAGTCTGTCTAAACTTGACGACAAGCCCAAAATTTTTTTGTCGAAAGAACAAAAAAGTTAACACTCCTTAGGCTAAATATCTTATTTTATACAAGTGCGGCTTTTAGGAAAGAAATTTCCTAAAAAAATAAGCCCTGAAAAATCAGGGCTAGTAAAGCTTTGTTTAATCAAGATTTGTTCTATTTTTATTCCTTAAAAAGGTAGGTATATCTAAATTATCATGATTTGTAGAATTAAAAGGTTTAATGTTTAATTTATTGGCTGATTCAACCTTTTCCTCAGGTTTTGTCTCACTAGGCTTTGCCTCATTATCAAACCCAGTTGCAATTACAGTAACGATGATTTCATCCTTTAAACTTTCGTCAATTACTGCACCAAAAATCATATTAACCTCGGGATCAGACGCAGATGCAACAATGTCAGCCGCTTCATGCACTTCATAAAGACTCAAGTTAGCACCACCTGTAATATTCATTAAGACCCCTTTGGCACCATTAATTGAAGTCTCTAAAAGCGGACTGAAAATCGCCTTTTTAGCAGCTTCAGCAGCTCTATTTTCTCCGGTTGCAACACCTATACCCATAAGTGCCGAACCTTTCTCAGTCATTATCGTCTTAACATCTGCAAAATCCAGATTTATCAATCCAGGAACTGCAATTAAATCGGAAATACCTTGTACCCCTTGACGAAGTACGTTATCAGCTTGTTTAAAAGCTTCTAACATCGGAGTATTCTTATCAACAATTTCTAAAAGGCGGTCATTAGGAATTACGATCAAGGTATCAACCTTTTCTTTTAATGCAGCAATACCTTGCTCTGCCTGTTTAGCTCTTTTTCGCCCTTCAAATGTGAATGGACGAGTTACAACACCAACTGTCAATGCTCCTAATTCCTTGGCGATTTCTGCTATTACTGGAGCAGCACCCGTACCGGTACCTCCTCCCATACCAGCAGTAACAAAAACCATGTCAGCACCTTTGATATAATTCACTAAGTCTTCTCTACTTTCTTCAGCAGCTTTTTTCCCAATATCAGGATTAGCTCCCGCTCCTAATCCCCTTGTCAATTTTTCTCCTATTTGAGCTTTAGTTTCTGCTAAAGAACGGTGAAGGGCTTGAGCATCTGTATTAACTGCGATAAATTCAACTCCTTGAACTCCTTCTTCAATCATTCGATTAACCGCATTACTTCCTCCGCCACCGACACCAATTACTTTTATCTGTGCCACTTGCTCCATTTCGAGATCAAATTCTAACATTAATATCCCCCTCACTTAAATCTAAAGCTTACATGTTGAGTTTTAAATAAATTCGCTAAACCAATTTTTAACCCGTTCAAAAGGACTACTATTTCTTGACTTGGAATTGGATGATAATGCTCTTTTTTGTAAATTATTCGGTTTAAAGAAAATATTTGAAGCATACTCTACTATCCCAACTCCATTGATGAAGGATGGGTCTCTAACTCCGATATAATCGGGTATTGCTATCCGAGCTGCTGGAAGTAATTCCTCTTGTGCAACGGACAACATTCCTTTCATAGAGACTACCCCACCGGTTAGTACGTATCCCCCTGGAATCTCTTTTGTAAAACCTAATTTATAGACTTCCTCGCGAATGATTTGAAATATCTCTCTAACTCTTGGCTCAACGATATGTGCTAAATCTATTTGAGTATATTCCTTATCAACATTACTTCCTATTCTCGGTACTTTAAATTTTATATCTTCATTTGCTTCATTGAAGTTAGCTATGCCATATTTTAGTTTAACCTGTTCTGCTATATCCATCTGTGTTCTTAAACCAATAGAAATGTCGTTAGTTATATATTCACCACCAATTGGTATAACTGTTGTTTTTACCAATCCACCGTGCTCAAAAACAGAGATAGTTGTTGCACCTTCTCCAATATCAACCAATACAACTCCAAGATTCATTTCATCTTTGGATAGAGCAATTTGACTAGCAGCTAAAGGCATTAGAATAAATCCCGCGATCCTCAGGTCAGATTTCTCAATTGTACGTATCAAATTATGTATTATCGTTTTCGAACCAGTAATAATCGTCGAGGAAACCTCAAGCCTAACTCCAATCATTCCCTTTGGAACCTTAATACCAGCCAATCCATCTACAATAAACTCTTTTGGAACTACATCGATAATTTCTCTGTCGGGAGGTAAAGCGATCACCTTCGAAGCTTGTATAACTCGATCTATATCGGCATCACTTATTTCTTTATCTTCACTGGAAACGGCAACCACTCCATGACTTGATTGTAAATCTATATGATTACCTGAAATTCCAACATAAACCTCATCAATTGTAATTCCAACCATTCTTTCAGCATGATCTATTGCATTACGAATAGATTGAACGGTTTGTTCAATATCAACAATTGCTCCTTTTTTTATTCCTTCTGAATCAGATGAACCAACACCGATGATATTCAATGATCCATTACTTATTTCTCCAATGATTACTCGAACCTTGGACGTACCGATGTCTAAACCGACGATTACGTCATTGCTGTTCAACCCTTGGCACCCCCTCTAAAAACTTGACCTATATAAACTATAATAATAAACTCAGCTTGTGCCAAGCCAAATGAATACAAAATCTGTAATAAAAAAAACCTACTGTAAATAATTCAACAAATATTATATTTACCCTTTTTTTTTTTCGCTTATTTTAAATAAAATTAATAATTTTGATTATAAATTCCTACTGATAAGACTTAATGCCTAATTATATATTTTTACTGACCAAAATTGTCAATTATTATCATCATCAAATTCTTCAAATCTCATCGATTCTAAAAGATAGATATCGCCTAATTTAGTCGTTTTTGTTTTCAGATTATTTATTATGGCAGGATAAAGATTCATTTTATCACCTAGTTCCTCTAACAACACGTGAACCCGATATCCTTCCCTCGTAAAAATAATCAGCCTAGATGAATCAAAGGTAGCATTAAGATCTCTACTTTGCCAAATCTCAGATATTTCTACTAGAATTGAAGGCTTAATTTTTCCCAATTCCTCGACTAACTTAGGAATTTTATTTACATCATCCCATTTAGTTACCAAGGGGCGATCTAAAAAGTTTTTTTCACTATTTCCATTGAAAATATAACCATTTTCAAGTATTGGTAACCAAACCCCATCTTCATTTAATAGATAAGCAATAGGTTGTTCTTCTATCACTTGTATAACCAACTTACTAGGAAATTGTTTTGTAACGTTTACTTCTTTAACTTCTTCTAATTCTAACAGTTTTCTTTTAATAGAATTGGTCCTTATTGGTAAATAATACATACCAATACGTAAATCAGCTGTTTTATAAATATCATTTTCTGATAGCAGATCTATGCCTGAAATTTCAATTTCTGCAATTCTACTAATAGGAGATTTTAAATAAATAATAATAGCTATGAACAAAAAAAACAAGATAATTAATCCTACCAACCTTTTATTTCTTTTACGCTTTACTCTTCTCTTCTGATAAATTGGAAATGATTGTTCAGAATACATTGGTCTCATTCCTTTTTACTGATCATTTCTCTCCAATAAGCTCTACTTCAGATTCTAATACCACTTGAAATTCTTGATACACTTTATCTTTAATATAATCGATTAATGATAAAACATCTTTAGCAGTAGCGTTGCCAGTATTAACTATGAAATTGGCGTGAATAGTTGAAACTTGGGCACCACCAATTTGAAATCCCTTAAGTCCCAATTGTTCAATCAACCTACCAGCATAGTCATTAGGTGGGTTCTTAAATACACTACCAGTACAAGGATAATTGAATGGTTGCGTTCTCCTTCTTCTATCTTTAAATCGCGCCATATCTTCTGCAATTATCTTCCGATCACCTTGCATTAAGCTAAATACTGCCGTAAGTAGAATAGCTTTTTTTCGTTGTAATATAGAAGTACGATATTCAAATTCAAAATCAGTGTTTCTCCAAGTTACAATCCCACCATTATCTAATAAAACTTCTGCAGATTCTAAAATTTGAGAAATGTCAGATCCATGGGCACCAGCATTCATATAAATCGCGCCACCAATTGTTCCTGGTATTCCACCAGCAAATTCTAAACCTGTCAGCCCATTTTTAGCTGCTAGATTTGCTAATCGGATTAAGGAAGCACCAGCTTCAGTCTGAACAACAGATCCATCAAAGTTGATTTCTTGAAAATTTTTATTCAAAGAAATTATTGCTCCTTGAAACCCTTTATCTGAAACAAGGACATTGGATCCTCGACCAAGTACCTGCCAAGAAACTTGATTATCGTTGAGAATATTAATTGTTTTAACCAATTCTTCCTTACCTTTTGTTTCAATAAATACATCTGCTGGGCCACCGATTTTCCATGTTGTATGTTTAGATAATGGTTCATTCTCCAGAATTTCCCCAACAGAACTTTCTTTTAATTGTTGAATCCATTCACTCAAAAATATTCCTCCAATTTATTTTTTCTTGATTAAAGTCTCCATTTCTTTTAATAATTTAGTTGCTGCTTCAGGCTTGCCAATATTTTGCGCTGCCTGAGAATAACTCTGATGATTCTTCATCACCTCAACGATAGTATCTAGCAGTTTATCACCAGACAACTCTTGCTCTTTAATCATTTTAGCAGCACCCTGCTCCTCAAGCCACTTTGCGTTTTTTTCTTGATGATTATTTGTGACATAAGGAGATGGGATTAAGATAGAAGGAACTCCTAGAGCAGTAACCTCTGCAAGAGTTGAAGCTCCAGCACGACTAATATTCAAGTCAGTTATTGCTAATATTTCTGGCATATTATAAAGGTAAGGAGTAACAAAGATATTTTTCAAAAGTTTTGAATCATATTTTTGAATCTCTTTTTGTATTAAATCATAATGTACGTTACCAGTTACGAATACAAAATGAAAATTTTGATATTGATTAAGTTTTGGAAGCATCTCCAAAAATGCCTGATTAATTGCTTTAGCTCCCCTGCTTCCCCCAAAAATTAGGATAACCTTTTTATCTGAAGTAATATTTAATACTTTATAACCATTTGTTTTATCAGCTCGAACAACTTCAGTAGCACGAGGGTTACCTGTTAATACAACCCTTTTCGCTTTTTTAAAATATTCCTTCGATCCTTCAAAACTGATAGCAATTAAATCGACATAATTAGATAAAAACTTATTTGTAAGACCCGGTATCACATTTTGCTCATGGACAACTGTTGGAATCTTTAATTTACTTGCAGCATAAAGAACTGGTCCACATACAAATCCCCCTGTACCAATTACCACATCTGGTTGAAACTCTTTAATATATTGCTTTGATTTACCTACACTCTTTAAAAATTTAACGATCGTTTTCAAATTTTCCAAAGAGAGTTTTCTTTTAAAACCTGAAATTTCTATTGTTACAAATGGGATATCAGCCCTTTTTACGATGTCTTTTTCTAATCCTCTTTCAGAACCGATATACAACACTTCAGCATTTGGATGATGCTTTTTAATTTCATTTACCATCGCCAATGCTGGATAAATATGTCCCCCTGTTCCTCCACCTGTTACGATTATTCTCATAATATCATCCCCATATTAACGCGAATAGCGTGAAATATTTAATAAAATACCTATTGATGTTAAAGTAAGGGTTAAAGATGACCCTCCTGAACTTAATAGCGGCAAAGTAATTCCTGTAACGGGAAACAATCCAGTAACAACCCCAATATTTATTATAACTTGAATAGCAATCATTCCGATGATCCCTACGGCAAGAAAACTACCAAATAAATCTGGTGCAGTAATAGCTATTCTAAAACCTCTCCAGAGTAAAATCAAGAATAATAGTAATACTGTTGTACCACCAATAAAACCTAACTCCTCAGCTAAGATGGAAAAGATAAAGTCTGTATGTGGTTCAGGAACATAGAGGTGCTTTTGACGACTCATTCCAAGACCAAGTCCCATTAACCCGCCGGGACCAATAGCATAGAGGGATTGGATTAATTGGTATCCAGCACCTAACGGGTCTTGCCATGGATCTAAAAAAGCGATTATCCTCTTGATCCTATAAGGTGCTGCTAGCACTAAACCTATAAACCCGATAACTCCAACTAGCATTAAACTAACTAGATGTTTAATCCTAGCGCCTGCAGTATAGATCATCAAAATAACAGTACCTACCAATACCGCTCCCGTTCCTAAATCGGGTTGCATCATGATCAGACCAAATGCAAGTCCCAGGATGGCTAGTGGGGGTAAAAGTCCCTTGGTAAAGGAACCCATCTGTTTCTGACGCTCTGAAAACATTTTTGCTAAGTAAATAATCATTCCCAATTTCATAAATTCAGAAGGTTGAATACCAAACGAACCAACACCTAGCCAACTTGTTGCTCCTCCCCGAGTAACACCAATACCAGGAATTAAAACAATAACCAGCAAAAAGAAAAATGTTAACAGACCAATTTTAGCCCACTTTTTCCAAACCCAGTAGTCTATATTCATCATAAGATACATTGAAATAATTCCCAATACCGCAAATAGGAATTGTCGCTTTGCATAAAAATACCAGTCACCAAACTCACGATATGCCCATACCGCACTAGCACTATACACCATAACTACTCCTATTCCTAAGAGAAATAGAGTAGCTATAATAACTATCCAATCAGGGTTAGATCTGTGTTGTACCATCGATAGAACACCTCTTTGCACCTAATTTGAGAGCTAATCAGTTAATTTAACATGCTTTTTTACTGAAATAAATAACTAGCCCCCATTCTTATATTTATGTACAGCCTCCTTAAACATTCTTCCTCGTTCCTCAAAGGAGGTGAACATATCCCAACTGGCGCACGCAGGAGAAAGCAAAACGATATCTCCATTATTTGCTAAAGAATAAGCTGATTTTACAGCTTCATTAACATTATCGACGACAAAACATTGATCTATCCCTGCAATTCTACCAATTTCTTTTAATTTTTCGGCTGTTTGCCCGAAAGTAATTAAAAATTTTACGCCTTTTTTAAATGGTTCTATCAACTCTTCAAAACTAATTCCCCGATCTAACCCCCCGGCTATAAGGATAACCGATTGCTCAAAGGCTGACAAAGCAGTAATGGTAGCCTGTGGATTGGTTGCCTTAGAATCATTATAAAAAATGATATTGTTATTTGTAGTCAAAACATACTCTAAACGATGTTCAACACCTTTAAAGTTGCGTAATACATAACGTATAGCCTCAAAATCTACCCCGTATAGCCTAGTAGCTACAATGGCAGCAAGGACATTCTCTAAGTGGGCACCCTTTAAAAATATTTCCGAAAGGCTTAATATTTCAACCTGCTTCGTCCCATCAACCCAAAATATTTTGCCACCCTCAATATAAGCACCTTTTTCAACCTTGCTCTTAGTAGAAAAAAGATATATTTGACTCTTTATTTTTGATTTCAAGTTAATGCAAGTTTCACACTCTGCATTCAGTACCGCATAATCTTCTGCATTTTGATTACAAAATAGCTTTGACTTGGAATCTATATAATCCTCAATACTCTGATGGTAATCAAGATGAGCAGGGTAAATATTGAGTAATACAGCAATATGTGGTCTAAAATTGATAGTCCCTTTCAATTGAAAAGAGCTTAATTCTGCAACTAATACCTGTTCTTCCTTTGCTAACAAAGCTTCTTCACTCAGGACAGTCCCGATATTACCAGCAACAATAGGAGCTAATCCTGCTTTTTTAATAATTTCACCTATTAGAGTAGTAGTAGTAGTTTTTCCGTTAGAGCCGGTGATACCTATAATAGGTGCTTTAGAAATTTTTGATGCTATCTCCACTTCCGTAATTACGGGAATATTTAATCGCACCGCTTTCTCTATTAGAATATTTGAATAAGGAATACCCGGATTTTTAACGACTAAATCAACATTCTCATCTATTAAATCCTCTGGATGTCTACCACAAATTACTTTGATTCCCAATTTTTCTAGTTCTTTTTTTTCTGGACACTTATCCTCAGGTTTAGCATCATTAACAGTAACATCAGCCCCAAATCGATGCAAAATCTTAGCGATAGTTGTTCCGCTTTTCGCTAAACCCAGAACAATGATCCTTTTCTCTTCATAATTTTCTACTGAATTCACTTCCATTAATTTAACACCTCGAGATAGATTCCAATTCCAGCAAAAATAAATCCGATAATCCAAAAGAAGGTTACTACTTTCCATTCTGACCAACCCGAAAGCTCAAAATGGTGATGAATCGGACTCATCCTGAAAACCCGTTTACCACGTGTTTGAAAAGATATTACTTGAATAATTACAGATAAAGTCTCAATAACATAAACTCCTCCAATGATGATCAACAACAATTCGGTTTTGGTTAAAATAGCCATCGTAGCTAATGCTCCTCCAATACCTAAAGAACCAGTATCCCCCATAAACACCTTTGCTGGATGAGCATTGAAAACTAAAAAACCTAAAACAACCCCTACCATGGCAGCACCAAAAATGGCAACTTCATATTGAGTTGTCTTTAAAGCAATGATTGAAAAAGCCCCAAAGGATATAGCACTACTTCCTGCTAATAGCCCGTCTAAACCATCAGTTAAATTTACTGCATTGGTCGTACCTATTGTTAATAATAAGATAAAAGGAAAATAAAGCCATCCCAAATCAATTCCCCAAGATTGCCCTGGGATATAAACAACCGTATCATGACCATTTTGGGATAAAAAATAATATAACATCGAAGAAATAAATAATTGTCCAAATAATTTTTGTTTTGCTGTCAAACCTAAATTACGCTTCTTCACAATCTTGATAAAATCATCAAGAAAACCCAAAAAACCAAATCCCAATGTAACAAGTAGTAATAAATACAAATTAGGGGTTAGGGGTGAAAATTTTATAACTGTTAATATTAATGCAAAGTATATTATGATTCCACCCATAGTTGGTGTTCCAGCTTTTTTTTGATGCAACTTAGGTCCTTCTTCCCTAATCGATTGTCCAAATTTAAGTTTTCTAAGAATTGGAATAAACAAAGGACCAAGTAAAGTAGATATTAATAATGCCGCAATTATAGTAAAAATAATAATTCTTATTTCCATCGTAGATATATCCCCTTTTCTTCCTAAAAAGTAAATTTATTTAAAGTAGAATTAAATTCGTTAAACAAGTCGATCCACAACTTTTTCTAGTCTAACTCCTCTCGAACCCTTAACTAAGATTGCAGTCTGCGGATTTGAGAATTGAAGAACAATCTCAGGAATTTGATTTAAATCTTTTATGTAGTAAACATCATTCTTATTTAAACCACCTGCAATTGCCCCTTTTGCAATCAATTCCCCAAGAGATCCAGTGACTATTAACTTATCGATTCCCAAGTCGGCACAAAATTCTCCAACCTCTAGATGATATTCATGAGCATGATTTCCCAGTTCGAGCATGTCCCCTAACACAGCTATTTTTTTACTGTACTGTTTAAGTGAGGCTAATAATCGTAAGCTAGCTTTCATCGAAGTAGGACTAGCATTATATGTATCATTTAGTATTAAACTACCATTCCTTCCTCGAAGTTTTTCGAGTCGCATTCCTGTTAATTGAAGGTTAGCCAAACCTTTTTTGATATCACTTATCGGAACATTTAACTTCTTACCAATCTGAATTGCCATTAATGCATTAATGACATTATGAACCCCTAATAAAGGTAATGAATACCTAGTTTGCTCATTATCAACGAAGTTAACTTGCTCAGTATCATCCATTCTAATTTCAATTGGATAGCTATTATTAACCGCTTCTTTTCCTACCCAAATAACCTGAATAGACTCATCAAAATCAGTTATTGCTGCTCTAATTAATGACTCATCACCAGGCAAAATAGCCAATCCCTTTGGCTGAAGACCTTTGAGAATTTCTAATTTCGCTTTTGCGATATTTTCTCTGGTTTTCAAAAACTCTATGTGAGATTCACCAATATTTGTGATAACCACTATATCTGGTTTAGCTATTAGTGATAAAACTTCAATTTCACCAGGAGCACTCATTCCCATCTCGATTACAGCAACTTCGGCATCCTCTGGCATTGAAAGAATGGTTAGTGGTACACCGATATGATTATTTAGATTTCCTTTGGTCTTATGAACTCTATACTTCAATGCTAGGATTGAAGCTATTAAATCTTTAGTAGTTGTCTTCCCATTGCTTCCAGTCACTCCAACAACTATCGGGTTAATCCTCTCTCGATATGCTCTAGCCAAATGTTGTAAAGCTTTTAGAGTATCAGAGACTAATATTAAAGGTATATTTGTGTCTGGGATAGGTCTGGACTCTTGCCACATGGCTGCAATTGCACCATTTTCTTCAGCTTGTTTGATGTATGAATGTCCATCAAATCGTTCTCCAACTAAGGGGATAAATAAATCTCCTTTATTAATATCTCTGGAATCAGTGCTTATACCACTAACTAAAATATTATCGGTATTTGAATCTAATCTTCCTTTAACAGCTTGAATAATTTCTTTAAGTTCTAATTTCATGAAATCCTACCCCTTATCGCCTCTTTTGCAACTTCCCTATCATCAAAATGAATTACTTCATCTTTTAAAATTTGATATGTTTCGTGGCCCTTTCCAGCTATTAATACTACGTCATTAGCCTGTGCATTATTAATTGCATACTCTATTGCCTGCTTTCTATCTAATATAGCAATATATTTTGAGTTTTCTTTGGAGACTCTCTCAATCCCCACTAGAATATCATTAATAATTTTTTGTGGGTCCTCTGTCCTTGGATTATCAGAGGTAACAACAGCAAAATCACTATATTTCATTGCTATTTCACCCATCAAAGGCCTTTTAGTTCGATCACGATCTCCTCCAGCCCCAAAAACACAATATATTTTTCCTTTAACAAATTCCTTAATTGTTTTTAATACATTTTCCAAACTATCTGGTGTATGGGCATAGTCTACTAGGACCGTAAAATCTTGGCCGAGATTCACTGACTCAAAACGCCCATCAACACCCGGTATCGCTTCTAAACTTCTCTTTATTTTTTCAAGTGAAATCCCTTCAATTAATGCGACGGCTGTTGCTGCTAATGCATTATATACGCTAAACTTACCGATCATCTTCAGATTAATCTCAATTGTCCCTCTAAAACTTTCTAAGATAAAACTGGTTCCATGAGAAGAAATAACTATCTTAGTAGCCCTTACGTCTGCTTCTTTATCTATCCCATAAGTAATCACTTGCGCAGCGGTAATTCTCTTGTAATACTCACTTGCTCGATCATCGGCATTTAATACAGCGTATTTGTTCTTTTTAACATTTGAGTCGTATGTATTACCCATTTGTGAAAAAAGTAAACCTTTAGCTTCGCGATATTTTTCCATAGTTTCATGGAAATCCAAATGATCTTGAGTCAAATTAGTAAATACTGCAATATGGTATTGAACTCCTCTTACCCTTCCAATATCTAGTGCATGGGAAGATACTTCCATGATTGCATAATCAGAGCCAACATCTAGCATTTTTGCAAAGCTTTTTTGCAATTCAAGGGCATCAGGTGTTGTATTTTTTACATCAAAAACTTCATTGCCAATTTTCATTTTGATAGTTCCAATTAAACCAGCTAAATGACCATGATCGTCAAGTATTTTTTCTATTAAATGTGTTGTAGTTGTCTTTCCATTTGTCCCAGTTACACCGATTACTTTTAATCTATGTGATGGATGATCATAATAAATATCTGCTATTAGTGCCATTGCAAATCGAGAATCTTTAACGATGATCTGGGGAATTTCTATAGGTAGTTCCTTCTCACAAACTATGGCAACTGCTCCATTTTCTACTGCCTGTTTTGCATAATCGTGTCCGTCTACTTGAAAACCTGATAGGCATAAAAATAGATCTCCCTTTTCTACTTGCCTTGAATCTACCTTTATTCCATCTATTTCAATGTCTATATCTCCAATAACTTTTGCGGTTATTAAAGGTTCCACTAATTGTAATAAATTCATCTATACTCCTCCCCTATCATACTCTCATTATAGACAAAAATCCGATAAAAAAGTCAATTATCACAAGAAAAGCCAGGTATACAAAAATATTTTCCTGGCAATTATAATATCTATTTTAATCTCCTTTTCACTCTTTGTCACCAAAATACAAACGAATTGTTGAACCTTTTTCTACTCTTGTTCCAGGTTTTGGTATTTGTTGGACTACGATATCACCATCTCCATCAATTTCTAGGTTAAAATTAATATATAAATTTTGTCTTAGTTGCTGTTTAGAATAACCAATTAAATTTGGAACTTCAACATATGGTATATCTAAACCATATCGATATTCTTTTGTTATCTGCTCTTTCCTTGGAGCTACTTCTAAATATTGCAAAGTACTTTCTAAGATATTTTTTACGATTGGAGCAGCCACTACTCCACCAAATTGAATGCCCTTGGGGTTATCGACAGCAACATAAACAACAATTTGTGGGTCATCTGCAGGTGCTAATCCAATGAATGAAACAATGTAATTATTCTTTAAATATCCTCCAGTAGGGCCGATTTTTTGAGCTGTTCCGGTTTTTCCTGCCACTCGATAACCATCTATAAAAGCATTTCTACCTGTTCCTTTAGCAACTACACTTTCAAGGGCCAACCTAACTTCCCTAGATGTTTCTTGGGAAATAACCCGCCGTTTCGCCTCTGGTTTTATAACGGTTAATACTTCATTAGTAACAGGGTCACGAACCTCTTTAAGAATATGGGGGGTATATAATATTCCTCCATTAATAGCCGCAGACACTGCAACAACTTGTTGAATAGGTGTCACTGAAACTCCTTGACCAAAGGAAGTTGTGGCTAGTTCTACGGGACCTACATTATCTAGATCGAACAAAATTCCTTTTTGTTCACCTCTTAAATCTATTCCCGTTTTTTCACCAAAACCAAATGCTTTTATATATTGAAACAATTTTTCCTTACCTAATTTCTGTCCCATAACCACAAATCCGGGGTTACAAGAGTTCTCAACAACCTCTAAAAAACTTTCAGAACCATGCCCTTCTCTCTTCCAACACTTTATTTTTTGACCCGCCACTTCAATATATCCCGGATCGTAAAAATTGTCACTTAAGCTAATCACGTCTTCATCTAATGCGGCTGCCAGGGTAATTATTTTAAAAGTAGATCCCGGTTCGTAGGCCATCCAGATAGGCAAATTCCTATTATATACTTCACTTGGATAATCAGCAAAATGTTCAGGATCATAATTCGGTCTACTTGCCATGCCAAGAATTTCGCCCGTCTTAGGATCCATAGCGATTGCTAGAGCATTTTCTGCATCGTATTTGAGCATCGCTTGATCTAATTCTCTTTCAAGAAAAGACTGAATCTGTTTATCTAAGGTTAATACTAGGGTATATCCATCCTTTGGTGGCTTATAAGTTTCTTCTTGATTAGGCATTTTTCTACCACTAGCATCAGCAAAAAAGGTTATAGAACCATTCCTTCCTTTCAACAATTTTTCATAAACCACCTCAACGCCTGCTAAACCTTGATTATCAATTCCAACAAACCCTAAGACATGGGAAGCAAGATCCTTCTCTGGGTAATATCTTTTACTCTCCTCAGTGATTGCAATACCTGGTAATCTAAGTGCTTGAATTTGATTCGCTTTTTCCTCTGATATTTTTCTTGCGATTTTTACCATCAATACCTTTTTTGTTATCAATTTATATATTTTCTGCTCACTTTGATTAAGGATATTGGCCAATTCCTTTGCAGTCATACTAGGATCTTTTATTTGTACCGGAATAGCTATAACTGTTGGAGAACTAATATTCATTGCCAATACTTGACCATTCCGATCTAAAATTTTTCCCCTTCTTGCCTCAACTGGAATCTCCCTATTCAGTAAATCTTCAGCTTTAAGTGCTAGCCAGTTCCCTTTTATCAATTGAATGTATCCAAGTCTTGCAATCAGTGAAGTAAATATTAAAATTCCAACAAATAATGACGTCAATATTCTCCGTCTGACCATTACTTGAGAAACAAGCCGCACTTTGCATCCCCCTCTGAATTTAACTCTCTATATCAGATTATTCAATTTGATTAAACGATAGAACGAGCTTTGAGGGGCAACTACAAAAAAAAGTCACTCTTGTGACTTCAGACTGAAGACTAACCTCATGCTAAATTACCTAGTATGAAGTTATTTTTGTCAAAAATGCTTAAAATCTTGGATGAAATAAAAAATTGAGAGCGATTCGGACGTCTCTTCCACGTCCAATTCGCTAGCTTTTTCAAATTCATGGCAGCAAAAACTAACATCGCCTGCATCGAGACTTTTTTCAAACCTCTTAACGTAGTCCAACGCAAACCATGTTTCTCTTTCATATCTGCAAATACTCTTTCTA
>NZ_MIJF01000019.1 GCF_001730235.1 Vulcanibacillus modesticaldus | reverse complement strand
CTCAATTAACAATCTTATTTACATGATTTATGCTACTGCTAATAAGTTAGATATTAATGTTAAACCTCATTAGGTTATTTTATTTCCTTTACAGCCTAATTGAACATCCTCTATCAAGGCTCAGGCAGTCAAGCGCTCTCCTTGACGGGTTGAGTCTTGATAGAGAAACTATGAAAAGGCTGTAAGGTAAAAACATCTATTAACCTATTCGTATTTTCTAATACCAATACTAGATGGCGAAGAGCCAAATATATATATATATTTAAAACAAAAAAAGGTACATTATACCTAAACAAACATCTTTACCCATAGATATAACCTAATGCATCAAAACAAAACAATTATTATCTCAACAAAAGGAAGTGAAGAATGTATTTACTAGATTCATCAATTGTATACATTAAAACACAACCAAGATAACAGCGAAGGAGTGAGCAGTTATGTTAAAGATTCTAATAATTTAGAAAAAAGATAGAGGAAAGGAAATTGAGGTACGATATAATTTTTAATAGATGGAAGATTAGGAACTATGTTGCCTTCGTATTGGTACTAGCATTACTATTTCAAGTTATAGCACCTGCAACACAAGCATACACAAAAGCAATCAGCGGGGAAACTACTACCAATTCGAAAACTAAGAAACCCCAAGCCTACCAAACCCAGACTGATCTAGGCAGAGGGAAATATAGAATCGATTACTGGGACTACAGATGGGAAGAACCTAAATATAAAGAAGTAGAAGAAACCAAAAAAGAATGGGTACCTAGATGGGAAAAGAAAGAATGGGTAACGGTCAAAAGAGGATATTGAAAATGGATAGACACCAGCGGATATAAATGGGTTAAGACAAAAGTAAAGAAATGGGTACCAGCTGAATATAAATGGGAGAGAACCTACTACTACCAAAAAACAAAAGTACCATATAAGAGATGGGTAACAGAAACCACCTGGAAAAAAGTTAAGAAAAGTTACAAAGTCAAAATAAAAAGAGGATACTGGAAATACTCATGGTGGACAGGTAAGAAATATTGGGTAGATAGAAGCTATTACAAGACTAAATACTACTACACATGGAAGAAAGTAACCAGTGGATATTGGAAGGTAGAATATAGGACAAAATGGGTAAGGAAAACAAAGTGGACGAAAAAGCTAGTAAGAGAAGGACATTATGAATGGGAGAGCAAATGGGAAAGAAAGTATGTCAAATCTGGATACAAGAAATGGGTAGACACTAGTTACAGAAAACAGGTTGTAGTAGATTCAGGTGGAGGATACTACACAACAAATAAGGTAACAAAGAAAATAAAAGTAAGAGACGGATATTGGCAAGTATACCTAGTAAAATCTGAAATCCATGAAAGCAAGACACCTGGAAAAGAAGTAGCAGAATCATCAAGTAAATCCATTAATACTTATAACAAAAACTTATTAGGAAACAAAAAAATAAATGTTCTGAAGAAAAAATGGGAAGAAGCAACAACCAAAAAAGAAAGAGAAGCAATAGCAAAAGAAGCAAACAAAATAAGAGAACGAATGAGAGCAGCAGGAATTAAAGAATCAGAAATCATGCAACCAACCCGCCCATTTGATAAAGGAATGTATGATGGTTATATAGGAGACAATTCTGGTTCTGCAGGAGTATTTTCAGGTAACATAACTAAACACATTAAAATTGCACAGTTGGCTGATTTGGAACAGGAAAATAATGATGAAATTAGAGATGAAAATAATATTGAGACCAAATCAGCAATAACAGAGAGAAAAGAGATAAATGGAAAAGATGAAGCAAACTTAATAAGTATTAGTGAAAATTTCTTATTGGGAATATTAGATGCCGCTAAAGAAACAGCGAAAGGGATATGGTATGTATTAAAACATCCAATTGAGACAGCTAAAGGAGTTGCTCTTTTATACAAAGCTTCTAAACCTGGTACAAAAGAGAATATACTATTAACTCTCATTTTAAAAGAAGCGGTACTAAAAGCTTGGGATGATTTTACAGAAGGTAATGCCGATGTAAAAGCAAGAATGGCAGGAAGGTTAGTTGGCGAAATCATAATAGGTATAGTAGGAACAAAAGGAACAACAGCAAGTATTGAAATATTAAAAGAAAGCACAAAAACCGGAAAATTCGCTATATTATTAGGTAGAATTGGTAAGAAAACAACTACAGCAGATGATGTAGTAAAAGCTTTAAATGGGATGGGAACATTGATAGATGATAAAGTGACTATAATAAAACAAGTAGAATTACCTTCTTGGATTAAGAGTGCTTTTAAAGATGGAAAATATACTACGGTGTTAACTAATGAGGATATATTAGTATACAGAGTCTTTGGCGGAAAAGCTGACGCCGGTGGTGCTTTTGCAACGACTCAACCTTCAGAAAATCGAATCCAAAGCAAAATAAGTTTAGCATTATTGCAAGAATGGGGAAATAGCAGAATGTACGAGGCTGTAATAAAAATACCTAAAAAAACCATTTTGAATATTGGTAAGGCATCCGAACAAACAACAAAGACCGGAAAAGTTTTATAAGGTGGAGCTGATCAAATATTATTACCTGAGAATTGGCCTTTAGATTGGATACAAGAAGTTCGCACGATACCAAGTAAATAGTATACAAGGAATGATGAAAAATGGATTTAATGACATTGGATTTACTAAAACAACAAATAAATAAAGTTATATTGCAAATTGGAGAGCAGTATCGCCAAAATCCTAAACCTATTCTAGAATTGATCCTCAAACGTTATCGTAACGCTTTGGACGTTATTAATAATAACGAGCCAGATTCTTTAAAACAGGGGCAGTTTAATATTATAGGTGGGGTAAGAGCATACTTAGATAGTTCAAGTGATTACAATAATCCAATTTTAGAGGAAATGTATAAAGCTGAACAATTAGTAAAACATCTTTTCCCTTTTTGATATTTATAGTTCAGATTTTCTATTAGTATTTAACATACTCGTTTACAAAAAAATTTACATTTTCCTGATGGGTTTAATTTCAGGTTTTTATAAAAAATTACTAGAAAAAATCTTTTGTCCATCCTTTTTTGCATGTAAAGCTAATAAATAGTGACTTATCAGTGGGAATAGTAGCATAAGTAGTTTTTATTTATTATAAAAATAAGGAGGGATTTAATGTACGCTGGATTTTGGAAACGCTTTTTCGGATACTTTATTGATTCCATAGTTATACTATTAGGTGAAATAATACTGATTTTTTTCCTGGCAGTAATAGAAATGATTTTCAATAAGATAGGAATTGAACAAACGATTAAAGAAAACATTTTAGTTATTATAGGGTTACCTTTATATATATCTTGGCCTTGGCTATATTATGCGGTATTAGAATCTTCAAGAATACAAGCAACATTGGGAAAGAAAGTACTACAGTTAATCGTGGTGGATATTTATAATAATAGAATTTCCTTTGCTAGAGCGAGTGCAAGATACTGGAGCAAAGTTATCTCAGCTGCCATTTTACTTATAGGATTCTTTATGGCTGGATTTACAAAAGAGAAACGAGCACTTCATGATATTATAGCAGGTACTTACGTAATTAATAAAAGCCATGAGGAGAATGTAACTTTGATAGAAGCATAAGTCTAATAGTTGTAGGACGCACAGTGCGTCCTATTTTCAATTCAATTCAAACTAATTTGGATAAAAAAAGCAAAAAGAAAATATAGACGTTAAAGAAAAAGATGAATGAAAAACACGGAAAATATTCACATCAATAAAAGAGGGTTTATCTATTGCATTATCGAATATAGATTTTCATGTTAACTTAGCTAAAGGGAAAGCTGGACTTGTTAATATAGTAGGAGATGCATTAGCTATGACGGCAAGTGCAACGGGATTAACCGATACCAAGACTGGGGAAGTGATAAAAGGTATTACTGGAGTAGGAGCAGCGACAATAGATTTAGGAAATAATTTTAAAGATGCAAGACTAGCATTGACAGGTGTATTAAAAAACGGCAAAACAATATTTACTACAACAGCTAAAATATTAGGTCGAGCATCTGGGATATTAAGTATTGTTGATGGGATCTACGACTTGACACAAAAAGATACAAATAAATGGGTAGCAGCAGGAAAGATTTTATCAGGAGGATTGCTGATTGCTGCAACAATGGTTGCTTCTCCTGCAATAGCTGCTGGTTTAGGCTTTGTCGCGGCAACAGGTGGAATAGCTATAGGATTATATGAATTATCAAAAGTTCTAAATAATTTCTAAATAGGAGGTGAGGATATTGGCTTTCAAAGACTTAGTAACACCAGAACAGAGAGAGACAAAAGCATATAAAGTAATGAGAGTGTATTATATTGCGTCATGGGGATTTATGGTAATAGGGGTTATTGGTTTGATTTATTCAGTTAGCTTTTTAATCTATAAGCAAGTATGGACAAAACCTGAAGCATATGTTTATAGCATATTAATGTTGGTTCTTCCTTTAATCCCTTTATCAGGTGGTATATATGGAATCTATAATACAAAAAAAGGACTACGTGAAGCCAACTGGGACTATATTTTCAAAGTAGAAGCAGAAACCGAACATCCACCATGGACTAAAATTAAAAGATAATACTTTTATATTCCAATAAGGCACTGTGCTAAGCGGTGCCTTACCTATAAAAAATAAAGGTAAATATCAAATCAACAACAAAATCATAATGATAGGAGAGAAAAACATGTTCTCAGACAAAATAAAAATAATCATGATGATCATAGGAATACTCATTATAATATCAGGATTATTCACACTATTCAACAATTCAGAGCAAGCAAATACAGCAATAGATCAAACATCAGACAATGAACAAAAAGAAAATGAAAGTGAAAATATTGAATTAGAAAGAAACACTTTACTTAACGGCAAATTAAGCATATTAATACCAAAGTCCTTTAATATTATGACAGATGAAGAAATAAAACAAGCAAATCCTAATATAGAGAACGTACCAATTATCTATGCCAATAAAGAAGGAACAGTAAATATCATTTTTACATACACAACAGATCAAGTGACAGAAGAAGACATTACAACATTAAAAGACGAAATAGCTAACAATATTGACCAAATTCACCCTTTAGCAAAACTAATTGAAGAAAGTCTTACAGACATTAATGGTAAAGTTATAGGAATAGTAGAAATAATAACACCAGGAAAATACACAGAAGTATATAGTCTTATCCTATTTACAGACCTTGAAGAAAGACTACTTACCATTAACATAAGTCTACCAAAAGATCAAATAGGGCAATGGAAACCAATCATAGATCAGATTATAAACTCCTTAGAAGTTAATGAATAAATAGAGAGGAGAGATTGGGGTTTGAAGATAAATACAAGAATCGTATTATTATTTATTATTATTATTATCACAGTTATGGGGGCAATATATATTTATTTGGACGATAACCAATTAACGTCCGTCACTTCCATAATAGATAAAAATAACGTGAATGAAACGTTATCAAGTACTAAGATAAGGTCCGAATCAAATAGTATGAATCTTCAGGATATCGAACTCAAAAGAACAAAGATAATTTCAGATAAAGTTAGTGTTCTCATTCCCGACTCATTTAAAAAGATGTCAAAGGAGTTAGTGATAAAAAAATATCCAAAAGAAAATAGACCGACGTTAGTCTATACAAATGAAGATGCTACCGTTATTATTACGTTTAAAGTAACGGAAAATGAAATAAGATCGGAACAGATTCAAGAATTTAAAGAAATCATAAAGAATAATTTACTGGAAGTATATTCGACTGATGGTTTAGTAAAAGATGGTGTATACGAAATAAACGGGAAAATGATTGGTATGATAGAATATAAAACACCTGCCGAGGATACATATTTATATAATTATTTCTTTTTCACTGATATAGATAATAAACTATTACTTAGTACTATAAATTTTACAAAAGAAAAAAAAGAAGTATGGCAGTCAATAGCTGAAGAAATTATGAATTCATTAGAAATTTATGAAGAAGATATTTAAGGAAATAATGATCAGAAGAACTTTTAACATATTAAAGAGATTCAAATAATCTAGCAAAATAAGATGAAGAATGTATTTACTAGAATCATCAATTCATTGAATGAAGTAGAAAGCTAAGGTGATGTTGTGAAAATTACAGGTACTTCTTCGTACATTGAAGTAGAAATTGACAATAAGACAGTCAAGATTCAAGGTGAGATGATTGTAAATGGGTTTGTTGCTTACTCCGACACGATAATTCATTGGGAGCCACCACACGAGCATCTAACGATTGATAGTGCTACGAAGGATAGGATAATCAAAAAAATCACTGAATATTCTAAAAAAACAAACTTCAAAATTGTGTTTGAGTAAATGTTAATAATAACCCTAATCTTCAATAAAATAGCTCAGTTTTAAAAAGTTGTTTTTGATAATGACTTAGAGAAAGATTTTGGATTGTTGGAAAACATGATTATAACTTGTCAGCATTAATAAAAATAAGGCACCGTTCCAAACGGTGCCTTACCTATAAATATTAAATATTATCTGATATGTTTCTAATATATTTTGGCTTTAATATAAGTGTAAATGCTGGCAGAACAACTAGTGTAAATATAGCACTCACTAATAAAGCTAATGCTAATAATCCTCCAAAGCGTTGTAAATGCTGACCTGCTGCAAACAGCAATACTGCAAAACCAACGCCGACAGATAAAGTATTAATAATTATTGCAACACCTGTAGTCTGTAAGGTATTTTTCAATGCCAATAAAATATTATTTGAGCTTTCAATTTCGTTCTTAAACCGCGAAGTAAAATGAATTGCATAATCTATTCCTAATCCAATGGATATACTGGCAATCATAGCGGTAAATGAATCTAAGCCAATTTTTAAATAACCGATTACTCCAAAGTTTACGAGAATGGTTAATATAATCGGAAGAACGCCGATTACACCTGTAATTACTGATCTAAATATTAACGAAAGTAGTATTAATACAACTATCAACGCTAAAAATACACTCTTAATTTGGGTTGGTGTTAGTTCATCTTCCATTTGTTTTAATACAGTTACCATTCCTGTTTGCGTTAACTTAATATTGGTTTCTCGTTGTGGTTTGACATTTACATTCAAAGTATCAAATTCTTTCTTGTTGATAATTAAATATGGTGAACGGGCATCCCATAAACTACCTTTCAACTTTTTGATAAGTAACTTATCCTCTGAAATATCCCTCGGGATTATATTTTTAAGCTCTGAGAATGCTTTGTCGATATATATACTCCCAATTTGAGTATTGATCATTTCTGCCAAATATCCTGCTTTTTCTTCATTAATTATTCCTTTCAAATTAGGAGATAAAGCAAGAGATTGCATTATTACCTTGCCATTTATCGGTCTTTCTGATGCCTGATCAACTAACATACCTAATATATTTAGTTGCATATCACTTGGCATCTTAGTCGATAAACCAGGCATTAAATCAGTAATTTGATTTTGTAACTTATTCATAATTTTAATTTTCATTTCGTCAGATACGCTATTCTGCTTCATTGCATTTTTAACGATCGTATTTATCCGATTTTTTTCAACTGTTATGTTATTAGCTTTCAAATCCCACAATATATTATTTGTTACATAAGCAATCTTCTTGTTTACTAAGATCTTTTTGTCCTTTTCTGATAGATTATTATTCAGATCTATCATAACCCATTGGCCATTATTCTCTTCGATAAAATTATTGATCTCATTTACGGAGGAAGACATATCTGCCGTTGCCATCGTTCCAACTTTTCCTGTTATCAGGAACTCTTCATTATTAAAGTCAATAATCCCGTTTAACATATCTTGTTCTTTTAACAATTTCCAAATTTTATCTAGGGTATTTACGTTATAGGGAATTGTATAACGCTCTGTAATCCGGTAATTTGTTTCACTAAAAATATCTGACACAGAACTCGCTAGGCTAATCTGGGGCAAGGTATTAATGTACTTACTTGTTTTTTTCATCACTTCTAAAGTTATTGGATCATCAGTTTTACCCTTAACAGTTATTTGTGCAAATAAAGAGCCAGAGAATTCATTCCTTAACATTAATTCAGCTTTATATGGTTCACTATCTTTTGCAAAACATAAACTCCAATCAACGTTTTTAACGATCATTGGTATGCCTAACACAGAAATCAACGTCACAATACCACTTAAAAGAATAACTGTTTTACGACGATAATATATAAAGTCTCCTAATTTATCTAAGGCACCTATGTTACCTAACTGCTTTTTACTAGTTGATTTTACTTTATCCCTAGTAAACATCATCATCGGAGGTAGCAGAACAAATGTAACAACTAAAGCTAGAAAAACGCCAAGGGTAGTAACTAAACCAAATTGACGAATGGTAGTAAAGTTTGATGTTGCTAATGAAGCAAAACCGATCATAGTTGTTATTGTTGTAAGTATGATCGGAGCTCCCATCTCTTTCATACTATCTTTAACAGCCTCTTTGGTTGAAAGACCATCATTTTTAAGTTCATAAAAACGTCTAAGTATGTGAATTGCGTCCGCACTTCCCATGGCCACTAGTATTATTGGTACAATTCCCGATAATATATCTAGAGGTATCCCAAATAAACTTAAAATACCAATCAACCAGATCGAACTAATCGAAACCACCAATAAAGGCAATATCATTCCAGATATACTGCGAAATCCAATATATAAAATTGTTAGTAGTAAAACTAACATTACAGGTAAAAGGTACATTAAGTTATCAACAATTGTAGTTTGAAACGCACTCATCATAAAAGGCATTCCACCGAAATAAACCTTATCAGGGGTAGATGATATTTCTTTTGTGATATTATTGATACTATCTGCGACCTTAATATGGTTAGCATTCGGGTCAAAGCTAATAAGAATAACTGAAGCAGTATTATCTTCATTTACGAAATTACCTTTAAAAAATTCTTGTTCCAAAATATAATCTTTATATTTCTGAATCTCTTGAATATTTTGGGGCAGAGGTCTTTTTGATATTGCTTCAAGATTGTTATTATTACTATCTACTGCATCTACAATACTGACTACCCTGAGAACGCCTTCAATTTTTCTATAGCTATTAGCCAAATTCTTAATTTCTTGAAGGTTTTCTAATGTGAAAATATTATCTTTTTTGACAATTGCAAAACCTAAATAATTGGAGCCAAAAGTATTACCAACTCTGTTAAATTCTTCAACAATAGGATCGTCTTCAGCCAGATAAGTAGAAAAATCCGTATTTAATTTGACTTTAAGAATGAAAAAAGAAAAGAGCAAAGTCAGGGCAGCAACAAAAACGATAATTGTTTTCTTTTTTCTGATTAGAAAATCATAAAAACGCATTTAATATCCCCCACTTTTTGTTTTGATGAACTACTAAGCAACAACATGTTTCATGCATTATATTTAATTCATAATGATTTCCCCCTTCAAATATTGCTTTTTCATGACGTATATTAATGTTCAGGTTTTATGAAAATCAAAGCGTAGTCTTGATTATCTGTTTCAATTTTTTGAAATGGTACATGATTAGAAAATGTGATGGGATGAGTCGGTTAATTTTGATATAATTATATAACGAATAAAGGGTACCCTGGTATGGTATACTATAGGAAAATAATAACATAAAACACTTAAAAATTCAATATACCTAGCTAGTTGAAGCAAAAAACTATCCCCTAAACCAGGGAACCCACTTCTAAGTAAAGCGAAAGTGGGTGGTGAATTGCTTTTTTTATTTGCGTGCCCAGCAAGCCGTTAATTACTAGTTGGTGAGAGTCCAACCTGAGTAAGTGCCAAGACGTTCAGTAAAAGAAAAAGATGAAAAAGATGAAGGAAAAAAAGGAAAAATATTTAAATCAATAAAAGAGGGGTTATCAATTGTGATATAAGGTGGTGTAATATGAATAAAAAAATGGTATTTAAAAGTTTCATAATCTTTGTTACCTTAATTATCATTGGAACCATCATTTATATCTATGGCAATGGCTTACTTTATAAAGATGAAGCTATTCCACAACCACCAAAAGCTTCTATTGAAAGTGGCAATTATGATAAAAAAATAAGAATAGAGTTTACGAATGTAAATGATTCCAAACCTACAACCAATTCATTAAAATACACAGGTTCGATTCAAATCAATGAAGGAATCAGAATATTGGTAACATTTGAAAATCTAGAATTCGAGAAAATCATAAGGGAAATAATTAATAAGGAAGAAGGGGAGATTTATCAAAGTGATCTTGATGATATTACAGAAATAGTAATAACTAGGGAAGGAAATTTAAATAATTTAAACTCAAATGACTTAAAATGGTTCTCTAATTTAAAATATTTTACTGTTAATCATCAAAAATTTACAGATATAAGTGGTATAAAGGTTTTAAATAAGTTGGAGTGGTTAGATCTAAGCTATAATAATATTAGTGATCTTACGGGACTAAATGAACATGAATTTCCAAAACTAGAGTATTTACATCTTAATAATAATAAAATTAAAGATATCACTCCTTTAAATAAATTAAAAAATGTGAAATATTTGGTTCTCAGTAATAATCAGATTGATAATATAGAATCATTAGGTATATTGTCTCAATTAGAAGATCTAGAATTAGATAATAATCAAATTGAAGACATAAGCATTTTAAGTAAACTGACTAATTTAAAAGAATTGCGGCTTAATAATAACAAAATAATAGAAATAAATGCTATAAAAGATCTAAATAATCTAGAATATCTGTCAATAAATAACAATAAGATAAAAGATTTGTATCCTTTAAGTAATTTAAAAAAATTATATACGTTATCATTAGAAGGAAATGAAATAACTGATATAGCAGCATTGAGTGATTTAAATTTATATCAATTGTATTTAGGGAAAAATCAAATAAATGATATTAAACCCTTGGAAAAATTAGAGTACCTAGAGAAGTTAAGTATTAATAATAATAATATAAGTGATATTAGTGTAATAAAGAAATTGCCGAGTTTAATTGAGCTAGATATAAGAAACAACCCGATAAATGATTACAGCCCATTAAATGGTAAGGAATACTTAGAACTTAAAAGATAAAAATTAACTATTCTATACATAATATTTCATTTTTTTTATTGTAAACACTCTTAACTTAAGGAATCTGCCTTCTTGGAGGATATAACTGTAGCAGGTCAACACGCATTAGCTAATACATAATATGGTCTTGGAGGTTTTTGCTGATATTACGTTGAAGACTTTCATAATAATCTAAAAATTGTAGATAAGATTAATTTGGTGATTAGGAGTTTTAATATGTGGATATGTAATCATCTTAAACCAATTATTGATCACGAACTAAGTAAAGGAAATAAAATACAAGAAATCTCAAAAGGTTGGTCTAATGCTGTTTTAGTAATAGACTTAGAGAAAAGGATGGATGTACAATATGAAAGATCAGATATGAATTTAAGTGAATATGTAAAATACTGGGAAAACAAAGATTCACACTATCCTTTGCAAAAAGGTTTTTATTGTGAAAAATGTAAGCATTCTATAGCTGGACCTTATTAAAAATTAAATAATTTTTTATTTCCATTAATATAAATTGAGGTGTGATTCTCTATGGGTGTAAAACTTAATCCAAATAAATTAAACGAGTGGACTATACTGGGTTATACTATTTAATGGAAAAGCATTAAAATCAAGTTTTGCATGGTGTCTACAAATATACAACAATATGGGGGAGAAACAGAATGATTGAACAAAAATATCATGAATTACGTAAAATATTAGCTGAAATGGGGAGCGTTGTTGTTGCATTTTCAGGAGGGGTTGATAGTACTTTTTTATTAAAAGTTGCTCTTGATGTTCTCGGAAATGATCAGGTTCTTGCAGTAATTGCTGATTCAGAGTCTTACCCTCAAAGAGAATTGGATGAAGCAAAACAACTTGCAAGTTTCCTAGGAGCTAGATTCGAAATCATAGAGATATCAGAATTATCGCTTCCAGGATATAAAGAAAATGACGAGAACCGATGCTATTTTTGTAAAAAAGGTTTATTCGAACGGATTAAACCAATACTGGTCGAGCAAGGTTTTAAAAATTTAATTTTTGGTTTAATTGCTGATGACCTAAGTGAGTACCGTCCAGGATCACAAGCGGCAAAAGAATTGGGTGTTAGAGCTCCGCTACAAGAAGCAAATCTTTTTAAAGATGAAATTAGAATGCTTTCTAAGCAGCTAAACTTACCAAACTGGGATAAACCATCAATGGCATGTTTATCCTCACGAATTGCTTATGGCGAAGAAATCACGATGGAAAAACTACAAAAAGTGGAAAAAGCCGAAGAATTCCTAAAGGATCTTGGCTTTAGACAAGTTAGGGTCAGAGTGCATGGGGATATTGCTCGAATCGAAGTCTTGTCTAATGATATTCCAAAATTGGCTTTTGAACACTTGAAAATATCGGAAAAACTCCAAAAAATCGGTTTTAAATTTGTTGCATTGGATTTAACCGGATATAAAAGTGGTAGTATGAACAAGTTATTATAAAAATAAAAACTTCATCAATGGATGAAGTTTTTGTTTTAAAGATTTAATGGTGCTAATAACAATCTATTTTTTAGCAGAGTTAGGTAAAACTCCAAAAGCATAACCTTGAGTTTTAATAGATCGGATTAATTCCATTAAGATATTTGATGTCTGCTCTAGTTCGTGTAGTAAAATGATCGCTCCATCTTCAAGATTGGTAACAACATTTTTTACGATCGTTTCTGGACTGTTTTTCAGTTTCCAATCTAGTGAAGCTAGACTCCACATAACGGTAGTTAAATTTAGCTGTTTAGCTGCTAAAAGCGTTTCTTGATTATATTGACCAAATGGAGGACGAAAATAAACAACTGGTTTACCCGTTATCTCTTCGATTTTTTGTATACTTTTTTTAATTTCTCGGAATTGTTCTTGGTAGCTTAATTTTGTTAAATTGGGATGTTTAAAAGAGTGGGTTGCAATAATATGTCCTTCATCTAAGACTCTTTTCCATGATCTTTTTGAATGTAACAAACGAGCTTGCCAGAAAAACATTGCTTGAATTTTTTCGATTTTTAAAATATCAAGGATTTTGTCTAAATTCCTGCTTGGACCATCATCGAAAGTTAAAATAATTTTCTTTTCTCTAGATTTAGGAATGAGTTGATAAGCATTGGAAATGACTCGTTGATCTTTGGAGTCGTACACGACTTCGTCAGTTATAACTCATGGGTTTTTCACTTCTAATCCCCACCTTCCATTAACGTTTGCTCCATACAATAAGATATGGTTATGATAGCAGGCAAATAACTTAAAAACAAGCTAAAATTTACATTATTTTGCTATATTAGCACATTGGACTATTGACAATGTATTGTACTACAGAGTATACAATGATAGAGGTGAAAAATAATGAAAGTTGCTTTAGTCACGCCGTTTTTCCACCAACAACGTGGAAATACGGTGACTGTTAAACGAATAGCATCGGGATTAAGCCATTTAGGCGTATCTCCCAAAATATATTCATTAACTAATGAAAATACGTATCCAAGTATCGAAAATGTTGATCTAGTGCATGGGTTTAATGCATTTTATTTTTATCGGTTTTGGAGGCGAAAGGGAATAAATCGTTCACCATATATTGTAACTTTAACCGGTACAGATTTAAATCACGCATTATTTGATGAGGATAAACGAAGCTATATTATTTATTCGCTAGAAAAGGCAAAGGCTATTCATGTTTTCAATCAAGAAGCTAGAAAAGTCTTAGTACAAGAAGTCCCATCGGTTACAAATAAAATCTTTGTGATTCCTCAGGGTGTAACTTTTTTTTCTAATATATATAATGAAAAATTCCAAAAAGAAAAGGACACTTGTTTGTTCTTACTACCGGCTGGGATTCGAAAAGTTAAGAACATTTCATCAGCAATTACTATGTTAGGAAAGCTACATGATAGTTATCCGAATATACGTTTATGGCTCGTTGGTCCCATAATAGAAGATGATGAAGGAAAAAAAATTTTTAACCTAGTTGATAAAAATTCACATTGGATTCGTTATTTGGGTCAAATAGATCATGAAAAAATGGGAGAAGTATACTCACAGGCAGATATTGTGTTGAATACTTCATTGTCAGAGGGGCAATCATCAGCACTACTAGAAGCAATGTCGTTTGGGATTCCGGTAATAGCGGCAAACAATCTCGGGAATAGGAGTATCGTTTTTCAAGGGAAAAATGGATACATCTATAACAATGAAAGTGATTTTATTAAGTATGCTCTTAAACTAATGAAGCATTGTAGAATGAGACAAATGTTAGGAGAAACTGGAAAACGCTTTGTATTAGACAATCATTCTGCTAGTACTGAGGCGGTTAGACTATTATCTATTTATAATCAAGTACTACAAACTAATTCCTAAGGCAAAGTAAGATTAATATAGGTGTCTGATACATCATCGAAGAATAAGTGAAGCTAATATAAAAAAAGGGGGATTGAAAGAGGATGAAACATTTATTCTCATTTAAAAATATGCTATTAGCTATTTTTTTGGTAATATTAATATTTTCTTTGACAGCGTGTGGTAATAATTTAGATAACGACAATTCTAGTGAACAAAATGCGGTAAACGAAAAGCCTTTTAAAGTAGGGGTTATACCGGCACAAAATAAAGGTAATATGGAACGAGCAATGGATAAATTAGAAAATGTTTTAGCTAAAGCCCTTGATCGACCAGTGGAAATTAATATTTATTCCGACTACCAAGGTGTCGTGTTAGCAATGAAATACAATAAAATTGATATGGCTTACCTAGGACCACTAACTTATGTTCAAGTAAACAATGATACAGGTGCACAAGCCATAGTTACTCAATTGATAAATGGCGAGCCTTTTTATTATTCGTATATCATTGTTCCCAAAGATTCGCCATTAAATTCTATTGATGATTTAGTGGCACGTAGCAAAGAACTAAATTTTGCTTTTGGGGACATAAATTCAACTTCAGGTTCTTTAATTCCAAGTATCCAGTTTAAGAAGTTAGGAGTTTATATTGATCAAGAAAATCATAAGTTTAAAAATATTACCTTTACCGGGTCTCATGATATTACCGCTCTAGCTATTCAAAATAAAAAATATGATGCTGGAGCAATTGATAGCGCTATTTTTAACCAACTCGTTAAAGATGGAAAAATTGATGGTGAAAAAATAAAAGTTATTTGGAAATCAGAAAAACTATTCCAATATCCATGGGCAGTGGTGAAGCAAACGGACTCTGAGACAATTAAAAAAGTTCAAAATGCTTTTCTCTCCATAAAAGATCCTGATATATTGGATGTATTTGGAGCTACAGGATTTACACTAGCAAAAGATAGCGATTATGATGCGATTAGGAAAGCTGCTAAAGAGACCGGACGTTTGGATTAGTCTTAAAGAATGAGGGATAAAATTGATTAAAATGAGTTGGAGAACTTTTGTCTATTTTTTATTAATAATAGTTGCTATCTTTTTTAGTATTAAGGATGCACAGTTGAATTTTATAGATATAAAAGATATTTCTAACACTATTGAATTTTTGGGCCAACTTTGGCCCTTTGATTATTCAATGATCGGTCATGCGATCTCTGAAACTTTAATTACGATGGAAATCGCTTTTTTAGGAACATTTTTTGGTCTTATAATTGCCTTTCCATTAGCTTTTTTAGCGGCCATCAATACTTCTCCAAATTTGGTAATCTATAATGGAATTCGAACGGTTTTGACCTTCTTGCGTTCAATTCCAGAATTGGTTTTAGCTTTGATCTTTGTCCCAACATTTGGTTTAACACCGTTGACGGTCATTATTGCAATCTTTATTCACAATATTGCTGTGTTAGGAAAGTTAATATCTGAATTAATCGAATCGGTTGATCCAGGACCACAAGAAGCAGTTGCATCGACCGGAGCGAGAAAGATATTACTTGCATTATATGGTGTCGTCCCACAAATCATCCCAAATGTTTTATCACATTATTTTTATCGGTTTGAAGTAGGTATAAGGTCATCAATTTTATTTGGAGCAATTGGTGCTGGGGGGATTGGCGATGTGCTTTTCCTTCATTTTAAAACCTTCCAATACAGTGCAGCTGCTGTTGATGTATTAATAATTATGCTCATAATTTTAATAGTAGATTATATTGGGGTTTATTTACGATCGAGGGTGATTTAGATGTTAAAAATTATCAATGTCACAAAGAAATATCCAAAGTCAGAAGCAGCAGCGATTAAGAATGTTAATTTACAGATTAAAACAGGTGAATTTATTGGGATTTTAGGTCGGAGTGGAGCAGGAAAATCAACCTTGATACGTTGCATAAATCAATTAGTCAGACCTACTTCAGGTGAAGTAATATGGAATGGTAAAAATATTACTGAGGTTGAGGGACGAGAATTGTTAAAAGTTCGATGTGATATAGGTATGATCTTTCAAAATTACAACCTTATTAATCGGGTTGATGTTTTAACAAACGTCCTTGTTGGTAAATCTTCCAAAATAGCATTTTGGCGACATGTTATTGGTGTGTTTCCTAAAGATAAGATCAACCAAGCACTTGAAGCACTAGAACGTGTGGGGATAAAACATTTAGCTTACCGAAGAGTTGATGAACTTAGTGGCGGACAACAACAAAGGGTAGCGATTGCAAGGGTATTGATGCAAAATCCCAAATTAATACTAGGTGATGAACCCGTTGCGAGTTTAGATCCAATAACAACGATTATGATTATGGACTTCTTAAAGGAACTTCATGAAAAAGAGAAGATTACCATGATTATTAATCTTCATAATGTTGAACTTGCTAAAAAATATGCTACAAGGATTATAGGAATCAATGATGGCCAAATTGTATTTGATGGTTTACCTGAACAGTTAACTGATGATATCATAAAAAAAATTTATTTGTCTGAAAAAGATTTTGTTTAATTTTACTTCGGTTTTTCATGAATTCTTCACAAATTTGTAATATAATTCACTAAAATTAAGGTTATGTTATTTAGGGTCCTCACTAACCTAATAAAGGAGAATGAATATGGATAATCAAACAGAACTAACCAAAAAAAGATATAACCGTATTTCAAAGATATATAATCTAATGGATCAAATGATAAAAAAAGAGTTACGTATAAATCATTTATCCGGACTTAAAGGAAAAGTTTTAGAAGTTGGAATTGGAACAGGTAAAAACCTAGCTTATTATCCAAAAGATATTCATTTGACTGGAATCGATTTTAGCCCGGGAATGTTACGTTTTGCAAAGGAGCGAATTAAGGATGTTGATTTTCCAGTTGAATTGATTGAAATGGATGCTCAGTCTTTAGATTTTGATGATAATACCTTCGACTATGTTGTTACCACTTGCGTTTATTGTTCGGTACCGGATCCTATCCAAGGTTTGAAAGAAATGCGGCGAGTTGTAAAACCTGATGGGAAGATTATAATGCTTGAACATATGCGAAGCGATTCTCCTATTCTTGGTTTTGTTATGGATGTCTTTAATCCATTGGTTGTACGAATGAGTGGAGCGAATATTAATCGACAAACTACGGAAAATATTAAGAAAGCTGGTTTGATCATCGAGAAAGAAGAAAGGTTAATGGGATCAATATTACGACGCTTTGTAATTAATCCAAACAAATAGGTTAAAAGTGTTACGTGTTCTTTCTGTTGAAATGATGATTATTTTTTCGTTATAATCATTACATAAATCATTGTTCGAAAGGAGATACTAAGATGGCTAAAGTAGAAATTGAGATTTTCACAAGACCTACCTGAACTGATTGTCAAGCACTGAAAGAGTTTCTTTCAGAGAATAAGATAGAATATAAAGAGAACGACTTAAGTAAAAATCCTGAAAAGGAAGCAGAGATGAAAAAAATAACAGGAAATATTATTGTACCAGCAATTTTACTGAAAAAACCTGCCTTACTAGGATTACGAAAGAAAAGAAAGGTATTTATTGGCTTTGAGATAAATCAGGATGAAATTAAACGCGAGATTTTTGGTAGTTGACAAAAAATTATTGAGATGTTACCATGTTCTTGACGTTTTATTATATTATCAGACTAAAGTGATTATCGGCTTGTTATTACCGATTTTTAGAGGTGGCTATTATGATAGCAAACAATTTTGTACAAGTTTATTTCCAATTTCATCACCATCATAGATTCAAGGGTTTGTAATAATGAGCTATTGTAGTATAGTTCATAGATACAAGCCCTAGTATCGTTACTTAATGTTAGGGCTTGTATCTATGGTGGATTATATAAAAAAGCCATGTAGGTACTAAGCCTATATGGCTTTTTTTAATTTAGATTGAAAAGGACGGGATAAAAATGGAGTTCATCAAAATTGAAGACGAGATAAATTATTCAAAGAAAAGGTTTCAGCTGAGTAGAGAAATTGAAGATCTTTTTATTGAAAAGAGCTTTTCACCAATAAATCCAACTCTCTTTGAAGACTATGAAAGCTTTATTTCAGTAAATAAAAGAGTAAAAGAAGAGTCAGTTGTGAAGTTTATACATGGGGCAAAAATCTTAGTATTGAGACCTGATATAACAATGAACATAATCAAGAATATAATTCCAAGGTTACAAGATAACGCGAAGCTTAAAATATTTTATAATGCAACGATTTTTAAGAATTTCGCAAATTTAAATATTAAAGAAGTTAGGCAGATGGGAGTTGAGTATTTAGGAGAGTCGTCAATAAATGCAGAAAGAGAAGTAATTGAACTAGCTTTAAAAGTATTAAAGAAATATAGTGATGATTTCATTTTAGAAATTGGAAACAGCAAATATTTGAATGGTCTATTTAATGAACTGAAAATAAGTAGAGAAGAAAAAGATAAGTTAAAAAATTTAATTTACAAAAAAAGTAAGTTTGAGCTAATTAATTACCTAAAGACTTTAGGATTACCGGAAGAAAAAAATGAAATATTAATAAATATTTTTAGACTTCAAGGTAGCATCAATGAAATAACAAATCTTGCTACAAATTATTTTATGAATGAAGAAATGATGCAAGCTATAAATGAATTAATAACGATAAATGATTTTTGTGAAAAAAATGGATTATTAAAAAACATTCACTTTGATTTATCGATGATTACCGAACTTGATTATTACGAAGGGATTATTTTTAAAGGTTTTTATCCTAGTTCCAATAGTGAGATTATTAGTGGTGGCAGGTATGATGCATTGACCAAAATATTTGGCAAAAAGGTCCCAGCGATCGGATTTTCGGTTGATCTTGATGAATTAGTCAGAACTTTTTACGTTAGAGGTGAAAATTCATGAACTATTTAACGATAGCACTTGCAAAAGGTAGATTAGGTAATGAAAGTATCAAAGCATTTCAAAAGATTGGACTTGGAAATTCCATAGATCCGACTTCAAGAAAGCTTATTTTTTCTGATAAGGAAAATAACATTAGTTATATATTTGTTAAGCCATCTGATGTTGTGACATATGTTCAAAATGGAGTTGCTGATTTAGGGATAGTTGGTAAGGATATTCTTTTAGAAAGCAATGCAAATGTTTACGAAATTCTAGATCTTGGTTTTGGAAAATGTAAATTTTCGATTGCCGGAATAAAAAACCAAGGTATTTACCGAAAAGATGAGGTTTTGAAGGTTGCAACTAAATATCCAGAAACAACCAAACAATACTTTAAAGAGAGACAACAAAAAATTGAGATAATAAAGTTAAATGGTTCGGTAGAACTAGCACCATTAGTTGGGCTTTCTGATGTGATAGTTGATTTGGTCGAAACGGGTAATACATTAAAAGCTAATGGACTTCAAGTTATTGAAGATATGTTTGACATAAGTGCTAGATTAATTGTTAATAGGGTAAGTTACCGCTTCAAATACGACCAAATACAAAATATTGCTGAAAAATTGGAAAGGAGCTTAATGAAATCCGATGATTAATGTTACTGAAACCAAAACAGATATGGATGTTATAAATAAAATAATGTCAAGAAATCAGATTGAATTTGAAGAAATTAATCGTATAGTTGAAGAAATTTTAGCAAATGTGAAGAAAAATCGCGATGATGCCTTAAGGGATTATACCTTAAAGTTCGATAGAGTCGAAATTGAAAATTTTTTAGTATCGCAAGCTGAAATTGATGAAGCTTTTAATAATATTGATCAAGGATTGAAGGAGGCTCTCTTAAACGCTAAAAAAAATATTGAAAAGTATCATGAAAAACAATTAATACAATCCTATTATCTAAAAGAAGGAAAAGATATTATCTTGGGGCGCCTTGTCAACCCAATAGAAAAAGTTGGTATTTATGTACCCGGTGGTAGTGCTGCTTATCCTTCAACTGTACTGATGAATGCAATACCTGCTAAAATAGCGGGAGTTGAAGAGATAATAATGATTACCCCGCCAGGAAAAGATGGTAAAATTAAAGATTCTATCCTTGTGGCGGCAGCTATTGCTGGGGTAGATAAGATATTTAAGGTCGGTGGTGCTCAAGGAATCGGGGCATTAGCATTTGGCACAGAAAGTATACCGAAAGTTTCCAAAATCGTTGGCCCAGGTAACATTTATGTGGCGATGGCCAAAAAACGGGTATCTGGATATGTTGGTATAGATATGATAGCGGGCCCAAGTGAAATCCTTATCATTGCTGATGAGATGGCAAATGCAAAATTTATAGCTGCAGATTTAATTTCTCAAGCTGAACATGACGAAATGGCGGCATCGATATTATTAACAGATTCTCGAAATTTGGCAGAAAAAGTAGTTGAGGAACTAGCAAAACAAGTTGAAAAACTTGAAAGAAAAGAAATTATAAATAAATCCTTAAATAATTATGGCGCGATTATTATTACGAGCAATTTAGAAGAATCGATTGAAATAGCAAATCAAATCGCACCTGAGCATTTAGAGATACTGACTGAAGATCCTTTTGCTGTTGTAGAAAAGATCAAAAATGCTGGAGCAATCTTCCTTGGTGAATTTTCTCCGGAGCCGGTAGGTGATTATTTCGCCGGGCCTAATCATACTTTACCTACTAGTTCGACAGCAAAGTTCTCTTCACCATTAGGGGTCGATGATTTTTTAAAAAAGACTTCTTTGATTTACTATAGCAAAGAAGCGTTGAAAGGAATAAAAGAATCTGTTATACAAATCGCAAATGATGAGGGGTTAACTGCACATGCTAATTCTGTCAAAATTAGATTTGAAGAGGAGGTGTAACTATGACCCAGGTAAAGGAAAGCTTAATCAATTTCCGAGGATATAAGTCGAAGCAGGTTCCCTATAAAATTAGACTTAATGCCAATGAAGGAAAAAATATATTATTGGAGGACATTATTCGAGAGGGTCTCCAATTTAATGAAGAAATTAATTTGAATTTTTATCCTGATAATGATGCTACACTTTTGAAAGCGGAGATAAGTAAGTATATAGGGGTTAGCCCGGCTAATATTGTCGTTGGTAACGGTTCAAGCGAAATGATTGAATTAATAATAAAAACTTATGTTGATAAGAATGAAACGATTTTATCTGTTGTTCCAACATTTAGCATGTATGCGGTATTTAGTCAAATTTATTCTACAAAATTTGTAGGCGTTGAAAGTAATGAAGATTTTTCAATCGATATAGAAAAATTAATAGATAAGGCTAACGAGATAAATCCAAAAGTTATAATATTATGTAATCCAAATAATCCAACAGGAAATTTATTACCAACTAGAGACATAAAAAAACTTTTAGAAAACACCAATTCATTAGTAGTTATCGATGAGGCCTATATGGAATTTGCTTCTGGTTCAATGGTTGAAGAGATATCCAATTATGAAAACCTAATAGTGCTTAGAACATTATCAAAGGCCTTTGGCCTGGCTGGTATCAGGGTGGGATATTTGCTAGCTAATCAAAAAATTGTAAACATTATTGATCAAGTTAGATCTCCATATAATTTGAATGTTATGTCACAATGGATTGCGACTAAAGCTTTGAAAAATAAGGAACGAGTCATTGCTTATATTGAGGAAATTAAACTGGGAAGAGAATTTTTATATAATAAATTAAAAGAAAATGGAATGAAAGTATTTAAATCACACGGTAACTTTCTCTTGTTTTATTCAAATATCGATAATTTAGGCCAAAAACTTGCCGAGAAAGGTATCCTAATCAGAAGTTTTGCTAATGAGTTGGCTGGTTATTATCGTGTGAGTGTCGGTGATAAAAGTGAAAATCAAGCATTTATAAAAGCGATAGAGGAGATAACAAAAAATGAGAAAGGCAAAAATTGAGAGAAAAACTCTTGAGACGAATGTTTCAGTAGAACTTAATATCGACGGAAATGGGAATTGTGATATTGATACGGGAATTGGTTTTTTAGATCACATGCTCACATTGATAGCCTTCCATGGTTCTTTTGATCTAAAAATAAAATGTTCTGGTGATTTGCAAGTTGATGATCACCATACAGTTGAGGATATTGGATTAACTTTTGGAGCAGCATTCGCAGAAGCCTTAAAAAATAAAAAAGGGATTAAGAGATATTCCAGTTTATATATCCCAATGGATGAAGCATTGAGTTTAGTTGTTGTAGATATTAGTAATCGACCTTTCTTGCAATATAATATTAATTTCACAAGGGAAAGATTAGGAGAGATGGATACTCAAAATTTTAAAGAATTTTTTAAAGCTTTCGTTAGCGAAGCTAGAATAACCCTTCATATTAATCAAATTTATGGAGAGAACGATCACCATAAAATCGAGTCAGTTTTTAAAGGATTTGCTAGGGCGTTAAGAGAAAGTTCAGAAGTTATATCTGATAATATACCGTCATCAAAGGGGGTTCTTTAATTGAATATAATTATCGATTATGGATTAGGAAATATTGGTTCGCTTGAAAAAGCTTTCAATTCATTGGGAATAGAAACAAAGGTTTCAAGTAACCTTGATGAGATAAAAAATGCTAATTCAATTATCTTACCAGGTGTTGGAGCGTTTAGAGATGCAATTAATTCATTGAATGATATGAACTTGATACCGGCAATTAAAGAGCATGTGGACCAAGGTAAATACTTATTGGGTATTTGTTTGGGAATGCAATTACTTTATGAAAAAAGCTACGAAAATGGTGAATTTGAAGGCTTAGGCTTAATTAGCGGTAATGTAGAAATGTTAGATATTGATTTAAAAGTCCCACATATGGGATGGAATAATCTCAAGTTTGCTAAGAATGATGAGATCTTAAAGTACATTAAGGAAGACGACTATGTATATTTTGTTCATTCTTATTATGTGAACTCAACAAATGAAGAACTGATAGCCTATACTGAGTATGGCAAGATTATTCCTTCGATCGTAAGAAAACAAAATGTTTACGGTATGCAATTTCACCCCGAAAAAAGTGGACAAGTTGGGCTAAATTTACTAAAAGCATATGGGGAATTGATAAAATGATAATTTTTCCAGCGATTGATATCAAAGAAAATAAGTGTGTTAGACTTTCTCAGGGGGATTTTGATCGGGTTAAAATTTACGCAGATGATCCACTTGCTATGGCCCAAAAGTGGAAAGAACAAGGTGCGGAGTATATCCATCTAGTAGATCTTGATGGTGCACGAACTGAAGAAATAGTTAATAAACAGACGATCGAAAAAATAGTTAATAATATTGGATTGCCTATCCAAATCGGTGGTGGCATTAGGGATGAAAAAAGAGTTCAAGAATTACTAAATTTAGGCGTTGATCGCGTAATTTTAGGTACTATTGCTGTTGAGAACAAAGAACTTTTAAAAAGTTTGGTTTCTAAATACCAGGAAAAAATCGTTGTTTCTATCGATGCTAACGATGGAAAAGTGGCGATCAGAGGTTGGGAAGTTGTCAGCGATATTAATTCAATTGATTTTTGTTTAGAGCTTGAAGCAATGGGTGTCAAAACGATAGTATATACCGATATAGCAAGAGATGGAATGTTAATGGGTCCTAATTTTGCAATCTATAAAAAATTAGCGGAAATGACATCCTTAAATATTATTGCTTCAGGAGGAATAAGTTCGCTTGAAGATTTAAAGAAACTTAAACAGATGAATATTTATGGAGCAATTGTCGGGAAGGCACTTTATGATAATCGAATTGATTTGCAGGAGGCGTTAAAATGCTTACAAGAAGAATAATACCATGTTTGGACGTGAAGAACGGTAGAGTAGTTAAGGGGAAAAAATTTGCGAATATTGTTGATGTTGATTCGCCGGAAGTTTTAGGTAAGCATTATAGTGACGTTGGTGCGGATGAACTTGTATTCTATGATATAACAGCTTCAAATGAAGAAAGAAAAATCTCTTTAGAATTTGTATCAAAGGTTGCGCAAAATATTAATATCCCATTTTGTGTTGGCGGTGGAGTCTCGTCAATTGAGGATTTTACAGATATTTTAAGAAGGGGAGCAGATAAAGTTTCAATTAATTCATCTGCTGTTAAAAATCCGGAATTAATTAGAGAGGCTTCATTAAAATTTGGTGCACAGTGTGTCGTTTTATCGATTGACGCTAAAAGAAATGAACAAGGTTCTTGGAGTGTATATATAAACGGTGGTAGAAAGAAAACGGATTTAGATGCTATTGAATGGGCTAAAAAGGGCGTTGAACTTGGAGCTGGTGAGATCGTCGTTAATAGTATTGACGAGGATGGAATGAAAAATGGCTACGACCTTGAATTATTAAAAAAAATCACTGATGCAGTGAATGTTCCTGTCATTGCTTCAGGTGGCGCCGGTGAGATGTCAGATTTTTATAATGCAATAGCATACGCTGATGTTGATGGAGTGTTGGCAGCTTCAGTTTTCCATTTTGGCGAGATCAAGATAGAAGAGCTTAAAAGATATTTAGCTTCAAAAAACATCGAAATCAGGCTTTAGGATTTCTCATTGCTGATTAATAATTTAAGAGAAAGGTGGGAAATACCCTGGATATTAATAAGATAATTTCCGAAATTAAATTTGATGAAAAAGGATTAGTCCCAGCGATAACTCAAGATGTAAAAACCAATAAAGTATTGATGCTTGCTTACATGAATGAAGAAGCTATTAAGAAAACTTTAGAAGAAAAAGTTGTTCATTATTTCAGTAGAAGTAGGCAAAAGTTATGGAAAAAAGGAGAATCATCTGGTAACATTCAAAAACTACAAGGTTTTTCCTATGATTGTGATCATGATACGATTCTGTTATTAGTCGATCAAGTGAATGTAGCCTGTCACACGGGTGAATACTCTTGCTTTTTTAATGAGGTTATTCGAAGTGAAGAGAATAACAAAGATATTTTAACAGACTTATATAAAATTATTGAGGGAAGAAAGGAAAACCCGAAAGAAAATTCCTACACAAATTATTTGTTCGATAAGGGATTAGATAAAATATTGAAAAAAGTTGGAGAAGAAACAAGTGAGGTAATAATAGGAGCAAAGAATAAAAATAAGGAAGAATTAGTTTATGAATTAAGCGATTTGGTATATCACCTATTAGTTTTAATGGTAAATGAAGGAGTTACCATTGCTGATATTAAGAAAGAATTAGCAACTAGAAGGGATAAAATTAAATAAAAAATTTGCATTTTTTTCCTGATGTGATATGATTAAAAAGTTAAAAATGCAATGGATTACAAAGAACGATTTTACGGCCTCTTGGTTAAATGCTTTAGGACGGAAGATATTGTTCTGGTTTTCAGCATTTTAGCAATAATTTTTTTAAGGAGGCCAATAAGATGGTTGGTAAAGTAAAATGGGTTAATTCTGAAAAAGGTTTCGGTTTCATTGAGCGTGAAGATGGAGACGATGTTTTCGTTCATTTTTCAGCTATCCAAAGTTCTGGATTTAAGACTCTTGAAGAGGGCGAACGCGTTGAGTTTGAAATTATCCAAGGAAACCGTGGAGATCAAGCTGCAAACGTTGTTAAATTATAATAAATAAAATAATTGTAAAAAGGAGTAGGCATATTCCATAAAATTAGGAATAATGCCTCTTTTTTTGGAGATTTTATGATATATAAGAGAACAAAATAAAAGGAGTATGATAGTAGTTGGTAATATTTAATGATTTTAAACTTAGTCATCAGGTTATTCAAGCGATAAGCCAGATGGGATTTGAAGAAGCTACGCCAATTCAAGAAAAAGCAATTCCTATTGCGATGCAAGGATTAGATTTGATTGGCCAAGCACAAACAGGTACGGGAAAAACGGCTGCATTTGCTATTCCAATGATAGAAAATATTGAGGATCAACAGGCTCAAATTCAAGCAATTGTTTTAACTCCAACTAGGGAATTAGCAGTTCAAGTAGCAGAAGAAATAAATAAAATTGCTCAGTATAAACAAGTTCGTGCACTACCGATATATGGTGGTCAAGACATTAATCGTCAGATAAGGGCATTGAAGAAAAAACCGCAGATCATAGTCGCTACTCCAGGTCGCTTTATGGATCATATGCGGAGGAAAACAATTAGACTTAATGCTATCAAGATGGTTGTGCTTGATGAAGCGGATGAAATGTTAAACATGGGATTTATTGAAGATATTCAACTGATTTTAAGTGAAATCCCTGCTGACAAGCAAACTTTGCTTTTCTCTGCTACGATGCCGAAGCAAATCCAAGAGCTTGCTAAAAACTTTATGAATGAACCTGAAGTAATCAAAATTAAAACAAAAGAAGTGACGGTTCCTAGTGTTGAACAACATTATATAGAAATGCGTGAAAAACAAAAATTTGATGTTTTATGTCGACTGTTAGATATCCAATCTCCAGAGTTAGCTATCGTATTCGGCAGAACAAAACGGCGAGTTGATGAATTATCTGAAGCTTTAAATAAACGAGGATATAGTGCTGAAGGCATACATGGTGATTTAAGCCAAGCAAAACGCGACAGTGTACTTAGAAGATTTAAAGAGGGAACTATAGAGGTATTAGTGGCAACTGATGTTGCAGCTAGAGGGTTAGATATTAGTGGAGTAACCCATGTATATAATTTTGATATACCACAAGACCCAGAAAGTTACGTACATCGAATAGGCAGAACTGGTCGAGCTGGGAAAATGGGATTAGCGATCACTTTTGTTACATCTCGTGAGATAGACTTATTAAGGTTAATTGAGCGAGTAACAAAACGGAAGTTAGAGCGTCGTTCAATTCCAACCTTGGCTGAAGCGATTGAAGGTCAGCAACGTTTAGTTATCGAGAAGATTTTTAACGTTATTGAAAATGACGATTTACTTAAATATAAAGCAGTGGCAGAACAATTACTTGAGGAAGTAGATTCAGTAAAAATAATTTCTGCAGCGATAAAATTACTGACTAAAGAACCTAATACAGAACCAATAAAGCTCACTGCTGAATCACCTATTCGACTAAAAAATAAAAAACATGAATCTAAAAATAAATCGATTAGAGTTAAAAACAAAAGAAAAAGAGGTAAAAAAAAATAAACTTCAGCTGTAAAGAAATATAGAAACATTCGAAAATTTTTAGTATAATGATCATGAAGAATTGAATAAGATTAATTATTCCTTCGGGGTCGGGTGAAAGTCCCTACCGGCGGTAATCAAGTTATTGTAGTCCGCGACCCAATTACTCGGTTGTAATTGGTTGATTCGGTGCGATTCCGAAACCGACAGTTAAAGTCTGGATGGGAGAAGGAAGATGCTAGTAGTGTGTCGTCTGTTGGATAACGACGTTGGTGTCGCTATGTCTTTTGGAATTTGATCCCTGAAGTATTGTGCTTTAGGGATTTTTTTATTTTAAGATTAAAGGTGGGTATTCATGAACGATCAATATTTTATGCAACTAGCAATTGATTTGGCTAAAAAAACTAAAGGACAAACATCACCTAATCCAGTTGTGGGAGCTGTAGTAGTAAAGGATGGCAGGATTATTGGCATGGGTGCCCATTTAAAAGCTGGTGAAGCTCACGCAGAAGTTCAAGCGCTTAATATGGCTGGAAAAGAAACTAAAGGTAGTACAGTTTATGTAACCCTTGAACCTTGTAGTCACTTTGGCAAGACACCACCGTGTGCAGCTAGGCTCGTTAAGGAACAAGTTAAACGGGTTGTTGTAGCAATGCTTGATCCCAATCCTTTGGTTTCGGGTAATGGGATCAAAATACTTGAGGATGCAGGAATTGAAGTAGATGTTGGTGTGTTAGAAGCTGAAGCTAAAAAGTTAAATGAAGCGTTTATCAAATACATCACCAAACGAATGCCATTTGTAACCGTTAAAACAGCAATGACCCTTGATGGGAAAATAGCAACATATACTGGAAGTAGTAGGTGGATAACAGGTGAGTTGGCTCGGGAGTACGTACATCAGTTACGTCATGAACATGATGCAATAATGGTGGGTAGTGGAACAATAATTAAAGATAATCCTTCATTGACAACCAGAAGAGAAGTAGAAGGACTAAATCCATTAAGAATAATTGTTGATTCTAGGTTAAGTATACCATTAGAAGCAAAAGTAATAACTGACAAACAAGCCGTTACGTGGATTTTTACCTCTAAAAAAGTGGATAGAAACAAGCAGAAGAAAATTGAGGAATTCGGGGTAAAAGTAATTGTTACGGAAAGCGAAGAAAAAGTTTGCTTAGTTGACGTACTAAAATATTTAGCTAGTAACCATGTAACTTCACTTTTAGTTGAAGGTGGGGCTACACTCATTGGAAGTTTATTTGAACAAAAATTAGTAGATAAATACATTTCCTTTATTGCTCCAAAACTAGTTGGAGGTCAAGAAGCACCATCAGTAATCGCTGGAAAAGGGATTGCTAATATGCATGATGCATTATTGCTAGATAACGTTACCTTTGAACGTTTCGGGGAAGATTTTTGCATTACGGGATATCCTAAATATTAGAAGGTGATAATGATGTTTACAGGCTTGATTGAAGAAGTAGGTAAAATTAACAAAATCGATAGATCGGGCAATTCAATGGTCTTAACAATTGAAGCAAAAGATATTTTAGCTGATGTATCGCTTGGTGATAGTATTGCAGTCAATGGTATTTGCTTAACTGTAACATCATACAATGACAATTTTTTTACTGTTGATGTAATGCCCGAGACGATGAATAAGTCAAGTTTAAGTGAAGCAAAAATTGGCACAGTAGTAAATTTAGAAAGAGCAATGACTCCTAATAAACGTTTTGGAGGACATTTTGTTGCCGGTCATGTCGATGGAGTTGCTACACTTTTAGAGAAAATAAAACTAGAAAATGCTATTTTGTTATCGTTTAGAATTGATCAATCCTTAGCAAAATATCTTGTTCCAAAGGGTTCAATAGCGATTGACGGAATAAGCTTAACGATAGTTGATGTATCTCTTGAACAATTTTCTGTTTCAATTATTCCTCATACGTTACAAGCAACTAATCTTGGCAGAAAGCGAATCGGTGATTTAGTAAATATTGAAGTAGATATGATAGGGAAATATGTGGAAAAGGCAGTTATGAATTTATTAAACGGAGGTTCAATAAATACGGGCAAGATAACGGAAAACTTCTTAAAAGATAATGGTTTTTTTTAAGAAAGCTGAGGAGGAATAATTATGTTTAATACAATCGAAGAAGCAATTTCTGACTTGAAAGCCGGTAAAGTTATTATCGTTGTTGATGATGAAGACCGTGAAAATGAAGGAGATTTTATTGCACTTGCCGAGAAAGTAACACCCGAAATAATTAATTTTATGATTAAAGAGGGGAGAGGGCTTGTTTGTGCACCAATCACTGAGGAACGCTCAAAGGAGCTTGATTTACCGCCAATGGTTGTCCAGAATACAGATAAGCATGGAACGGCTTTCACAGTCTCAATTGATCATATAAGCTGCACAACTGGTATATCTGCTTATGAACGTGCGTATACAGTACGTGCTTTGATTGATTCCCAAACAAGGGCAAGTGATTTTCGAAGACCAGGGCATATTTTTCCGTTGGTAGCGAAAAAAGGTGGAGTATTAAGAAGAGCAGGCCATACAGAAGCTGCTGTTGATCTAGCAAAATTGGCTGGGGCATATCCTGCTGGGGTAATATGTGAGGTTATCAATGAAGATGGTACGATGGCTAGAGTACCAGAATTAAATAAGATAAAAGAAAAACATAATTTAAAAATGGTTACTATAGCGGACTTAATCAAATATCGCAATAAATTGGAAAAACTTGTCCATCGAGAAGTTGAGGTGAAGCTTCCGACAGAATACGGTGATTTTAGAGTATTTGCCTATACGAACGATGTAGACGATAAGGAACATTTAGCTTTAGTAAAAGGAGAGATACTTTCTGACCAGCCGACTTTAGTTAGGGTTCATTCTGAATGTTTAACAGGAGATATTTTCGGGTCATATCGCTGTGACTGTGGACCTCAATTACATGCGGCATTAAGACAGATCGAAGAAGCGGGTAGTGGAGTTTTACTTTATATGCGTCAAGAAGGCAGAGGTATTGGTTTAATAAATAAATTACGAGCATATCAGTTACAAGATCAAGGATATGATACGGTTGAAGCAAACAATAAGCTAGGATTTCCGGCCGATTTGCGAGATTATGGAATAGGTGCACAGATCTTAAAAGATCTTGGGGTGCGTAAAATAAAATTATTAACAAATAATCCTCGCAAAATCAAAGGTTTAGAAGGGTACGGTTTAGAAATTGTTGAACGGGTACCTCTAATTATTGAACCAAATCAAAACAATTTACGTTATTTGGAGACTAAAAAAAGTAAACTTGGGCATTTATTGAATTTATAATTTTTAGTTAAAGGAGAAGATAATTATGGTAGTTTATGAAGGAAAATTGGTTGGAACAGGATTAAGAGTAGGGATTGTTATCTCGAGGTTCAATGAATTTATAACAGGCAAATTATTAAGTGGTGCTAAAGATGCTTTAATCAGACATGGAGTTGAAGAAAATGATATTGAGGTTATGTGGGTACCAGGAGCTTTTGAGATACCTTTAGCTGCAAAAAAAATGGCTCAAACTAATAAATATGATGCGGTAATTACTTTAGGTGCAGTAATCCGAGGTGCAACACCACATTTTGATTATGTTGCCTCAGAAGTGGCTAAAGGAGTGGCAGCTGTTAGTTTGCAAGCGGATATTCCAGTTGTTTTTGGAGTATTAACTACTGATTCAATTGAACAGGCGATCGAAAGAGCTGGAACAAAGGCAGGAAACAAAGGATTTGAGGCGGGAGTTACGGCAATTGAGATGGCAAATTTACTAAAGCAATTATAATTAATTAGCCCACCAGATGGTGGGCTAAATTTTTAGTCAATTAAACATTTTTTGTTTCTTTTCCGACAAACCACAAGACGATTACTCCAGCAAAGATGGCAATTGTAAAGATCAAAAAGATATTTTGATAGGCCACTTCATTGGCAATTAAAGCACCTACTAAAAAAGGAGCAATAATACTACCTATGCGACCAAAACTTGCAGCTGCACCGGAACCAGTTGCTCTGATCATTGTTGGGTAGTTTTCAGGAGTATATGCATAAAGCCCCCCCCAAGCTCCCAAATTGAAGAAAGATAATAGTGAACCCCAGATTAATAGCTGATTTGCCACATCACTAGCACCAAAAAACCAAGCACTAATTGCTGTACCGGTTAAAAAGGTAATCAATACCGGTTTTCTTCCCCATTTTTCTACTAGATATGCAGCTGTAAAATATCCTGGAACTTGTGCTAAGGTCATTAATAGGACATATTCAAAAGAGCGAATCATAGTAAACCCTTTGCCAACTAGAACTGATGGTAACCATAAAAACATTCCGTAGTAGGAAAAAGCAATAACAAACCAAATAGTCCAAAGCGTGATCGTTTCTCTACTATACTTAGTAAATAGATCTCGTACAGTGAAGTTTTCATTAATAATAGCTTGTCTGTCGGATTTTAGATTTTTTGTTTCTAAATAAACAGGTGATTCGGGAACTTGTTTACGAATTACAGCAGCATAAATTGCTGGCAGTCCGCCAATTAAAAGTGCAATTCGCCATCCATAATCACTACTAGGAATAACAAAATAGGCCATTAATGCTGCAATAATCCAACCTAAAGCCCAAAAACTTTCTAGCAAAACTACTGCTCTACCTCGTACATTTTGCGGAGCGTGTTCACTTACTAAAGTGGAAGCTACTGGCAATTCAGCTCCAATTCCAAGTCCAATGATAAAACGAAAAACGAACATTATTGCAAACGTGGTAGCCAAGGCACTACCAGCTGTAGCTATCCCAAATACCAATAATGTATAGATGAAGACTGGTTTTCTGCCATATTTGTCTGCTAACGTCCCACCTAAAGTAGCACCAATAGCCATACCAACTAAATTAATTGTCCCTAGCCATCCCTTTTCAACAGGGGTTAAGCCCCATTGATTGGCCAAAGCAACCATAATAAAAGATAACAAACCAACATCCATTGCATCAAAGGCCCAGCCTATCCCCGCGACACCAATTAGCTTTTTATATTGATTATTGTTACTCATTTCAACACCTCACAGCTTATGTATATATAACTGTCTTTACACTTATCATTCTATTATAAAAAAATAATTAAATCTACCATCTGTTTAATAAAATTTTTGGCTCTTCGCCATCTAGTATTGGTATTAGAAAATACGAATAGGTTAATAGATGTTTTTACCTTACAGCCTTTTCATAGTTTCTCTATCAAGACTCAACCCGTCAAGGAGAGCGCTTGACTGCCTGAGCCTTGATAGAGGATGTTCAATTAGGCTGTAAAGGAAATAAAATAACCTAATGAGGTTTAACATTAATATCTAACTTATTAGCAGTAGCATAAATCATGTAAATAAGATTGTTAA
>NZ_MIJF01000018.1 GCF_001730235.1 Vulcanibacillus modesticaldus | reverse complement strand
CTTGTTGTTAATTTTTTAACGTATTTGTCTTGCTTCATTTCTTCTACTTTTTGTTGTAATTTTACAGAATTGATAGGAGCTATCCATTTACCAAATGACGAAAATAGTGTATCCTTGTCCATAAGCATGGTCCTTTATATTGGATTTGGACAGGGAGCACCTGTACTTCCATTATAAAGGATTTTTTTATGAACTAGTGATTATTAGAAGAAATATTCTGACTACATTAATGCAACGCTAGTGTAAATTTATATTGTTTTTATGAAGAAAGTGTTGCGTTTTTGTAAAATTACCTCACCCATTTAAGGTGAGGCAATTTGTTGATAATTTTTGTATTTACAAATAATTTTACCGATCATTATCCTCAATTATTTTTTGCTGATGATTGTTCATATCGAAATCCGTTCTTTCAGGAAAAATCCTTCCGAATTGATTGTACAAAGTAAAAAATAAAATAAAAACTATAACCATTATTAGAGGATTGCGAAAGATAAGTGGTTGTTTTGTGTTTTTGACTTCCTTAAACATCATAAAAATAAGTATCAATATAGTACCAACATAAAATACCAATAAAATTCTCACCATTGTTTCCGTTTTGCTATACTGAATCATTGCGGCTAACATTACTCCCATCATTCCACCCATTAATCCTGATACCATTCCATCGAGTACAGCCATTAGACTATTAAATATACCAGCTATAAATCCTATGCTTATTCCAATAAATGAAGCAATAATAGTTGATGTGAATAAGTCACTAGCAAAAACTATTCCGATAACTAAACCAGCAGTAATGCCAACCATCATTCCCAAAACCATCGCGATCATCATACCTAATGAATGATCTATCTTATATCGATACTGATATACAAATTTAATCACAACAAAGAAAAATATAATGATAATCAATAAAGTCACCCAAAAACCAAAAGGCAATTATATCCCCTCCTTTATTATCCCTTCTAATCAATCTATATATATTTAGTAATACATATATGAATACAAATTAAGAATAAGCAAAAAAATAAGCGGCTTTTGATTGCCGCTTATTTTTTATAAACTTGTCTTCATTTTTTCGAATTCTTCAGCACTGATTTCACCTTTAGCAAATCGTAATTTCAAAATATCTAATGGATCATCTGCAGTTTGAATTTCATTTGTTTCTTGTTTTAGAGAAACTATAAAATCAACTATGAACCTACGTATTTTGCGTATTAATTTGAACAAATCTCCTGTACGTATTAAATAATAAGCCACAATTAGGGTTAAAATTATGTTAACCATCGATTAACCTCCTCAAAATTATTGTTTTAAAACTTTCACTATTTCTTGATACTCATCTAAGGTTATCTCGCCACGAATGTATCTTAACTTGGCTAATTCTAATGCTTCATTATTTTGAATCGTTTCTTTTGGAACATTAAAATTACTATTTCTACTCTTTTTTACTAGCAAATAAACAACTACACCTATTAGAATCCAGAACAATAAATCAGTGAATCCACCTCCATACCACATTCCATATCCTCCTGGATAAAATCCACCAAATCCACGACCAAATCCACCCATCATATGCCCGCCAAACATATTTTATACCTCCTTGTTAATTGATCATTAATTTGGTATTATAAAATTTTTTTCAAATTGTTATACTCTTCTTCAGTAATTTCACCTTTAGCAAAACGTATGTCGATTATTCGCTTAGCTTCATTTACTTGATTACCGTTGCCTTGTAAACTGTTAATCATACGTTGTAAATCGCCTGTATTATACAAGTAAAAACCAATTACTAGGATTAATAATAGGAACATATTATTCATCTCCTTTCAATATTATTATTAATCAAACTGCTATCTTATTTACACTTATATCCTAAAATTTATTTTTGAAGAAAATATGAATATAAAAAAAAAGCTATATTTGAACACAATTGTTCAAATACAGCCTTAGGAATAAGATTTATATCATGTGCAACGAGAATATCCGCAAGAAATACAGTGTTTACATCCTTCTTCATTTGTTAAAGACGCTGAACCACATGCAGGACATAGGTCTAGTCCTTCAGGTACTCCAAAATCATCAGTAATATTTAATACATCATCTTCATGACTAATATAAGTAGTGTCGATACCTTCATGCTCATTATGCCGGTTTAAGATATCCTCTTCAGAAGCTGCGATTGAATTATTTGTATCCTCTCCATCAATGTGCATTTCAATCGCCTTGGCCACCGCATCAGCTATAGATTCTACCCTGTTTGGTCCGAATCCAACTGCTCCTGAACCTCCAATACCTTTCAAGTGTTTAATTAATAATCTTGCTTTATTACCATCTGGAAGCTCTCCAAAACGCAAGAATAAAGTCGATACCCTTCCTAGAGCTTCAGACATAGCAAATACATCACTACCAGCTTTACCCACGTTTACTATAATTTCAAACGGCTTTCCATCCACGTCATTTATTGTGATATAAGCCTTTCCAAGCGGGGTATTCATCTTATATGTTGCGCCCTTTAAGATCTTTGGTCTGCGTCGATATTCCTTTTCTACTTTTTTATCCTTTTCTTCTACAATTTCTTGTTCTTTTTTCTTATCCTCTTTTTTATCAGCTGTTGATAGCACTTGAGCATCACGACTACCATCACGATATATCGTTACACCTTTACAGCCTAATTCAAATGCATATTCATAAAGTTTCTTAGTATCTTCAATGGTAAAATCATGTGGTGCATTGGCAGTTTTACTGATTGATGAATCAACCCACTTTTGAACTGTAGCTTGAACACGTATATGATCTTCTGCCGATAAATCCATGGCACCAACAAAATAATCTGGTAACTCTTCATTTGGATGTTGTTCTAACCATTCTGCCGCAATTGGAACATATTGCTTGTCCACTCCCAATCTACTTTGACGGAAATATTCAAAGGCAAAAAACGGCTCAATTCCAGTTGAAGTCCCAACCATTGTTCCAGTACTACCCGTTGGAGCTTGGGTAAGAACTGTTACATTACGCATACCATTTTTAGCAATAGCTTCCTTCACTTCATCATCAAATTGGCTAACAAATTTACTTTGTAAGAATTTTTCCTTGTCAAACATCTTGAAAGAACCTTTTTCAGCAGCTATCTCTGTTGAAGCTAAATAGGCTTTTTTGGCAATAAATCCATATAATTTATCTAAAAATTCTAGAGACTCTTGGCTACCATAACGAATCTTTAATTTTATTAACATTTCTGCTAAGCCCATCGTGCCTAAACCAATTCTACGTTCTTTCATTTGGTTTTCTCGATTTTCTTCAAAATGGTATGGGGTAGCGTCAATTACATTATCTAAGAAGCGAACAGAAATTTTTATCGTTTCTTCTAAAGCATCCCAATCCACTTCTCCGTCTTTAACAAATTTCGCTAGGTTGATAGAAGAAAGATTACATACTCCCCAAGCAGGTAAACCTTGTTCTGCACAAGGGTTTGTACCAACAATTGGATTAAAATACCAACTGTTAGACATATCATTGTAATATTCTAAGAAAACAACGCCTGGTTCAGCAGATTTCCATGCTGATTCAATAATGGTATGCCAGATTTCTTTTGCTTTTATCTTTTTATATACTTTTACTGGCTTTCCAAGTTCTTTCCACTTTTGTAGGTTACCGTCCCAAAGTTCATCATATTCTGGATCTGATGTATCAGGGAAAACTAACTCCCAATCCAAATCTTCTTTTACTGCCTTCATAAAGTCATTACTAACAGCTACTGATAAATTCGCATTTGTAATAAGATCCATCTTTTGCTTTACGGTAATAAATTCCATTAAATCTGGGTGCCAGTCGTTCAGCATCAACATAAGTGCGCCTCTGCGTGAACCACCTTGTTCAATCAAACCAGTAGTATAGCTGAACAATCCTCCCCAGGATACTGCGCCACTTGAAGAACCATTTACTCCTCTTACAACTGCCCTTCTAGGTCTTAAAGAGGATAGATTGATTCCAACCCCTCCACCTCTTGACATTATTTCTGTCATTTGGGTCAATGTTTCCATGATTCCGCCACGACTGTCTTTTGGGGATGGAATAACGTAACAATTAAATAGTGTTAATTCATCATTTGCACCAGCTCCAGCTGCAATCCTACCAGCAGGTACTAACTTCCAATCATCTAATACGTAACGAAACTTTTTAGTCCATTCTTCTTGTTTTTCTGGCTTTTCCACTGCTGCAATAGCTTTGGCTAGTCGATCCCACATCATATCCGGTGTTGTTTCAAGTGGTTTCATAATCTTCTCATAAGTTGTTTCAACCACGTCCCCATTTCTTAAGCCAACTTTTATGAGGTTACCTTCGATCATTAATACTTCTCCGACTTCTTTTTGTGGAAACTTTGGGTCATCCTTTATTAGAACTAAAACAGTATCTCCAACGCTAACTTCTTTGTTAACTTCATCTTTTAACGCGTATCTGTCTAAGAATATTTTTTCACTAAGTCCTTCTAATCTGGTAGAAGATGTTGTTTCCATAAATCTTTTCACCTTTCACTAAATAAAATTACTCCACATATACTACTATGTATTACTATTTTGCACAAGCCCCAAAATATAACTATATATTGTGGAGCTATATCATTATACAATACTATATATTGGTATTCTAGTTCCAAAAGTACTAATATTTTTATGTAACAAATATAAATAATCTAAATCTCTTAAGATTACTTTCATATCCTTTACTTTTTAAATTTGACAAATTTTATTTTACAATTTTCAAAATAAACAAAAATATCCGATACTTCTTGCTGTTATCATGTTAAAATAGATAAAAAGTAAACAATATTGAACCTTTATAAAATATCAAACTGGAGTGACCAAGATGATTCTTGTAAATGATCAATTCATACCAAGAGAAAATGTTCATATCGATATCGAGGACCGAGGTTACCAATTTGGAGATGGAATTTATGAAGTGATTAGAGTTTATGACGGTAAAATATTTCGGTTAGACCAACATTTGCTTCGACTTGAAAGAAGCGCTAAGGAAATAAAGCTAGTTTTGCCAATGTCAATCCAAGAGATAAAGGAAAAAATAACTAAACTTATCGCAATCAATAACCTCTCAACCGGTATCGTTTATTTTCAAGTTACTAGGGGTGTAGCACCTCGAGAACACTCATTTCCGAATAACAGAGTTTCAGTTCTAACGGCCTATACAACAGAAAAAGAACGTCCTTTAGATAAAATACAAAATGGGATAAAAGTAGTAACTACTGAAGATATTCGTTGGTTAAGATGTGATATAAAAACTATTAATCTGCTAGGAAACGTCTTAGCAAAGCAATTTGCGATTGAAAATCAAGCTGATGAAACGATTCAAATTAGAAATAATATTGTAACAGAAGGAAGCTCATCGAATTTTTTCATTGTAAAAAATGGCAACTTATATACCCATCCTGCCAATAACTTTATTTTAAAAGGAATTACGAGGGATGTGGTTGAAGAAATTGCTCAAAAACTAGGAATTAAATTTATTGAACAAGAGTTTTCATTAAACGAGGTTTATAAAGCTGACGAGGCATTCATTACCAGCACAACTGTTGAAATCATGCCAGTTCTTCAAGTTAATGACACTAAAATTAGCCACCAACCCGGACAGATTACAAAAACATTACAAAATGAGTTTTCTAAGCTACTATAAATTAACTACCAAAGATCTCTAACTACCTAGGATAACATTCATCGGCTAACAAAAAAGCAAACTCACATTTGTATAAAGTAGCATTTTGTATAAGTGCAGCGAGATAATAAAAGCACCTCACTTTCTAAAGAGAGGTGCTTTCAATAATGTTATGATTTTTTATACCTAATTATTGGTTTTCTTGCTGCAGTAACTTCATCTAAACGTCCAACTACAGTACTGTGAGGAGCCTTAAGAACCTTTTCTGGTTCTTCTTCAGCTTCCTTAGCAATTTGTATTAAAGTATTAATAAAGTGATCTAAGGTTTCTTTATTTTCTGTTTCCGTTGGCTCAATCATCAAACACTCTTCAACTATCAATGGGAAGTAAATTGTTGGTGGATGGAATCCAAAATCTAATAAGCGTTTAGCAATATCTAAAGTCCTAACACCTAGTTTCTTTTGCTTAATGCCAGACAATACAAATTCATGTTTACAATGTTGCCTAAAAGGTAGATGATAGTAGTCTTGAAGCTTTCTCATCATATAGTTGGCATTTAATACCGCATTTTCAGAAACTGCTCTTAAACCATCTGGCCCCATAGAACGAATATAAGCGTAAGCCCTTACAATAACTCCAAAATTGCCATAGAACGGTTTAACTCTGCCAATAGATTGTGGTCGATCATAATCTAAATAGTATTTGTCATCTTTCTTAGCAACCATTGGCTTAGGTAAAAATGGCTCTAATATCTTTTTAACACCTACTGGGCCAGAACCAGGTCCTCCTCCTCCATGTGGAGTTGAAAAGGTTTTATGAAGATTAAGATGTACTACGTCAAATCCCATATCTCCTGGACGAGCGATCCCTAAAATAGCATTAGCATTGGCCCCGTCGTAATATAGCAATCCACCAGCATCATGCACTATTTTAGCTATTTCTATAATATCCTTTTCAAATAATCCCAAAGTATTAGGATTAGTCAACATTAGGGTTGCAGTATCCTCACCAACTACCTTTTTTAATTCTTCAATATCAACATTACCATCAGCATTGGATTTTACTGTAATAGTTTCAAAGCCTGCAACGGTAGCGGATGCAGGATTAGTACCGTGAGCAGAATCAGGTACGATTACCTTTGTTCTACCAAAATCACCACGACTCTCATGGTAGGCACGAATCATCATTAATCCTGTCCATTCACCATGAGCACCTGCCGCGGGTTGAAGCGTTACTTTATCCATACCTGTAATCTCTTGAAGATATTCTTGCATATCGTACATAAGCTCCAATGCGCCCTGTACTGTTTCTTCTGACTGATATGGATGAATTGAAGTAAAACCGGAGTACCTAGCGACATCTTCATTTATCTTCGGATTGTATTTCATTGTACAAGAACCAAGGGGATAAAACCCAGAATCCACACCGTGATTTCGATTGGATAATTCCGTATAATGCCGCATCAAATCTAGTTCTGACACCTCAGGAAACTCCGGTGGTTCTTCCCTTAATAACTCCTTTGGAAGCAACTCATCTAATGCTACTTCAGGTACGTCTAATTCTGGTAAACTATACGAAATTCTACCTGGTTTACTTAATTCAAAAATGAGGGCTTTTTCTTTTCTCATAACAATCCCTCCAATCGAGCAGCAAACTCATCAATTTCTTCTTTACTCTTAATCTCTGTAACAGCAATTAACATTGCATTTTTTAGAGTTGGATAATCCTTACTCAAATCATAACCACCGATAATATTATGCTTTAACAGTTCCTCATTGATCTTAGAAACTGGCTTTGGTAGCTTGATTGCAAACTCATTGAAGAAATTTCCTTCAAATAGAGGTTCTACCCCTTTTATCCTTGTTAAAACTTGATAAGCATAATGTGCCTTTTGTAGATTTTGTTTTGCTACTTCTTGAATACCTTGCTTACCCATAGCATTCATATAAACAGCAGAAGCTAAAGCAACAAGAGCCTGATTGGAACAAATATTTGATGTCGCTTTTTCACGTCTAATATGTTGTTCTCTAGCTTGTAGGGTTAGTACAAAACCACGATTTCCTTGATCATCAGTTGTCTGTCCTACGATCCGTCCTGGCATCTTACGGATAAGTTTGGAACTAGTTGCAAAAAATCCAACATGAGGCCCTCCAAATGAGGTTGGTATACCCATCGGTTGATTATCCCCGACAACTATGTCGGCCCTAAATTCTCCTGGTGCTTTTAAAATAGGAAGAGCCATAGGGTTTGCGCTTACAATAAATAAAGATTTATTTTGGTGAGTTACTTCTTCTATTGGTAATACATCCTCGATAAGTCCGAAGAAATTGGGATACTGAATAATTACAGCAGCCGTTTGAGCATCTATAGTTTCTTTTAGCTCTTCTAAATCAGTCTTCCCATCTTTAATGTTTACTTCAACAACTTCTAAATTTTGACCTCTTGCATAAGTCTTTAAAACTGCTCTTGCTTCTGGATGAACAGCAAGTGAAACTAAAATTTTGTTGCGACGAGTTGAACCCGCTGCCATCGTTGCAGCCTCCGCTAATGAAGTAGCCCCGTCATACATCGACGAATTCGCTGCTTCCATCCCGGTAAGCTCAGCAATTAGTGATTGAAATTCAAATATCCCCTGAAGCTCACCTTGACTTATTTCTGGCTGATATGGTGTATAAGCGGTATAAAATTCAGAACGGGAAATAACGTGATTAACCACACTTGGAATAAAGTGTTGATATACTCCTGCTCCCAAGAAGCTAGAACAATCATTCAAACTAACGTTTTTAGCCGCTAACTTTGACATATATGTAGTTATCTCGTGTTCTGACATAGCTTTAGGGAGATTTAAATTTCCTTTAAAACGGACAGCACTTGGGATATCGGCAAATAAATCCTCTACCGATTCAACCCCAATTTCTGTCAGCATCTCTTTTTGATCTTCGACAGTATTTGGGATATATCGGAATCTCATGTTTTTATCCTCCTCTTTATTCCTCCTCTTTAATGAAGGTCTCGTATTCCTCTGAAGATAGTAACTCATCTAACTCAGATGAATCATTAAGTTCGATAACAACAATCCAACCATTACCATAAGGATCTTCATTAATTAACTCTGGGCTATCTTCTAGAGAAGTATTCACCTCAACAACCGTTCCTGAAACTGGTGAATAAATATCGGAAACCGCTTTAACTGATTCTACAGAACCAAAAGTGTCATTAATAGTTACCTCATCATCTACTTCTGGTAATTCAACAAATACAATGTCTCCTAATGCATTTTGAGCATAATCTGTAATTCCGACCCTCACCTTGTTATCACCAATTACTTCTACCCATTCATGCTCTTTACTGTACTTAAGTTCTTGTTTGATTTCACTCATAAGATAAACCTCCTTATTTTTTTACTTACCCCTCTTATAAAAAGGAGTATTAACTACTTTTGCCTTAACTTTTTTATTTCTGATTCCTATAAATAGTTCATTGCCAATATCAGCGTATTCTGATTTTATTAGTGCAAGTCCTACATTTTTCTTTAAAGTGGGGGATTGAGTTCCTGTGGTAACTTCCCCAATTACTTCTTCACCAACATAAACTGGATAATGAGAACGAGGTATTCCACGTTCGATCATTTCAATACCCACTAACTTTCTAGGAGCACCATTTTCTTTTTGATCTGCTAATACGCCTCTTCCTATAAACTCTCCCTTATCTAATTTTACAAAAAAGCCCAACCCTGCTTCAATAGGGGTTATGTTTTCTGAGAGTTCCTGGCCGTAAAGCGGTAATTTTGCTTCGAATCTTAAAGTATCTCTAGCACCTAATCCACAAGGTAAAATATTTTCTTCCTTTCCAGCCTCTAATATTTTTTCCCAAAGTTTTGGCGCATCTTCATTGGATAAATAAATTTCGAAGCCATCTTCACCAGTATAGCCAGTACGAGAAACAAGGGCCTTTATACCATCTAACTTGACATCAGAATTGAAATGGAAAAATTTAATAGTTGATAAATCGAGATCAGTTAGTTTTTGCAAAACTTTTTCCGCTAAAGGTCCTTGAAGTGCCAGCTGGGCCACCTGATCAGAAATATTTTTAATCGTTACATCTCCCTCTAAATTTTCCTCAAACCAATTATAATCCTTATCGATATTCGAGGCATTAATAACTAACAAGTAATGATTTTCCGAATACCTATAAACTAACAAGTCATCAACTGTACCACCATCTGGGTAGCACATTGGACTATATAAAGCCTTGCCATCTACCAATTTTGAAGCATCATTTGTAATTAATTTTTGGATATACTTCAGTGCGTCGGTTCCCTTTACCTCAACTTCTCCCATGTGAGAAACATCAAATAGCCCTGCACGCTCCCTTACAGCTTGATGTTCTTCCAAGATGCTTGTGAACTGAACAGGTAACTCCCATCCTCCAAAATCAATTACTTTTGCTCCATACTTTTCATAAAGTGGATAGAGCGGAGTTCTCTTTAAACCCTCTACCACATAAACCACCTCCATAAAATATGTATATTAACAGTATTCCAATAACAAAGGAATTAAAAAAGGAAAATATCAAACAACATATAAAAAGGACAGGGCAAAAAAAGATGAAAAAGACACCTTTCTTTACTCTGTCCTTTTTGCCTGAGAGTTACCCTTAGCTAACTAAAGTTTCCCCTTTGGCGGCTCAGATGAGCTCTCTCCAGAGTTGCGTCCAGTAAAGGTTCTTTTGCCTGAGAGATTCACTATATAGCTTGCTCCTTCGGCGCTACATTTAAGTAGTCTCTCCCTTTACCTTCATACGCCTTTATTATACTATAATAACTTTTTTCAACTTTTTGAATATCCTTAAAAATATTATATCAATTTATATTGTCGTATGATAGTTTTTTTCCAAACTTTTAAATGTTTACATAAATCGAATATATTAACTACATACTATTAAGTACATAAGAAAGACTTAAAAGATCAATAATTTTAACTATTGAGTATTATTTTCGAAATGGGGTTTGATGATGCAACATAAAAAAGATAGAACATACTCCATTAAAATCAATGAAGAACTTGTTGTACCAATTCACTTTCATCAACAATGGATTTATGAGCTGCAAAGCTCCCATTCCCAGAACGGACCATGGGATTTATGGGATGTTTTTCATTTAGCTTATCAAGCTGAAGAAGCATTACAAGTAAAAGATTTTAATGAGCTCCAATGTTTGAATCATTTGCCAAATCTAACACCTTTTCCTCATCAAATTGAAACAGCTAAAAAAGTTTTAAATGAAATGCATGGCAGAGCAATCTTAGCAGACGAAGTGGGGCTAGGTAAAACAATAGAAGCTGGATTAATTCTTAAGGAATATCTAATAAGGGGATTAGCTAAAAAAGTTCTGGTTCTTGTTCCTGCCTCACTTGTTCTTCAATGGACAAGGGAACTTAACCAAAAATTTGGAATCCCTGCCGTAGCTCAAAAAAAAGAATGGATGTGGGAAAAATACGACATTATTGTTGCATCGATGGATACATCTAAAAGAAATCCTCATCGAAATCATATTATGAAACAGCACTATGATTTATTAATCGTAGATGAAGCACATAAGTTAAAGAACAGACGGACGAAAAACTGGGAGTTTATAAATAATATCAAAAAAAAATTCATTCTTCTATTAACCGCCACCCCTATTCAAAATGATATTACTGAATTATATAATCTCGTAACTTTATTAAAGCCTGGACATTTTGGCAAATTTAATTCTTTTCAAAAAGAACATATGAAAGACAAAAGAAGTCCTAAGAATAAAGAGCTATTAAGAAAAGAAATTGAAAAGGTCATGATCAGAAACAAACGCTCTGATAAAAAAATCGAAATAAAATTTCCAAAGCGAATTGTACATACAATTCCAATTGAACTTACACCTAAAGAACGAGAACTTTACCAAGCAATCACCAATTTTGTTAAAGAACATTACCATAAATTTAATGGTGATCTTAAAAATATGTTTACTCTAATTACTCTACAAAGAGAAATTTGTAGTAGTCGTGATGCCGCATTTATCACGCTAGTTAATTTATTTAAGAATTCAGGTGGAAATGAAACTTTAAAGAATGAAATATTAAAACTGGTTCAGATTGCTAAAAAAGTGGAACTTCAATCTAAAGCCAATGAAGTGATTAAATTGATCAAAAAGATAAATGATAAGGTAATTATTTTTACCGAATATAGGGCCACCCAAGAATTTTTGATTAACAAACTCGCTGAACAAGGAATATACTCCGTTCCTTATCGTGGTGGCTTTAATCGAGGAAAAAAGGATTGGATGATGGAATTGTTTCAAAGAAAAGCCCAAGTTATGGTAGCAACCGAGGCTGGGGGCGAAGGAATCAATCTACAGTTTTGTAATCATATCATCAACTACGATATGCCATGGAATCCAATGAGAGTTGAACAAAGGATAGGGCGTGTCCATCGACTAGGACAAACTAGGGACGTATATATATATAATCTTTCAACAAAGGGAACGATTGAAGAGCATATTTTGTTTCTCCTCCATGAAAAAATTCAAATGTTCGAAAATGTTATCGGATCATTAGAGACTATTTTAGAAAAATTAAATTTAGATAATATCGAAAATAATATTATGGAAATTTTAATAAATTCTAAAGATGAACAAGACTTTAGGAGTCGTTTATCTAATATTGGTAAAATTTAGGAGAGGTAATTAGTATGAATCAAATATGGGTAAGGGATTATTTAAAACGATATTTTATGATACATCAATGCCATTTTATTGAAGAAGGACCTGGACATCTAGAGGTTAAACTTTCTGTGGAAGTTGACAAAGATTTAACCAATCGACCATATTATTGGACTTTCGTGGAACGAACAGGTGCAGAACCTGAAACACTAACGATGACATTTATTTTTGATCAGAAAAAAGTTCCCGAAGGTATTCGGGGTGAAGAGATTCGATTTGGATCAGAAAGGCTGAAACAAATTTTTAATTCCGCAAAAAAAAGAGGGAAAATGGTTAGATTATATCAACAACCGAAGCAAAAAATTCGCGGTGTACAAATACCAACAAATTACTATACTCTTAGTCCCTGGCTAGGAGTTAATTATAAGGTTGAATTTATTAGTGATCAGAAAAAAGATCTCCTGATTTCCCTTGGAATTGACCTTGGTACAGGTAAAATGAAACAAAATTTTTACCAATATTTAAAACAATTAGACCTAAGCCCAGTCCTTCCAGCAAATGTTTCAACACTCGCCCCGTTTATTTCAATTCGGGAAGCGGCATTACAATTAGAAGAATGGATTATCCATGAAATTCATAAACAAAATTTTAATTGGGCGATTGAAGCAAATGAAAGATTAAAAGAAGAGCTTAAAATGGTAGAACTTTTTTATGAAATTGAATCAGAAAATAAAACAAATATTGAGCTGCTTGTCGAAAAAGAAAAAAGAATTGAAGAAGTTAAATGGCAATATTCACCAAAAATCGAAGTGAGCCCAATTAATTTCGGTATCTTTTACTTAGATAAAATAAGCATATAAAGACAAAAATATCATAGGATTAAACGAAAAGAAAAAATTAAAAAAAATTCATATCACCGACAGATTGTAACAGACTTTGCAAACCATTTTAGTTAGAATTAAAAAAAAGAAGCTAGAAGCAATTAGTTAAAGTAAATGATTCAAGAAATATCAATGATCAGAAAAGCGAGGTGATGAAATGAAGAAAACTCAAAAGTCTAATAAATATCTATTTAGGATACTTATTATTTTGACTTTATTACTTGCATCACAACAAATTATTTATGGTATTCCAAAACAAACAAATAATGATAAAATTATTTCATGGCTGAAACAAATAATTAATTTAGATACGAAAGTTGAAATGAAAAAGATTAAATTAAATAAACAAAATAGTCTTTATGTATATAATTTATCAAACGATGATATTAGTGGATATATTCTCACTGATATTGATGATAACCTAATTGAAGCTAATATCGTTGAATATGGTTTTGGTAAACTCAGTCCCTACAGTAAGAACATAATTTTAGATCCCCGGTTCAGAACTATTGAACTCAATTCTCTTACATACTACTCTCCGATTGAGAACTTTTGGAAAGTGGAATTGAATAATGAAAATATTTACATTGATGCTTCCAATGGAGACATATTGCCAAAATTAGTTACAACCTCATTAAAAAAAATATTAAATAATCACCTTAAAAACACAGATAGTCTAAAAGCGTCTTTATTAAATACATCGCTAATATTTGATCCTTATGATGACCTTTTTTGGTTATTGGGTACCACTGACCTTCAGCCATTAAGTAGCACTGACATCACCAAATTATTAGGACAAGAGAATAAAATATTATTTGTTGGATCCAAATACAATAATCTGGTGCAATTTGCATATCCTGTAGTCGGCTATCATTTGTGGCAAAATAATCTATATATTGCGATTTATGAGGAATCCTTAGATTCAATCAGGTTTATTTCATATAATGATATGATTAACTTCGGTAATTTTTATCTCTGGGATTAAAAAAGAGCTATGGAGGATTTCCATTGCTCTTTTTTTAAAATATTTAGAAACGCTCAGAAATTTTTTGATACACTTCTTCAGGAGAAAGTCCATTAGCATTGATTACCGGTGCTTCAGAAGTAATATCTTGCATTCCTAAAACGTCTTTATCCTGCCCAGAAACTACAATCGCATCAACTTGATCTAAACTTTGGTTTAAATCAACTACCTCATATCCGTTGTTTGAAAGATAATCTTTAACAGGTTGTAAATTTTGCTCAATAGCGATTCGTGGCAACGAAAAACACCCCCTCTCTGAAATAATATGAACGAGAAGGAGTCTTTCTATGCAACTTTAATCATTTTTTTGAAATCGCCTAGCCATAATTTTTAGTGATAAAGGGATTAATCCAAACCAACGGGTTGAGAATGAATCATGATTCGGATTATGATAATCAATAGTTAAATTTTTCGATCTAGGATTATCTATACGCTCAACAAATTGAACGGTTAAATATTTAACTAAATCGTTGGCACTCATTGAAAATACTCTCCTTTTTGCTATTTAGTATCTACAGATTTAAGTTTTTTATTCATTTATAATTTGGATAAAATTTGGTCAACAATTTGTTCAATCTGTTTTCCATCAGTGCCAACTGTTAAATCAGCAATTTGCTGATAAATTTTTTGTCTTTCCCCCAAAATATCCGTAATCGTTGTTGTTAACTCTTTTCCATTATTTAATAACGGTCGGTCTTTGTTATCTTTGAGTCGATTGTAGATCTCATTAGCTGAAGTATCAAGGAATATTACATAAGAATCCTTCATAAGTTCTCTATTGTTTTTAGATAAAACTAAACCACCACCAGTTGAGATTACAGCAGGTAAAGAGGCTTTTATCGTCAGTTCAAAGATTTTTTTTTCTAATTGACGGAAATATTGCTCACCTTTAGTTTCAAAAATTTCTTTGACACTCAGCTGTTCACTTTTTTCAATCTCTTCATCGGTATCAAAATGTTTCACATTTAACCGCTTAGCCAACTCTCTCCCAACTGAGCTTTTTCCGGAACCCATGAAACCAATTAAAATAATATGTTTGTCTATATTTTTCATAAAAACACATCCTTAAGACCTCTTTGTGGCCATAAATATTCAGGAATCTAATGCAAATTTCGAAAAGTATTTAATATCATTATTCGTACCTACAACAAGTACAATATCACCCTGTTCAAATTCTGTATCGCCGTGCGGAACCAAGGTTTCACCATTACGATAAATTGAAAATATTAATATATCTCCCGGCATTTTTACATGGCGTAACTTTTTACCAATTATAGAAGGGTTAATAACTTCTACTTCTTCGATATGAAGATCCCGTTTATCCTCAAGAATAGTTGTAGTAAGTGGATGATGAATCATGGTTTCTAATAAACTTACTGTAGACATATGAGGATTTACGACTCTTATTTTTTCGTTACTCTGTGCTTTTTCAATATACACCGGATCATCTAATAAAGTAATTACTTCTCTTTTAAAATGTTTGACTATTCGGCAAGATATCTGGAAATTGACTTCGTTATTACCTGTCCCGACGATGGCAGCACGTGCATTTTCCATATCGATTTCATCAAGTAATTCCATATCCAAAGCATTTCCCCAAACAACTTCAATTCCTCTTGTCAACATGTCCTCAGCTTTATCCCGTTTAGATTCAATTATTAAAACATGGATACCGTCCTTTACTAATCTTTTCGCTAACAATAAAGTCTGTTTTGTCGAACCAATGATTACAATGTGTTTTTCTTCCTCAGTATTTTCCTGAGTAGGGATTAATTTCTCAAAGGTAATTGGAGATATGATACTAGTTAAAATAGAAACTAACAAAATAGCTGCACTTACTTCCTCAGAAATCGCCCCAATTTGCAAACCTATTGCTGCAGCAGCAATGGTTAGACTTAGTTTTGAAGTTAAAAGTACCCCTCCAGCAACCGCCTCTTTAAAAGGAAAAACTAATTTTAGGAGCAATGCAGGCAGTCCTTTTACAACATACACCAAAACAAATAATAGTGGCACTAATAATAGTCCCTTTGGATTTTTGATGAAAACCGAAAAATCAAAATTTACTCCTACTAAGATAAAAAAGATGGGGATTAGAAAACCAAATCCTATCGCATCTAATTTATGGTAAATTTCCTCTCGATATGTTTGGCTTGCTAGAGATACAACCATTCCAGCCAAGAAAGCTCCTAGAATCATTTCAACTCCAATATATTGGGTCAAAACTAAAAAAAGTAACATAACTGCAAAAGAACCTCTTATTCCTAGTTGGGTTGTACCATGTGCCAATTCAGCAAATATAGGATTGTCCTGTAATCTCGTACTTATTCGATATAAAACAAACACTAGCACCAATAAAACAAAAACCAATAAAATATCGAGAGTAAGCCCTCCCTCAAAAATCGAAAGAACTACAGAAATTAATAACATTGTTACAAAATCTGCCATCACTGCCCCTGTGATTATGTATTGCCCATAATTTGTTCCCGATAATCTCTTTTCTTTAAGAGTTGGCATAACAATACCTAATGATGTAGTTCCGATTATTAACGACATAAACATTGGATCACTAATTAAATTATATTTTTTCAAAATTAAAGATGATATATATGCCAATACTAGCGTTATTGTTAAGAGCAGCGTTGATAGAATAATTGGATTGGATAATGATTTAACTTTTGATTTGATTTTAGTATCAACGTTTTTATTTAATAAAACTTCAAAATCAATTTCTAGACCGGCTGTAAACATCAAATATGCTAATCCGAAAAACTGTAAAAATCTTAATGAATCATCCACAACTATAATATCAAATCCACTTTTCCCGATTAACATTCCCACTACAATTTCTCCAACAATTACCGGAATAGATACTCTTTTGAATTTTTTTAATAAAATTGGTATAAAAAAAGATAGGATCGTCACGATGAGTAACGAAGTAAGTGAAAATTCAATCTGTTCCATTGTGTTCCCCCTTAAAATTCTCTTTTTCCCAATTAACGAGATATCATCCATTGTAATACGATAGCAATTATATATCTACATTTAAGTGTCGATTATCCATATTATCGGATTATAAAACGGCTTACACTTATAAGTGTAAGTCTTTTTAGTATTTCCTATGTTATATACATTATTTCCATATATTAATTATATACAAGATGATATATTGTAGTTTATCATTTACTGTGTATCTTTTTTACAAAATAGTATTTCAACAATTATTTATTTTTATAGAAAAAGGTGATTACATGAGTTGGTTAATATTAATAATACCAATTTTTTATCTGTATTATCGTGCCCATAAAAATACCTACTATCCTAACCTAAGTCATATCAAATTAAAGCTAAATAGCGAAACACCAACGATTCCAATTCGAATCCTACATCTTTCTGATCTGCATATGGAAAAAATTTCAGTTACTCCAAAACAGCTCAAACAAAAGTTAGAAGACAACACTATTGATCTTATTGCATTAACAGGTGATTATTTGGATAAGTATAAAAGTATTGATAAATTTTTAAACTATTTATCTGTATTACATCAATTGAAGCCCAAATATGGTATTTATGTAGTATTTGGCAATCATGATTATTTATTAAAAAGTAAAATTGATCATTTTCAACAAATTATTGAAGAAACAGGTGCAGTCGTTTTAAGAAATGAAAATAAAGTTATAAACATCAACGGCCAAGACATTAACATAATCGGAATAGATGATTATAAGACAAAACGAAGTGATATTAAAAAGTCGTATGAGGGCATAAAACCTGGGATCAATCTTGTTTTAACTCACGATCCTAATATCGTACTCAAGATGAATAATTATCATTTTGATTATTTATTATCAGGTCATTTCCACGGCGGTCAAATCTTTTGGCCAAAGCCATTTCATTTGATTAAAATGGGAAAATTACCTCGCAAAAAAATAATAAAAGGCTTAAATTTTCACGAAAACAAACCATTTTACATTAATGAAGGATTAGGCCAAACAGCTTTAAATATCCGACTTGGTTCAAGACCAGAAATCACACTTCACACTTTAATTTCCTAAAAATAATTCTAAGAAAAATCCCCTATGTATTGCCAAAGCACAGGGGATTAAATTTTTTTATTCTGATTTAACAATATGTTAGAAATATAGATTGCAGAATCTGGTTTAGCAATCTTTTGTTCCTGCTGTATCAGTTTTAGATAAAAGTTAGGATGGTAATATAAGTACTTAGTCCAGTACTGAATATCCTCTAATCGACTGATTCTGATTACCGATTTCATTTTTATCAAGAATTTAGAGTTTTTCTCCTCCTGCCCTGGAAGTGGTCTATATATCAGAATTGGAATCGGTACTGATAAAGCTTCAGAAATCGTTAATCCTCCAGCCTTAGATATTAAAAGATCATTATTTTTCATTAAAGTAAAGACATCTTCTTGATACTTTAACACTTTAAGAGGAACATTTAGAGTTGACTTCAATAGAGAAAGTTCTCTAAATAATTGCTGATTCATGCCAGTTACCACAGTAATTGAGATAGGTACATCTTTTACTAGATTTAGTGAACAAATTATTTCCTTGATACTACCAAGTCCAAATCCCCCTCCCATAATCAAGATCCTAAACTTTTTTTTCAAATCCGCCAAAAAAATTTTTGATCTTTTGGTTGAGTAAAAGAAGATGGGATCAATTGGAATGCCTGATACAAACACTTTTGAAGGGTTAACCTGATATTCCTCGATCAGCTTTGTTTTAAATTCTTGATGAGCTACAAAATAATAGTCAATGTTTTTATCTACCCAAAAACTATTTACTTGATAGTCAGTAAAAACAGCTGCTAAACGATATTTATTTTTTGTTTTTAACATGGATAACGCTGTTAATCCACTTGCATGAGTAGCAATAATTAACTCTGGTTTTTCTATTTCTATAAACCTTTTTAATCTTATAATCATTATATATGCGATAATCTTTTTAAAATAAAGTGCAAACTTTGATTCTCTTTGATGCATCCACCCCCATAACTTCGGGATTTTTTTGAGAATCGTCATATAAATCACCTTTACAATTTGTTCTAAATTTTTGCTAACTATTGGCAATAAATTAACAATCTTCACTTCATGAGAAATCTTGCTGCTTTCTATTGACTTAGCAATAGATTCTGCTGCCTTGTAATGTCCTTTACCAGCCATACTTTCAGTAACTATCAAGATTTTCAAACCTGTTCCTCCAATTGCTTAGAATGAAAATATAAATTTAATAAATGCTCTTTAGAAATATAAACTCTTTTTAAGGTTAACTCTTCTTGACGCCTTTTGATCCTTTTTCTCCCATCAGGATGAATTAATGATAGAAGAAAAATTAAATATTTGTTTTTTATTTTATATCTCAGCTTATTTGGTACATACTCAACATCAAATCCTAGCTTACTAACTCCTCGATGTAAAATTGTTGTACCGATAATTGCCTTAACATTTTCACCTTTGGGATGCTGTTCTACATATCTAGCTAAACCTGGTAAGGAATTTTTGACGATCTTTAAGGCAGTTAGGCCTAATTTAATATCATTGTCTATTCCTTTTAACATTTTTGTTAGTTTATAATTATAAATATGTAATTTGACAATCGGATCACCATTATTTATTTCCACACCATCATGTGTAACCAGTTTAGGACCCCGATATTTACAAAAAACTACCCTGAAGATATTTCCATTTTCCTTATCAACATATTCAATCCGAGTCAAATGCTGATAAATAAAATCATAAATCATCCAAAAACGCAATAACCCGTCATTCAATTCCTAACTGCTCCTTTCTACCTGTAGTGAAAACTAATGAAATACAAGTAGCAAGTTTATTTTTTCCGCTAAAAGGTAAATTAATACAAATGAATACTGAAGTACGTTACTGTACAAAAAAAGTATCCCAAATTAGGGATACTGATCCAATACAATATTATCATTTTGGTAACTCAATATAATCGTCTTTTAAGACATCCTTTACCGTAATATTTGAATATGGTGTAAAAGTAACCAATCTTGTCTTCTCTAGTGCTTCATCAATTAAATCATCAATTGGCATGTATTTTTCCGCCTTTTCACTCACCTTAATAGTCGGCTTAGTAGCTGGATTTTTAGGTACGAACAAAGAACAACAATCTTCAAATGGACGAATTGAAGCCTCGTAAGTTCCAATTTTTTTAGCAACCTCAATGATTTCTAACTTGTCCATTGTTATTAAGGGTCTAATAATTGGAATATTAGTCACTTGGTTAATAGTATGCATGCTATGTAATGTTTGACTGGCAACTTGACCTAAACTTTCACCAGTAACTAATGCCAATGCCTTTCTTTTTTCAGCCAATTTTTCAGCAATTCGTAAAAACATCCTTCTCATTATAGTAATATAATGACTTTCTGGAGCATATTTTCTGATTTCGGATTGAATCTCCAAAAACGGAACAAAGTGAACCTTAAATTGACCGGAATAATTCGACAAAACTTTAGCAAGATCCAGTACTTTTTCTAACGATTCTTCTGCTGTTATTGGATAGGTATGGAAGTGAATACCTTCAACTAGTAAACCTCGTTTCATTGCAAACCAGCTAGCAACAGGACTGTCAATTCCACCAGAAAGCAGAACCATACCTTTTCCACTAGATTCACCAGGCATTCCACCAATCCCTTTGATCACCTCAGAAAAAATATATGCCCCTTCTTCGCGAACCTCAATGTTTACGGTAACATCTGGATTATGAACATCAACGGTTAGATTTTCAGTATTTCTTAATATATGCGACCCAACTTCATATGTTATTTCAGGTGATTTCAATGGGAAATTTTTATATGGCCTTTTAGTCTCCACCTTAAATGTTTTAGGTACAGGTTTGGATTTTTTAATCAATTCTAAAGCAGTTTTTTTAATTTCTTCAATATCCACATCTGATTTCTTTACTGGACTAAAAGAAATTAATCCAAATACTTTTTTCAACCTTTCGGTAACCGTATCACTTGCTTCGCCATTTAACTCCACATAGATTCTTCCAAATGTCTTAGTTACCTTGGTTTTTTCTAGGTCTTTTAATACATTCCTAATATTTTGTGCCAATCTATCTTCAAATTTATAGCGATTTTTTCCTTTTAACGCTATCTCACCATATCTAACCAAAATATAGTCGTAATTCATATAAACACCCTTTTCTAGCTAAATATTTTCCCATAAAGAACATAATATCAAAGTTTTAGTCATTAAAAAACACTTAAAACCTTTTTCTGACCAAAAAGAATGATTTTTCTTCCATTTTATTTTATACTTATTATTAGTCTACACAAAAGGAGGGGTTTCATAATGGATTTGATCAATATGAAAGACAAAATCCGTTTAACTCAAACTACTTCTAAATCTGGATGAGGCTGTAAAATTGGTCCCCATGACCTGGCGCAAGTTTTGCGTCAATTACCAAAACATGAAACAAATCCTGATGTACTCGTTGGTTTAGAAACCCCTGATGATGCAGGTGTCTATAAAGTTTCTGATGATTTAGCATTAATACAAACTTTAGATTTTTTCACGCCGATCGTTGATGATCCATATATGTACGGACAAATAGCTGCCGCTAACTCTTTAAGTGATATCTATGCTATGGGAGGTCAACCTTTAACTTGCATGAATATTGTTGGTTATCCAATCAACAAATTAGGGCCAGAAATGCTGGCAGAAATTCTAAGAGGAAGCGCAGATAAAGTTAAAGAATCCGGTGCATCATTGATTGGTGGTCACTCAATTGACAATGTAGAACCGATTATCGGACTATCAGTAACTGGAAAAGCACATCCAGGGGAAATATGGACTAATGTTGGTGCAAAACCAGGAGACAAATTGATAATTACCAAACCAATTGGTGTAGGTATTCAAACAAAGGGAATTAAAGATGCTGTTTTAGATAAAGTAAAAATTAAACGTGTAACTGAAGTAATGTCTCAGTTGAATAAATATGCTGCTGAAGTAATGAAAGGTTATCCTATTTCTGCTGTAACTGATGTTACTGGCTTTGGGCTTTTAGGCCATGCACTAGAAATGATCACAAAAACCAATGTTGGTCTAGTTATTGATTCATCTACGGTTCCAATTCTTGAAGGAACAAAAGAATTAGCGATTAAAAATGTTGTCCCTGCTGGAAGTAAGGATAATCTAAGATGGGTTTCAAAACACACTACTTTTGCTGAACGTTTGGACTACCATGACCAGTTGATCCTCGCTGATGCTGTAACTTCAGGAGGACTACTTGTGGCAGTAAAAGGTGATATGGCTGAAACATTACTTGAAGAAATGCACGACAATGGAGTAATTGATGCCAAGATCATTGGTGAATTTACAGATAAACATCCAGAGAAAATTATTGTTATTTAATGACTATTTTGTACCCACATCTTTTGGTGTGGGTGCTAATAGCTATTTCGAGGGAGATATGTTATGTTATCAATTAATCAAAAGGAAGCATTGAGAAATTTGCCGGCTGTTAATACTATATTACAATTACCAGAGATCAAAGAATTGATCACAAAATCCAATTTTGAATTAATTTCAGACATTACAGCTAAAATTATAGATAAAGAAAGGGAATCTATCTTAACTACAGAAAGCCCTAAAAACATTAGTATTTCAGATATCCTTGATAAAATTACTAACCAATATAACAAATTAACTTCGGCACATTTACATCCTGTCATTAATGGTACAGGAGTGATCCTCCACACCAATCTTGGGCGAGCAAAACTTTCTAAAGAAGCAATTTTGGCAGTTCAAAATGCAGCTGTCAATTATTCCAACCTAGAATACCGTATAGATGAAGGCAAACGTGGTTCTAGATATGAACATGTTGAGGAACTATTAATCCAAATTACTGGTGCTGAAGCAGCATTGGTAGTAAATAATAATGCTGCTGCTGTTTTTTTAATCCTTAGAGAAATGGCTAAAGACAAAGAAGTTATTGTATCTAGAGGACAACTCGTGGAAATAGGTGGTTCTTTTAGAGTTTCAGAAATTATGGTCCAAAGTGGTGCACATTTAGTAGAAGTCGGAACAACTAATAAAACTCATCGTTACGATTATGAACGAGCTATAACTGACCGAACAGGATTATTAATGAAAGTGCATACAAGTAATTTTAAAACAATTGGTTTTACCAAAGAGGTTTGCTTAAAAACCCTCGTAGAAATTGGTAAAGAAAATAATATTCCAGTCTACGAAGACTTGGGAAGTGGAGTCCTCTATGATCTGAAAAAACATCGAATTGGAGAAGAACCTACTGTTCAAGAAGCTGTTGCAGCTGGAGCCGATATCATATCTTTTAGTGGAGATAAGTTATTGGGAGGTCCTCAATCAGGGATTATCGTCGGCAAAAAACAATGGATAGAAAGATTGAAAAAAAATCAGTTAACACGTTCTCTAAGGATCGATAAAATGACTTTGGCAGCATTAGAGGCAACTCTAAGACATTATGTACTTGATGAAGCCGTAGAGAAAATCCCAACGCTACAAATGATTTTAATGAATCAAAAGACAATAGAAGAACGTAGTCAATTATTATATCAAATGCTTCTCCCCATCGTTGATAAGAAAGCGACTATCGCAATAATTGATGGTTACTCTGAAGTTGGTGGTGGTTCTTTACCGGATGTTAAACTTCCAACCAAATTAATCGCAATTAAACCAAATAATATATCTTTACACCGTTTCGAGCAAAAACTAAGAACCAATCCTCCGAATATAATAGGCCGTGTCAATGATGAACAATTTTTATTAGATGTAAGAACCTTAGGATTTGAAGAATTCCCAATTATTCAAGAAAAAATAAATAGTGTTTTATAAAGAAAAGAGAAAGGTATAAGCCCTTTCTCTTTTATGATTGTTGAATTATTTCATTTATTTCATCAATAACCTTGCTAGAAAGCTGTTTTTGACCCGAACTTATCAACCTACCGTTACAAACAACCGCAGGTGATCTTAAGGCAAAGATAGTTTTCAATGCTTGCCACAACGAGACTCGATATTTGAAGATATCCTTTACTAATCGAGGAAATAAATAGGCGTGATTTCTTGGATCAACAACATCCAAATTGATCAAATCACCATACTGTCCTTTCAATCTTTGATAAAGTTCTCCTGTGGATTGTATTATATCATTTTGATTCGAAAATAGGTTTTCTTTCCCAACTTCTCTTACGAATTCACCTTCAAAGGGAACACAACAGGCTGCTATAAGTTCATCCTGTTCCCTCACGATAATAATACTATCTTTGCTCATCTTAAAATCCTTTCTACGCACTTACTCCAGAATTATTGCTAACTTGTTTTAAAGTTTTTCTAGCAAATCCTGCTAGGACAATAGCAAGGATAAATAATGCGATTGCAACAAATGATAATACGAATTTGCCGCCCAAAATATTTTTATAAATAAGTTGAGCTAATGCTGATAAAGTAACTGCAAACATGAAGTACATAGGATATTTCACAAAGCCATTCTTTTTACCGATTTTAGCTAACCATACAGATACGGCAAGTAAGGCAATTGCTGCCAATAATTGGTTAGCCGAACCGAAGATAGGCCAAATTGCTTTCCAGTTACCAACTGCTAATGAACCAGCCGCTAGTACAGTAATGATAGTTGCAAAGTAAGGATTGGTTCCAATGTTTTTCTTTGTTGTACCAGTAGCCTTATCTTTACTTTCAAATAGCTCTTGGAAAATATAACGCCCAAGTCTTGTAGCTGTATCTAATGTAGTTAAAGCAAATGCAGAAACCACAAGAGAAGTAAATGTCACACCAACATTATAGGAAAAACCTAACGTTTCTAAGAAACTACCTACACCTCTAGAGAATAATGCTACAGGACCACCATCAGCTAAACTAGCAGCATAATCTCCTTGAGATAACATGATAGCAGTGATCAATGCGATAATTGCTAATGTTGACTCGATTAACATACCACCATAACCGATTAATTTAGCATCAGATTCCTTATTTAATTGCTTAGAAGTTGTCCCGGAAGAAACTAAGGAATGGAAACCAGAAATGGCTCCACAAGCTATAGTAACGAATAACACTGGGAACATCCAACCTAAGTCAGTTTCAAACCCAGCAAAAGCAACGAATTCAATTTTTGGATTATAGAAGAATAAACCAATAACTGCTCCACCAAGCATTGCATACAATAAGAAAGAATTCAAATAATCTCTAGGTTGAAGTAAAATCCATACAGGTACTACTGAAGCAATAACAACGTAGATTAACATTAAAGCAACCCATGTATTAAAAGATAATACTAATGGGTATTGTACTCCAAACCAGATTGCAAAGATTAAAAGTGCTACACCGATAATTGTTCCCAAAACAACCGGAAAATTATTACGATAAACAAAATAACCATATAAAATTGCAATAGCAATAAATAATAATGAAGATGTACCAGCTTCAGGTACTTTAACGAAAGTTTTAGCTACTACGTTAGCAAACGCAGCGATAATTAAAACTAAAGTTAACCATGCGAAGATATTAAACAATCTCTTACCAGTATCACCAATAGTGCTATCAATAATTGCGCCAATAGACTTACCTTTATGACGAACAGAAGCCACGATAGAAGAAAAATCATGTACTGCTCCAAGGAAAATCCCACCTAAAACTATCCATAAAAAAGCAGGTACCCAACCGAATACAGCTGCAGTAACAGGACCAATAATAGGAGCAGCTCCAGCGATTGAAGCAAAGTGATGCCCTAAAAGAACAGGCGCTTTAGCAGGTACATAGTCCACACCATCATTAAAAGTATGAGCAGGAGTTTCTCTTGAGTCATCTAAATCAAACTTTTTAGCAAGATAAGTACCATATGTCTTATAAGCTACTAAAAATAAAATTAATGCAATTGCAATCAAAACTAATGCACTCATAAATTAACCTCCTCAAATCATTTACTAAAAAAATTAATAATTCCCTTTTTTCTTTTTATACCTGTTGGTAAATAGAAATCTTGAACCTCCTTCCCTTTTCTATTACTAATCACTCTATTTGAGTGAAGACTAACAACCATGAGCCTGACTTCTGCCCACCCCTTAAATGAAAAGGCATAGATTTTTTTGTGTTTAAACTTTTTAATTTTATTCTCTAAATCCTCAGGAAAATTGCTTGTTACCATAACCCCCGTAATCACACTAGACATATGTTCATTATGTGGATCAACTAATTCTTCTAAAGCATTTATTAAAAATTTCTGAAAATCTTCTATAGTTTTTTCGTTAATGGTACTGAAGTCCTTTAAAAAAATATATTCATAATTTTCAGCGCGCCAAACCTTAACTTGCTTTGAGGCAAAATATTTTTCGTTAAACATTTCCATTTTTGCAAACAAAGGTATATCAAGATTTAAAAAGTTTATATTTCTTTCTATATCAAAATTTCTTTCTAATCTCTTTTCAACCAAATCTGTGTATTCGCTTACATTCATATTTATGCATCCTCCCCTTTTTACTTGGGTTACAATATTCATTATACAATTACTTTTTTGAGATTTAAATAAGCTTTGATATATTAGAAATATTGAAATAATTTGCATTATTATGTGATATTTCTGCAATTATATTCTTGCTCTTGTTATTATAATATTCAAATGAATACTTGAATAAATGTTGTGATTTTGTTACTATTATTTCAGAGTAATTATATTTTATAAAGGAGTTATTAATATGGGACATGGACACAATCATAGTCAACATCACTCTCATACTAATCAAAAACTATTAAGACAGGCCTTTTTTATAATCACAGGTTATATGTTTGTTGAATTTATTGGAGGTATAATAACTAATTCCCTTGCACTTTTATCTGATGCAGGTCATATGCTTAGTGATTCTGTAGCATTATTATTAAGTTTATTAGCATTTTGGCTTTCAATTAAACCGGCCAATTCTACAAAAAGTTATGGTTATAAACGTGCAGAGATTTTGGCTTCTTTGTTAAATGGATTAACTTTGATATTAATCGCCATCGGTATTATCTATGAGGGGATCAAAAGAATTTATTATCCGCCTGAAATTTATGGTTTAGGAATGTTTTGGATAGCTATTATTGGCTTACTCGTAAACATCATCGCAGCCTTCATTTTAATGAAAGGTGATAAGGATAACCTAAATCTCAAAAGTGCCTTTCTTCATGTAATAGGCGACCTTTTGGGATCAATTGGGGCAATTGTCGCCTCATTATTAATTTACCTATTCGGATGGAAAATTGCAGACCCTATAGCCAGTTTATTGGTAGCAATACTTATTTTAGTTGGAGGAATTCGAGTAACATTTTCATCAATTCATATTCTTATGGAAGGTGTACCAACCAATATTAAACTAGATAATGTGCGCAATGCTATTTTACAGTTACCTGAAATCGAAACAATACATGACTTACACGTATGGTCGATAACATCTGACGTTTCAGCTTTGAGTTGTCATGTAGTAATAAATAAAGATAAAGCCACTGAAAATGATGTTATAATTAATAATATAAAAAAGATAATTAAAGAAAATTTTGGAATTAAACATAGCACTATTCAAATTGAAAAGGAAGACATTTGTGAGAGTGGTGATAGTTGTGACGGAAACACACATTTGCAAACTGAACATCATTGATCAGCAAGAAATAACTGAAGATATTTCTAATATACCAACGGAATTGATTGCTAATTTTTTTAAAGCATTTTCTGATATTAATCGAGTAAAAATAGGGTATTTACTTCTTAAACATGACAATCTTTGCGTGCATGATATTGCAAATGTAGTTAATTTGTCTATTGCCAATACTAGTCATCACTTACGACTAATGAAAAATTTAGGAATTACTTCTTCAAAAAAGCAGGGAACTTCAATTTTATATTCTCTGAAAGATGAACACATCAAAAAGATCTTAACCATTAGCTTTGAACACTTACTTGAAGATAAATAGTGTCCTTTTATTTAGGACGCTTTTTTTTTATTAACTTTGTTCACCTAATATTTTGTAAATAATAGCTACTGAAATGTCTATTTCTAACTGTTCAATATATATTTTGGTATTATTAGATATGAGTTCAGAAATTCTACATTTTAACTCCTTCAATAATATTTCTTCAGTTATATAATATTTTTTACTAACGACAATATTGAATTGAGCAATATTAATGATCTCTTGTTTCAGACACAACTGTTTTAATGTGTTAGAAATTTTATCAAATAATTCCTTATCTTCAATTCTATCTTGATCTAAATTTTCCGCTTTAACTGAACCTTTCCCGTACATAATCCCTCTTCCTTTCTATCATGTCTTATTACTAAAATTCTTTACATTTATACGCTTAAGGTAGAGAAATATTCTTAACCATTAGCTAGGCACAAACATATATTATTAAAAAATATTTCATTTATATACTAAGACAATCGCAAGTACGTATTATCAATTTTATTCATAAAATAAATTATTAATTTACTAAAAAGGATGTTTTGCCATGCCTTCAATCATTGGAAACATTAAAATCGTTAGCGTTTCGGGGGTTGTTAATTTTGGAGACTCCTTTTATATCGCTCCAAAAAGCACTTCTAAAACCTTTGCTGGTGCTGGTTCATTCAGTACTGGAGATTTTCAATTATCTAAACAAGGGATAACAGGGCAAACAAATATTGATAACGACGTTGCCGACACAACCACAGCCGCAAATGCCTAAAAATCCTATTCCCTAGAGGTGGTAAGATGAAACTCATAGTACATCAGAGTATAGTTGTTTATAATTTAAAAGTTGGTTCAATTAGTAATTCTTCAATATTACAAATAGGTAGCTCTGGTATCGTTAATACTCTTTCTAAACTTTATAATACTGGTGGATTCAGTGCACCAGCTAGATCTCCTAAAAGAAATGACCTTCCCCTCGTAATCCTCCCTTCACCTAATAGCAATAGCCATGTTGTAGAAACTTATGGGTTACAAAACAAATAGCATCACTTGAGGTGAAGCCATTATGAATAGAATTTCAAAAGTAAACAATATAAAAATTATCAATGTTATATCTAGTGCTACTGTCATTACTGGGGATACAAAAATTATTGAACCTAGGGCAAAAATCTTAGCAGTACAAAGAGAAATTCCCATTTTTTATGAAGATGAAGGAAATATATACGAATACCCACTTTTTTTACGTCCAATTCCAAAACCTGTTGCATTAAAAATACCTGTTAAGACGAAAGTCTTGAACATAAAACCACTGATTGAAGTTGATAATATAAAAATTTTAAGTATTGCTGCCTCAGGTGTTTTTCAAATCGGTTCAACAAATTTTATTGACAATCAAGTTAGAGTCAAGCATTTTCGTCAAATTTTGTATGATAACCCTTCTTTCCAAAAAAATTAACTATAAAAATGGGCATTCACCTACACTCTTTTTCTGCATAAAATAAAGCAAAACTAAATTAAGTCGAGATTTCAAATTGTAAATGGACGTAAAAGGAGCTGGGTTGAAGATGTATCCAGTTAATGATTTTTATCAATATCTTGAAGAAATTCAAAAGAAAATTGAGTTGCAGAATAAAAAGATAAAAAAATTAGAAAATGATGTCAGACAACTACATTCAGAAATAGCCTTGTTAAGAGAAGAGAAGCCAATAAAAGTAGAGAAAATAGAATATAAATTTGACCAATTAAAAATCGAGAGATTGGATGGAACGTTAAACATTGGCATAACACCTTATAAAACAGGTTCCATTGAAGAATTAGTTGTCGATGGAGATTCAATAGATGAAGTTACAATACCGATAAAAAAGAACTATCCTGATCTAATTTATAATATTAAAAAATTAATTAACGAATATTTAAACAACGAGGCAAGTAATGTGATTAATAAGATCGCTAACAAATACGACTATAAATTAGATGATTCTTATAAACAATTAATTATTAATGATATAGAAAAACAAATTGATCAACAGGTCGAATTATATTTTAAGCAGATGTATAACAAGATAAATGATAATAATTTAAAAGAGATAGAAGAAACGATTATTAAAAAAATACAAAAAGACATTCAAAGAGCAATCGAAACCTTTATCCTACATTTACCAAGAAAGGAGAATGATTGATGGAGTTCACTGTGATCAATCATGGGATTTCAATTGGTGATATAAAAATTGGGGCTGTCGCTAGCTCAGCAGTTTTTTTAATCGGTGATGCTCAAGAAATTACACCGTCCTCTATCTTTGACACACCACCTGAATCGTTAATAATCGGACCAATGGTTCCATTATCTCCTGAATAATAAAATAGTTGCAAAAAAAATAAAATCATTAAAAATATGATATGGTATAATGCAGAAAAAAACATAAATAGATATGGTGATTTTGTGAAAGCTATCGAATCATTATTAGAGGAATTAAAATCGGTTTTAAAAATTCATAATCAAAAACCTTATCTTCCCTATTGGGGTGATTTATTCATTATTCTTAATCAGGTTAAAAAAATTGCTATTAAAAACAATGAAGATGTTTATTTTTATCAAATTAAGCCAAGTGGTAAGTTAAAATACGATTATAAAAAAAAGCAGTTTATAGTAGAGGTTCCCGACTTGAATATCTTAGTCAAAGATGATGAATTAATAGACTCGTTACTAAATGGTAGGTTTATCCCTAAATAAAGGTATATCAAAAATATTATTTAAAAAAAAATCAGAGTTTTTTAAAAACCTCTTCATAACATAACAATTCTTTTGATATAATTTAGTAAGATAATCTTTATTTCTTCCTAGAGTTCGTGGTAGAATAAGGGAAATGAGAGTTATTTTTGATTTGCCCATCTTTTGAATCGAAAAGATGGGCTTTTTTTGTCATTAACCACTTAAACATCAATAATCTAAAATTCGAAATCTATCCTTTACCAATTTAATAACCTCATCTGTTGTTGCCATCGATAATACTTTATCAAGGATTTTAGCTGCTTCTGCTTTAGATAGTGTGGCTAATTGCTCTCTTACAGACAGGATAGATGACGGACTCATACTAAAGTCATCTAACCCCATCCCTAACAGAAGCGGAATCGCAATAGGGTCTTTCGCCATTTCTCCACACATCCCAACCCATTTACCCTCTTTATGAGCTGCTTTAATCACCATATCAAGCAATCTTAAAATGGCGGGATTGTATGGTTGATACAAATATGAAACTTTATCATTCATTCGATCAGCTGCCATCATAAATTGAATTAGGTCATTTGTCCCAATACTAAAGAAATCTACTTCCTTAGCAAATTGATCCGCAAGGATAGCTGCTGATGGAATTTCTATCATCATGCCTACTTCAATGGTATCTGATACTTCTCCACCTTCTTCAACTAACTTATTTTTCTCCTCAATCAATATCTGCTTTGCTTGTCGTAATTCATTTAACGTTGCAATCATTGGAAACATAATTTTTAAATTACCATAGCTGCTTGCACGAAGTAATGCTCTTAAATGAACACGGAATATATCTTGTTTATCTAAAGTTAATCGAATAGCCCTAAATCCAAGGAATGGATTTAATTCTTTAGGTAAATTGAGGATCGAGAGTTCTTTATCCCCACCAATATCCAATGTTCTTACAACGACAGGCTTACCACGCATTTGTTGAAGCACAGACTTATAAGCCATGAACTGTTCTTCTTCAGTTGGAAGTTTTTCAGCTCCCAAAAATAAGAATTCAGATCTATACAATCCTATTCCTTCTCCACCATTTGCAATTACATCCCGCACTTCATCTGGTGAACTAATATTGGCTACAAGTTTAACGACATGCTTGTCACGTGTAATAGTAGGTTTATCAATCAATCTTCTTAACATGACCTTATGTTGTTCATACTTTTTTTGTTTTATTTGATACTCTCTAATAACATCAGTGGATGGATTAACGATTACTTCTCCGGTGTTTCCATCTAAAATAAGTAATGCATTATTAGTTACTTTTTTAAAAACATCCTTCACTCCAACAACTGCGGGTATTTCCATTGATCGAGCCAAAATAGATGAATGGGAGGTTATTCCTCCAAGGTCTGTAACAAATCCTTTGATATATTTTTTATCTAACTGAATTGTTTCAGAAGGAGTTAAATCTTTTGCTACAATTATTACTTCACCTGAAATGGTTCTCAGATCGAGATAATCTCTGCCTAAAATATTAGATAATACCCTTTTTGTCACATCATAAATATCAGTGGCCCTTTCTATAAAATAATGGTCCTTCATTTTTTCGAACTCTTTAATAAATCCTGTTGCAACCTCATTTATTGCGAACTCAGCATTTAAATGTTCTTTTTTAATCTTATCTTTTACCATTTTTATGAATTCAGGATCTTTTAGGACTAATTGATGTGCAAGAAATATTCTTGATTTATCTTCTCCTAATTCTCTATTAGCTTTATTTTTAATTTCTTCTAAATCTGAAATAGTTTTTTCAAGCGCTTTTTCTAAGATATTAATTTCAGCATCAATATCTTTTATTTTTCTTTTTTTGATCATTAGCTCTGAATTTTCAAGAAGATAAGCCCTTGCAATTGCTATTCCCTTCGATGCCGCAATACCTTCTATTTTCATAGACATTACTCCTAAATACTTTTACTCTAATCTTTCCATATGCTTAGAAATTTTGCAAGTGCCTCGATTTACATCCTTCGTTACACTTAAGTAGAGAAAAGACAAAAAAATAGCCACACTAGCTAGGCTATCTAGTAAATTAAATTAGACATGCCTAAGGGCATGTCTCAGACTGAAGACTAACCTCATGCTAAATTACCTAGTATGAGGTTATTTTTGTCAAAAATGCTTAAAATCTTGGATGAAATAAAAAATTGAGAGCGATTCGGACGTCTCTTCCACGTCCAATTCGCTAGCTTTTTCAAATTCATGGCAGCAAAAACTAACATCGCCTGCATCGAGACTTTTTTCAAACCTCTTAACGTAGTCCAACGCAAACCATGTTTCTCTTTCATATCTGCAAATACTCTTTC
>NZ_MIJF01000017.1 GCF_001730235.1 Vulcanibacillus modesticaldus | reverse complement strand
GTGGTCTAAACTTATTGAGTTGTCACAGGAATTTATTTTAGAGCAACAGTCTGCTTAATCTAACAGTATTAATTAGGCTCTGTTTTAAGAGTCTGCTTCAGTATGCTCTTTTTTGTCACTGTTTAAATGAAGTCATGCTTTTGCTATACTTGTTTAACCCTTTGTGAAGTTCTTTGTTCCCCAATTTTGTCATTCTTAATTTCTTTTTCACCAAACGTTTAATTTTTCATAGAACTTTTGACACTACCTCAATTCCTATAATAATCTAATCATATATTATCATAAAACGTCTTGTTTGTATATAAAATAAATAAAAAAGTTTAAAAAGTCTAGGCGTTTTTTAACCATAATTTTTTCATTCGCTGAATAAAAAATGGATATTTTTCGTCCCCAACTTCTGTGTGGATAATCTCGTACTCACATTTATCACAGATAAAACCACTTTGGATGATAATACCTTCTACTTTTTCATCGCCACACATCACACAAATCTTAGTTTTTTGATTGACACGACTCATTATACCTCTCCTTTAAAGATTGATTTTGGAACAATTATAACCAAAAAGTTTAATAATTATACACATTTGCTCTTCCTTTTGAAATATATATCCAATTTAATAAGTTGATTTCATAAAGTTCAAATATATTAAAGCGATCGATAATGATTTTTTGGGATATCCTTTTCTCTAGAGCACTCAATGAAACAGTTGTGTAGTCATCATTAAGATCAAGAATCAATAAAATATCTGCACCATCTACAGTTTGATACAGGTCTTTAAAATAAAATACCTTTGACGATACCAGTTTTTGATTATTACTATCATCATAAATATGGATTCTCTTTATTGATAATCGAGATATTTTTAGAACTGTTTCTATTTCGTCTATTCCCCAAATCGCGACTACCTGTATTGGGTGTTGGCTGAGTAATCTCTTCAACTCTTCTACCGCCCAATCTTTATCATTTTTGACTATCTTCCTTGATAAGTTAAAAAGTTTTTGTTCACTTTCTACCTGATAGTTATTTAGTTGAGATAATGATTTATTTAACCAATATTTATCTTCTCTTTCTTTAAGATATCGAAAACCGCTTATTTGATTTAAAGCCTTTTTTATCACCTCTATATCAACGCCTAGTTTTTTACAATTTTTTTCTAATTCAATTTGGTAAGCTTTTTTTACAATTAAAAATGACTGGTAGGCAAACTGAGAAATTTCTGCTTCTTTTCTACTAATCAAAAAAACTGGAACATTAATTTTTGCGAGTTCTTTTCTTAAAAACATAGCCAAACCAAAATAAGATTGCCCACCTATCAGGAAATATCTATCTTTAATTTTGCTATAAGGTAATCTTGGAATTACGATAACCTCTATTCTTTTTCCCCTACCTATTAACCATTGATAGACTTTATCAGAAAAACCAAACTCAAATACAGACATCAATACTAATACCCCTATATCATGAAATCGAATCCAATCTTTTATTATTTTCAGCGTCTTATTTCTATCATTGATAGCTAAAACTAAACAGTTTGTTTTTTTCATGATAATGCTAAATTCATCACTCAATATTTGTATATTTGTTAATTTTTTTTGTCTGATGTATGTTTCAATTAAATTCTTATTTTTTTGACCTATCAAAGATATTTCTATTTTTATCGGTAAAAATGATAGCTCCATAACTATCTTTAATATTTCATCAACTGTTCCAATAATATTAAAGACCATATCCAACTCTCCTAGTCAGAACTAATATAAATTCACTAATTTGCCGATATAATATTTAACATTTATTTTTAAGGGGTTAATTAAATGGATGAACGAGTTATTTACAACTACCAACTATTTGTCAGATTTCGCCGAACATTATTCTGGGTATCATTCTTTATAACAACCCTCTTAGCAAGTTTTTTGTTAAACATTATTATTAATCCTGATGTCAACTGGTCTAAAACTTTAACAATACTGTTTTTTTATTATCTTTCTTATCAATTATGGGGAGTAATCTGTATAACCTGGATAAAAAAAGGGATAAAATTCTCCTTACCATTTCTTCCGTGGTATGGTGTTGTACCCAAAAAAATGTTATCTTTTCAAGAATATATTAAATTTGAAACTGGTTACTTCTTGTTATTTTGCCTATCCTTGTTACTAATTATACAGTTTTTTCCCATAGAATTTCGTATTGTAATGTTTTCATTAATTTTGGTTTTATTTATGTATCGGATTTATTTATGGATTCGAGTTCTTTTATTGAACAATAGAAACATTAGGATTAGGTACGAATATTTTGGAATATCTGTCTACAAAACAAAATAAAAACAGCCTTCTGGCTGTATATTGAAAAAATTGACTAGATTATAAATAACTTGATGATTATTAAACTTGCTAATCCAGGAATACCTAAAAACCCGACTACAGAAGAGGTGATCATATTTAAGGGGATGTAAATATTAAAAATTTGTCCAATAATATTGAAAAAGTACAACAAAAAAGCACCAACTGCTATTTTTAAAATTCCAATCCAACCTAACTTAACTATCTTAATCAACCTATCCCCCAAAAATACAATTATAACTATTCCAATAAATAAAATAGCAATCCACCAAAGAATATCTAGATTTTCCATTCACCTCTACTCCCCTTTTTCACCTATTACCTCTATCTCTTTATATTGCTTATTTTTTACTATCATCTCATTTCTCTTTTGGTGATCCTTATATTTATTTAATAAATACATATATCTTCTTTCTGCTGCTAGAATATAAAAGATAATGTAATCAACTACTTCAGGATCACTTACATCATTAAAGCGTCTCAAAGCATATTCCCATTCTTTTTTCGCATTATCTATCTCCTCTAATAGATGATTGTCATTATCGAACATCCCTCTTCCCCTCCTATATTACATATATAGGTGTATAGAATGGCAAATATGCTACTTAATTAATTTTGATTCTTGGATACAAAAATAACCGTTCCATAGGAACGGCTATATTATTATATTTCTCTTCTTCCTTCTAAAGCTTTAGTCAAAGTTACCTCATCTGCATACTCTAAATCTCCACCAACAGGTAAACCATGAGCTATCCTCGTTACCTTAATTCCAAAAGGCTTAACCAATTTGGATAAATACATAGCAGTAGCTTCTCCTTCAATATTAGGATTAGTCGCTAATATCATTTCTTTAACCTGTTCATCTTTAAGACGAACAAGTAGTTCCTTGATTTTTAATTGTTCAGGACCAATCCCTTCCATTGGTGAAATAACACCATTTAACACATGATACAAGCCATTATATTCACGCGTTTTTTCCATAGCTATAACATCTTTAGGTTCTTGAACAACACAGATAATCGAGGGATCTCTAGTCTTATCATTACAGATATAACAAGGATCAACATCGGTTATGTTTTGACATTGGGAACAATAATGCAGATCTTTTTTAGCTTCCACTAAAGCTTTTGCAATAAACAAAACATCTTTTTCTTCCATATTTAACACATGGAAAGATAAACGTTGGGCAGTTTTTGGACCTATTCCTGGTAGTTTGGAAAATCCTTCAATTAATTTCGCTATTGGCTCTGGATAATGGTAATGCATAAACTATCCCTTCTAAAATAATCCAGGAAGATTCAAACCGCCAGTAAATTTACCCATTTCACGGGATACCATTTGGTCAACTTGTTTTAATGCATCATTAACAGCAGTTAACACGAGGTCCTGTAACATTTCCACATCATCGGGATCTACTACCTCTTGGTTGATAGAAATACTTACGATTTCTTTGTGTCCGTTAGCAACGACAGTGACCATTCCACCTCCAGCGGACGATTCAACTGTCTTGTTTTTTAATTCTTCTTGAGCCTTCTCCATTTGTTGTTGCATTTTTTTTACTTGTTTCATCATTTGATTCATATTCTTCATAATTTATCCTCCTAATCTTTAATTACAACTAAATCTTCACCAAATAATTCAATAGCTTTAGCTACAAAATCATCATCTTCCTTAGCATTATTTATCTCCCTTTTTTCTTTAGACGATGATTTAGGTTTTTCACTATTAAAATCCTTCCAATCTTTCTGCATAACATTAAATATATGATATTTTTCTCCAGTTTGTTCGTAGATAACTTCCTCAATCAATTGACGATTAGCGGGTTTATTAGTCGTATCTCGATGCATTACATTATTAAAAGCTATTACAATTAAATCATCTGTGACCCCTACTGGCTCACCGTCAATAAGCCATGCATGAACAGTGACCTTTTTTTGTTTAATAATTTTTAAGATATTCGGCCACATTTTTAGTAATCTTTGGTGCTTTTCCTTTGAAAATCCCGAACTTATTTTTCTTAACCGTGTTGATACTTGATTAGCACTGATAACCTTACTTGAAACGGATTGCTTATTATCAATATTTTGAAGTTTAACCTCTTTGTAGGTTAGTTGTTCTATTTTCGTCTCCAGTTCTCTTATTTTCTTCTTCAATTCGATTACAACTTCACTGGAAGCAAATTGTTGATTTTTATCTTTAGTCAAAGAATTAACCACTTTAACAATCGCCAATTCTAAGACAATTCTGGTTTGGTTGATATTTCTAACCTCATTCAAATACTTATTTAATAATTCAATTACTAGATATAATTCCTCTTCAGAATAAATCTCTGCAATCGTTGAAAGTTCTGGATCTAGTGCGAGTTTTTCTTTTATTTCTTGAAGTTCAGGTGCTGAGTTAAATAATAATAAATCACGATAGTAATATAGGAGGTCTTCTAAAATTTTTTCTGACTCCATACCATCTTGAAGTAATTGAGAAACAATTTCTAAAACTTGAGCCGTATTTTGTTCCTTAACAGCCTTGGCTACTTCTGAAAATACTTGATAGGGAGCTCTTCCTGTTATCCTCAAAACATCTTCAAAAGTAACTTTATCACCACTGAAAGATAATACTTGATCAAGAAGACTTAAGGCATCACGCATTCCACCTTCCGAGTGGCTAGCAATGTATGATAAAGCCTTTTCTTCAATAATAAACCCTTCCGATTTTACTATTTGATCTAACCTTTTAATCATCACATCAGTAGAGATCCTTCTGAAATCAAATCTCTGACATCTAGAAATTATGGTTAGTGGTAATTTATACGGTTCAGTTGTAGCCAATATGAAAATTACATGTTTGGGTGGTTCTTCCAAAGTTTTTAGAAGAGCATTAAAGGCTTCTGTAGTTAACATATGAACTTCATCTATGATATAGACCTTAAATCTAGCTTCTGTTGGAGCAAATTTAACATTTTCCCTTAAATCCCTAATCTCTTCTACTCCTCTATTAGAAGCGGCATCAATTTCAACAACATCTAATACCGTGCCTTCTGTAATCCCTTTACAAACATGACATTGATTACATGGTTCTTCACTCGGACCTAGTTCACAATTAACAGCTTTAGCAAATATTTTAGCGGCACTAGTTTTGCCAGTACCTCTTGGTCCACTGAAGAGATATGCGTGTGAAAACCGATTTTCTTTCAAGGCATTTTTTAATGTTCGTGTAATATGTTCTTGACCTATAACTTCTTTAAATGTTTGAGGCCGCCAAGCACGATATAATGCTAAATAGGCCATAATTTACACCTCAATTATATTTTGATTATGCTTTTCTAATCTATTATACTAGGTATTATTAAGCATTTCAAAAAAAAATACCTCGTCTTTACGAGGGTAGAAGTTATGTCTATATAAAGGGAATTTTTATCTGAAATGTGGTGCCAAAACCTTTGTTTAATATTCTTATATTTCCACCTAAATCATGGATGATCTTTTGACTAATAGAAAGTCCTAAACCAGTGCCAGTCCCTTTGGTTGTGAAAAATGGTTCGAATATTTTGTCAACTATATAATTAGGTATTCCTGGACCTGTATCTTGAATTAAAATTTCTACCCGTTTTTGTGCCTTATTTATATCAGTAGAAATTGTTAAAATTCCACCTTCAGACATTGCTTCAATTCCATTTTTAGCAATATTCAAGAATACTTGTTTAAGTAACTCTGAATCCGCGCTAACTAAAGGTATTAAATGATTTAATTCATATTTAACTTCTACTCCATGTAACAAACTCTCATTTTGAATAATTGGTAAAATAGCCTTTAGCACACTATTTACATCTGTTGGTTTATGTACAATATCCTTTGGTTTACTTAATAATAGAATTTCACTTACCAATTTATTAATTCGTTCAATTTCAGAAAGCACTATTTCTATATAACCAATTTCTTCTACTAATCCGTTGTTCAATAAGGAATTTTTCAAAATTTGCATAAAACCTTTGATTGAAGTAAGAGGATTTCTGATCTCATGTGCCGTTCCTGCAGCAATTTGTCCAATTGTAACTAAACGATCATTTTGACACACTTGTTGCTCTAATGATCTTAGATTGGTCACATCTTTAAAAACAACATAAGCACCTACTGCTCCACCCTTCTCATCCCTTATTAAATTTGAATCAATCAGTAGCTCATATTTTTTATGATCCATAGTCCATACAATAGCATGATTGGAAATAATAATCCCATCGATTAACGTACGTTGCACGATTCGATGTTCATCAGGAATGTCAGAAAAAACTTCATCAATCGGTCTATTGATAACTTGTTTTTTCTCAACATTTAACAATCTACAGACTAACGGGCTGATTTCAATTATTTTAAGATTATTGTCTATCACAATTATTCCAATATTAATTTCCGAGACAAAACTTTCAGCAAATCGAGATAATAAATCCATCTGTTTAGGCTTTTGAATATCTAAAAATCCTAAAATAAAAAACTTTGGTCTTAATAATCTCCAAATCAACACTTTGCTATATTGCAAATTATTCCTGAAATCCCTCCATCGCAGTTGAAAATGACTATCTAACGATGAGGATTTTAGAATTTCAAAAAAATCTTCTTTACTTCCATCAAACTCGATCAATATATCGTATGGTTGGTTTAGAAGGTCTATTTCGGCATAATTTGATGCTTGAAGTAGTATTTGGTTGATCGCTATTATAGAGCCTCTTTCATCAATCACCAGGTAACCTATCGGTAATTGATTAATATATTTAATGACTTGTTCTAAATTCATTCCAACTCTTATGTTACTCATGTATCTACCTCCTATATCCAAAAACAACCATATAAGACAATACTGTAAAAAAATATATATGAAATATTCGCCTTAGTTTTTTTAATCCCCTTCTTTATACATAAAATTTCCAAAATTTCCTCAAAAAAATCTATAAAAAAAACACCTGATAAAACAGGTGTTTCAATTATTTAAATAAAGAGTCGTGCACCTATCATTGATCATCCCACATAGGCGTACCCATGTAGTTAGCTCAGATCAGGCAACCCTACAACACATGAAAAATTCCACTTACCGCTGCTTCCTTCCGGACCTGACGGGGTTCATGGACATTCATTGCATAGGACCCAACCATCAACACCACTTGCACGAGCCAGACCCTACATGTAGATGACCGCTGATAGGAATTCGATCCCGCTAGAGCGGATTGCGGGTTACAGGGCACCGCTACCTCCCCATCTAGCACGACAAACTTATTAAACTTATTTAAGCCCCAAAAAGGGTACATACTTCATTATACAGATATAACAATCGTTATTCAAGTGGAAGATCCTGTTTGTGGCGGAGAGGGTGGGATTTGAACCCACGGTACGGCTAAACACCGTACAGCGGTTTTCGAGACCGCCACCTTAAGCCACTCGGACACCTCTCCACTATAACGAAGGTTATTGTAGCATCTAAATGAAGAAATTTCAATAGCTATTTATAACCTAAACCAATTACCTCATCCAATAATAATCTTTTCCGAAGGATAAGTTGTCCTCGCCCTAACTTTTTGGGTATTGAATAAAAATAGAAGGCTAAGAAGACCTATTCTTCCGATAAACATTAGTACCGTGATCAGCAATTTCCCAACATCAGTAAGAGAGCTTGTAATTCCCATCGATAATCCAGTCGTACCAAATGCGGAAGATACCTCAAACAGAACTTCCATCAATGTACTTTTATAACCTTCAAAGAAACTCAATAATATTGTACTAAAACCAATTAAAATTGTTGCAACTGAAAATACAACAAAGCTTTTTATTATATCCTCATCGTCAATCTTCCGTTTAAAAATCTTTATTTCTTTATTTCCTTTTGCAAAAGAAATTATCGATAAAAAAACAACCGCAAAAGTTGTTGTTCTTATTCCTCCACCAACACTTGAAGGACTTGCACCAATAACCATCAAAATTGAAATAAAAAATAGCGTCTCTTTTTTAAATAGTGACACATCCATCGTTGCGAAACCACCATTTCTGGCAGTGACAGAATTAAATAGAGAATAAAATAATTTTTGATGCCAAGACATCCCTTGGAAATAAGCATTATTTTCTAATAAGAAAATTGCCAAGGCGCCGAAAATAAGAAGAGAGAAAAAAGTGGTTGTAGTTAATTTAGTATATAAAGAAAATCTAAAATTTTTCTTATTCTGCTTCATTCTTAGATATTTTCCTATTTCAATTAAAACTGGAAAACCTATTGCTCCCAAAATCAAGAGTATCATCATTATACTCTGAACAAAATAGTCATTGGAAAATTGAAATAATGAATCACCAAAGATATCGAAACCAGCATTTGTAAAAGCTGATAATGCATGAAAAAAACCGTAATAATAAGCAGTATACCAATCCGAATAGTATTTAAGTAAATAAGTTCCTAATATTAACCCCCCAATAAATTCTATAAGAACCGACATTAACAGTACTTTTTTCATCAACTGTACTAGCCCTGAAAGATCTGTCCTGTTATGATCAATCATTATTAGTTGACGTTCTTTTAAACCAATTTTTTTACCCATAACAACCCAAATAAACGTTCCTAAAGTCATAATACCAATTCCACCAAATTGTAAATAAACAGCTAACAGAATGGTTCCAGCCACATTGAAGGTCTCAGCAGTATTTAGCACTGTTAAACCAGTAACACTGATCGCACTGGCAGCTGTAAATAACGAATCGATATATCCCATTTCAACACCTTCATTATGAAATATGGGAAGTTTAAACAAAATAGAACCCAATAATACTGCTCCAAAATATGCGAAAACAATTATATGTACACCTGATAAGCTAATTTTATCGGTCAACCTATTTACTCTCATTTTTACACCTCGACATCTTCATCTCCGAAGGCAGAAAATTGTTTCATCCCATATTCTAACACAATACTTACAACAAATAATACTGCTTGTCCCAATTTTTTAACGCCTATATTGATCGTCAAATTAATTACCATTCTTCCTCAACTTAGTAAAAAAATCCTTTAGCATTTTTGAACTTTCTTCTTCCAATACTCCGGAAGTAATATCTACTTGATGATTAAATCGTTCATCTTGCAATAAATTGAACAAAGTACCGGCACAACCTGCTTTAGGATCTTTTGCTCCATAAACCAGATGATCAACTCTAGCTTGTACTAATGCCCCAGCACACATCTGACATGGTTCTAATGTCACATATAATGTACAACCATGTAATCTCCATCCACCCAACTCACGACTTGCTCTATGAATGGCTATCATTTCAGCATGGGCTGTCGGGTCTTTGGTGGTTTCTCTTAAGTTATGCCCCCTCGCAATAATTATTCCATCTTTAACAATAACCGCTCCAATAGGGACCTCTCCTATCTCTTCAGCTTTTCTTGCCTCTATAAGTGCTTCTCTCATAAATATTTCATGATCAATCTTCATCTATATCACCGTCCATTATTTGTATAACCACTTACCACTTATATCAACCATCCATATAAATAATTTAAAATCATTAAAAGTGTTATTTAAGAATGATATCAATTTTGAACAGTTTGTGAATTATTACACAAAATCATTGAGTTTTTACTAATAAATTATTATCCTTTAGTTAAGGAAGTAAAATAATGTGATTTATCTAAGCCACCTTACCTTCACATATACTTACTCCATCCTACGGGAGAAGCATCCGAATCCTGCTCTCTCCTTTTTTTTTGTCTTTTTTTCCTCTTTAATAACAAAATCACCCTATCGGATGATTTATAAAGTAAATGATTTTTAATGACTTAAAATTAACTTTTAATCTTATTAAAAGAAATTGACACATAGATCCCCAATAATAAAAATATTAGACTTACGAAAATAACCTTAAATCTGGTAATTAATTCAACTGCAATCTGACTATTCAACTGAAAAATAGACGCGAATATTAGACCAATTATAAAATAAAGAGTTTCAGGCTTATGTTTTTCTAAAAAAATATTAATAACTTTGGCAGAAATAATTATTCCAGGTATTGCACCAATTGCAAAAAATAATAACGGTACTATCATTTTAGCATCTATAAAAAATAAAACATTTTCATACTCACCTAACCCTAATAAGAGTGCAGAACCTGAAAAACCTGGTAAAATCATCGAACCTGATGCGATAAATCCTGTAAACACTAACCATAAAGCATAAAATGGATCAATATTTGTTATCTTAAATAACCCGAGAAAATCAAACTTTACCGTTAAATATTGAGTTTGTTGATTACTTCCGCCACCAATTTTTGAAGAAATTAAGACTAATGAAAATGCAAAAATAATTAGCATGAATCTCTTAAATGTTATTTTCATATCATCATGAGATTTAACTACAAAGGGTATCGTTCCGATGATCAAACCGGTTATGAAAAAAAACATGTGCTGTTTAGCAATAACTGATGTTAATAAAGTAGTAAATATTTCTGCAAAAATTATTATTCCTGTTAGCATTCCTAACCCTAGTATCATCAAAAAAAAGAAATACTCTTTTCTTCTTAGTCGATTAGTAATGAAATTCCCAATCGATTCCATTAATTTGTCATATATCCCCATTACAAATGCCATAGTACCGCCGGATAACCCGGGTATGATGTTTGCAATTCCAATTATTATCCCTTTGATATATAAACCGATTATATTCATAGCCACTCCTATTTTGTCGTTTAAGAGATTTACCTACTATAATTTATAGTGTTTACAAATAGACAATAGTACATATAATTCTTTAAAGTTTTATTATTTCCTTCAAAAAAAAGCAAAAAATCATAAAAAAACAAGGGTGAATTTAACTTCAACCCTTGCTATTATCATCTTTGTAAATGGTGTGCCCGAGAGGATTCGAACCTCCGACCTGCAGTTTAGGAAACTGTTGCTCTATCCTGCTGAGCTACGGGCACAAATACACCTATATATTAAAAAAAGCCAAAATGGCTAGTTATAATGATGGCGGAGAGGGTGGGATTCGAACCCACGGTACGCTCACACGTACGCTGGTTTTCAAGACCAGTGCCTTAAACCGCTCGACCACCTCTCCATATTGAGCTGTCAACGACATATATATTAACATAAATTAAGTCGAGAAATCAAGATATTTTAACTAAAAAAATTAATTCCATAATAAGGAATAAAGAAGGGAGTCATTTGCAATGACTCCATCTTCCTTCTCTTGATTATGTTGTAATCTTATCAATCCCACCCATATATGGTCTTAATACTTCAGGAATAATAACACTTCCATCTTCTTGCTGATAATTTTCAAGGATAGCAGCTACTGTTCTTCCTATTGCAAGTCCAGAACCATTTAAGGTGTGAACAAATTCAGGCTTGGCTTTCTTATCTCTACGAAACCTGATATTAGCTCTTCTAGCTTGGAAATCTTCAAAATTACTTATAGAAGAAATTTCTCTGTATCTGTTGAAACTTGGTAACCATACTTCGAGGTCATATTTTTTAGCTGCCGTAAAACCTAAATCTGCTGTACACATATTTAAAACCTGGTATGGTAACCCTAATAATTTTAATACTTTTTCAGCGTTTTCAACTAACTTCTCTAACTCTTGATAAGAATCTTCTGGTTTAACGAATTTTACAAGTTCCACCTTGTTAAACTGATGTTGTCTTATTAGTCCTCTGGTATCACGCCCTGCTGCTCCAGCTTCTGAACGGAAGCAAGCACTATATGCTACATAATACTTTGGTAGTTCATTTGCATCTAAAATCTCATCGCGATGCATATTTGTTACAGGAACTTCAGCGGTTGGAATCAAAAAGTAATCCAAACCCTGTAGCTTAAACGCATCTTCTTCAAATTTTGGTAATTGACCTGTGCCGGTCATACTATTTCTATTTACAATATAAGGTGGTAAAACTTCTTCATAACCATGCTTATCAACGTGCAAGTCCAACATAAAATTGATTAAAGCTCTTTCAAGTCTTGCACCTAAACCTTTGTAAAATACAAATCTAGAACCGGAAACTTTTGATGCTGTCTCAAAATCAAGAATACCTAAATTCTCAGCAATTTCATAATGCGGCTTTGGTTCAAAACCAAACTGGGGTCTATCTCCATAGGTTCGTATTACTTCATTATCATCTTCAGTTTCACCAATAGGTACGCTATCATGAGGAATGTTAGGAATCCTTAGTAGGATATTATATATATCTTGATCAAGATTTCTTAACTGATCATCTAACTCCTTTATTTTATCTCCTACTTCCCTCATCTCAAGAATTAATTCTTCAGCATCTTCTCCGGCCTTTTTTAATTTCGCCACTTCTTTTGAAACTACATTTCTGCGATTCTTTAATTGTTCAACTTCTTGTAAAAGGGCTCTTCTTTTTTTATCTAGTTCGGTGAAAGTATCAATCTCATTAATCTTTTCATTACGATGTTTTAAAGCTTCTTTAACCTTTTCCAGATCATTTCTCAATAATTTAATATCTAACATACTAAAACCTCCATTCATCTTTTTGTGTACTAAAAAACACCATCCCCTAATACAAAGGGACGGTGCTTTGGCTCCGCGTTGCCACCCTAATTGTCTTTTTGAAAATTTAATCAAAAAGACCTCTCATTAGTATAACGGTTATACCCGAGTTTTCCTACTATAATTTCAGAAAACCACTCGGAGATGGATTCTTCAGACCTATTGATCGATTCGCACCTACCATCGACTCTCTTTACAATATAATCTGAATACTATTTCTCCTCATCGTTTTACTTCTTATTTTTTTATTTTTAATAATTTACTATATTTCGTGCAAATATGCAACTATTGGATAGATAATTAGTCTCTTTGACTTTTATATTCCCTTATCATCTCGATAAAATATTTGTGCATCCTAGGATCATCAGTTAATTCTGGATGAAATGCTGAAGCTAATAAATGTTCTTGCCTTGCAGCAACAATCTTGCCATTATAAATTGATAAAATTCCAACGTTCTCTTTAACATCCATAATGTAAGGTGCTCTAATAAAAACCGCACGAAAATTATCTGCTACACCCTCTATTTCTAAATCAACTTCAAAACTTTCCCTCTGCCTTCCAAAAGCATTCCTTTCAACTAAAATATCCATTAATCCCAGATGACTGTCTTTTGTACCATTAATTTCTTTAGCTAAGATTATTAATCCTGCACAAGTTCCAAAAATTGGTTTTCTTTGGTCAGAAAAATCTTTAAGAGCAGTATCAAAGCCATATTTTTTCATTAATTTTCCTATGGTTGTACTTTCCCCACCAGGCACTATTATGCCATCGATTTCTTCTAATTGTTCTACTTTTTTCACAGCTACAGCTTTTTCTCCAGCCATTTCTATTATTTTCATATGTTCTGCTACAGCACCCTGTAGTGCCAATACTCCAACCTTCATTACCTTACACCTACCAACCCCGTTCTGCCATTCTTTCGTTTTGCGTTAATGATGAAATTTCAATTCCTTTCATCGGATTACCTAATCCTTTTGATAATTCAGCCATTAATTCATAATCTTCATAATGTGTTGTAGCTTCTACAATAGCTTTAGCAAATTTCTCAGGATTGTCTGACTTGAAAATACCTGAACCAACAAATACCCCATCAGCACCAAGTTGCATCATTAAAGCAGCATCTGCCGGAGTAGATATTCCTCCAGCGGCAAAATTAACTACTGGAAGTTTTCCATTTTCATGTACATAAAGTAATAAGTCATATGGTGCCCCTAAATTTTTAGCCTCTGTCATTAATTCATCCTTAGACATATTCTGCACTTTGCGAATTTGACTCATCATAGTACGCATATGTCTAACAGCTTCTACAACGTTACCAGTCCCTGGTTCACCCTTTGTACGAATCATCGAGGAACCTTCGGCAATTCTACGTAAAGCCTCTCCTAAATCTCTAGCACCATTAACAAAAGGAACTGTAAAAGAATTTTTGTCAATATGGTACACCTCGTCAGCAGGTGTTAGTACTTCACTTTCATCAATGTAATCTACTCCTAATGCCTCTAATATTCGAGCTTCAACAAAATGTCCAATCCTAGCCTTAGCCATTACAGGAATAGACACTGCCTTCATAACTTCTTCAATAACTCTGGGATCAGCCATACGTGCTACCCCACCAGCTGCTCTAATATCGGCTGGGACTCTTTCTAAAGCCATAACCGCAACTGCTCCGGCAGCTTCAGCTATTTTCGCTTGTTCAGCGTTTACGACATCCATAATAACTCCGCCCTTTTGCATTTCAGCCATCCCACGCTTTACACGTGTAGTTCCTATATCAACCATCTTCTTACCTCCAGTTCTAAAAATGCTTGTTATTTTTATATTTATCTTATTTCAGAGAATAAGCTAATATTTAGCCCAATATTCCATCGATGATGTTGGTAAATATTTCGTTAAACATGGTGTAAATCTTCCGGAAAAACAACCTGATAAACCCTGCTTTTTCAACATCTTCATTGGCTATTAACAATACTTTACCATTAGATTTTATATAATCATTTAAATAACTGTATTGTTCTTCACCGTTATATTCATAAGATACATAACCCAAAACATCTTCACTTTTTATTGGTGCTTTAATCGTATCATTTGGTTCAATAATCGGTTTATACAGATTTTCTTCACCTTTTTTCACTAGAACGGTTAAGTTATTTTTAGGAACCACTGCAACTTCAGTCGTTTTTCCTTCTTCAATAGCAACCTTCTCATATCCTGGAATCGGATCTTTTGCCTTTACCAAATTTAACAGGTCATAGTTTGCAAAACCATAATCTAATAACTTCTTTGTTTCCATAAAACGGGCTTTTTTGCTATCAGTTCCTGTAACTACACTTATTAATCTTACTCCATTTCTTTCTGCAGTAGCTGTAAAGCCATATCCTGCTTCCGATGTGTATCCTGTTTTTATTCCATCGACACCCTGATATTCATAAATTAAACCAGGTAACATCCAGTTGAAATTTGGTAATTCCATCTCGCCTCTTTCGCCTTTGCGAAAGTATAATTTTGACTGACTATTTAATTCTAAAGTATTCGGATAATCATTAATTAGATGCCATGCTAATATTGCTAAATCCCTTGCAGACATCACATGCTCCCCTATTGCATTATATGGAGCATATTCACCTAATTCTTCAATCGGATAGCCAGTGGAAGTTAAGAAATGAGTTTGATTCATCCCCAACTCCTTAGCTTTTCTATTCATTATTTCTACAAAGTTACTTTCACTACCAGCTAGATGTTCAGCTAAGGCCACAGTGGCATCATTAGCAGAGTATATTGCCATTGCATCAACTAATTCTTTAATAGTACGTTTTTCACCTAAACCTAGAAATACCCTTGAACCACCGTATTTTCCCATCCAATTGGCATATTCACTTGCGGTTACTATATCATCCCATTTTACCTTCCCTGATGCAATATATTCCAATACTATGTATTCAGTCATCATTTTTGTCATACTTGCAGGAGGTAATGGTTGATCAATATTCTTACCATAAAGAATTTTACCCGTTATTGCATCAACCAATATCGCAGACCTTACATTAAGATTAAGATTTGGCTGAGCTGATACGAGAGGTGAACTAATTCCTAACATAGGTACAATAAATGTTACAATTAATATCAATGATGTTATTTTCCATATTTTATTCAAAACGACACCCCCTCTAATAATCCACAAGAAATATTTTATCATAGTGACTACACTAAAAAAAGTCACGTAGGTGACTTTTCGTGACTTTTCAAAAGTTGGTTTTGGACTAGGAAGAGTAATTTGGAGCCTCTTTAGTTATTTGGACATCATGGGGATGGCTCTCCTTTAATCCAGCACCTGTAATTTTTATAAATTGTCCTTTTTCTTTTAGCTCTTGTATAGTTTCTGTTCCACAATAACCCATTCCAGCACGTAAACCACCTACTAACTGAAAGATTGTATCAGCTAAAGGACCTTTATAAGCAACCCTGCCTTCAATACCTTCTGGTACCAATTTTAATGAATTTTCTTGAAAATATCTATCTTTGCTCCCAGCGTTCATCGCACCAATTGAACCCATTCCACGATAAACCTTATACCTTCTACCTTGGTATGTCTCGAATTCGCCTGGACTTTCATCTGTACCAGCTAATAAACTGCCTAACATTACAGCATCTGCTCCAGCAGCGATTGCTTTTGTAATGTCACCAGAATATTTAATACCGCCGTCAGCAATAATAGATACCCCGTATTCTTTAGCAACAGTAGCACATTCATATATCGCTGTAATCTGTGGAACTCCTATTCCAGCAACTACCCTAGTAGTACAGATTGAACCTGGGCCGATGCCAACCTTAACTACCGAAGCCCCTGCTTCGATTAAATCCTTTGTTCCTTCAGCTGTGGCAACATTGCCGGCTATAATGATTAAATCAGAATATAACTCTCTTAATTTTCTGACTGTATCAAGCACACCTTTAGAATGTCCATGGGCGGTATCAACTACTAAAACATCAACTCCAGCATTTACTAAAGCCTTAGCCCGATCAAATGTATCATAAGATACTCCAACAGCAGCACCAACTACAAGACGTCCATATTCATCTTTAGCAGAATTTGGGAACCTAATTGCCTTCTCAATATCTTTAATTGTTATAAGTCCTTTTAATTTATTATCATCGTCAACCAATGGCAACTTTTCAATTTTGTGTTTTTGTAAAATCTCTTTCGCTTCTTCTAAGGTGGTACCTACCTTAGCGGTTATTAAATTTTCCTTTGTCATCGCATCACTTATTGGAATAGAATAATTTTTAACAAAACGAAGGTCACGGTTAGTGATTATTCCAACCAACGCCCCCTCATCATTTACGATTGGCACACCAGAAATACGGTATTTAGCCATCAATTCTTCCGCATCTAAAATTGAATGTTCTGGTGTTAAAGAAAATGGATCAGTGATAACACCGCTTTCAGAACGCTTAACTCGATCAACTTCTTCTGCCTGTTTCTCAATCGACATATTTTTGTGAATAATTCCTATTCCACCTTGTCTCGCCATTGCAATAGCCATACTTGCTTCGGTAACTGTATCCATTCCTGCTGAAATTATTGGAATATTTAACTGAAGTTTATCTAATTTGGTTTTAACAGAAACATCCTTTGGTAATACATCAGATTTTGCAGGAATTAATAAAACATCATCAAAAGTTAAACCTTCACGCCTAAACTTATTCTCCCACACAATTATTCCCTACCCTTTCCTTTGTCCTAGAAATATATTATTGAAAGTTTAACAAAGGGGATTTTTGCTGTCAAGATTCTTCATAATATTTGAATAACTATTTGAAAATAATTATAATACGGTATTTTTGATTGAACTCTTTCAGTTGAAAAAATCATGGATAGTAAACTTTTAAAACTGGAGTCGTACCTATGAAAAAGATTCATCGTATTCATTGTGAAAATCCTTATGAAAAAATGTGGGATACTTATGTTTTCTTTGAAAGTGAACCATCTACCAAAAAATATCTACAGAACATATATGAAAAAATTGGGTATGATGATGGTTACAAATTGGCATATCAAAATACTCCAAAATTTATTTATTTTATTAAACAAGCGAAAGAGTATTTTTACTCAGCTAGTAAAAGTAACATTTTAGTCAAACCACTACTAATTTACTATGGGATGATGAATTTTATCAAAGCAGTTATCTTAACTAAAAAACCTGATTATCCAAGTCGTACCAGTGTTTTAAGGCATGGTATTACAACTAGAAAATTAAAAAAAAATAATTTCCAATTACATGATGATGAAGTTAAAATTCAAAAAGATGGATTATTACCCTTGTTCTATACCTTAATAACTGATCATTCTGTTGAAATTATTGAAGGGAATAAATACAAATTAAAGGAGTTGTTATCTTTAATTCCGGAGCTTAATGAAAGTTATTCTAGGTTATTTCAAGAAGAAACAATTTTCCCGATTTATTTAAAACAAATAACTCCAACCGCTATAGAATTAAATATTCCTAGAAAAATATTATCTTTTTATGATGATGACATTAATAAATTTTGTAAGGAATTAAATGATTCGTCAAATAAAGAAAAAAATCAGTTTTCTCTCGATTATGATCAACGATTAGAGTTTTTTACTTGTATCTGGAATGGGAACCTCGAAAACCCTCTAAATATAGCTAATTTTTTTGATAATCAAATGATAATCCAAGATATTAAAGGACAATATTTTATTCGCCCAATTAATGATCGGCGGCTTTTATTACCAGAGTTAATGATTGACTATATGATAATGTATAACTTAGGAATGCTCTGCCGTTACGATACCGAATTATGGGGAGAGATTATCTTTTCCTTTGTATCTGAGGATATGTATATTGTTAATGAGTTCTTGAATCTTTCCTTACGTAAATTTCCTAATTTAATTTTAAATGTACTATTTGATGAAAAATTTATTTTTGAAATTAATTAAAGGAGCAACCTAAAACACCATTAAATGATGTTTTATCATGCTCCTTTATTACTATTTATTATTAGTATTTAACCACGCTCTCTCACTGTAGGTATTACGAGGATTCCAAATTAAATATTCATTAATACCTAAATCTTTACCGGCTTTTATCTGCTCTAATACTTCTTCAGCACCATAATCAATATGTCCCTTAACCCAAGTAGCTGTAAAATCTTGATACCAAGGACGAATTATAGCCGGGGTATTGCCTTGGTTAGCAACTTTATTATTTTTCTCAATCGCATCCTCCAAACCAAACTTTATCGTTTCGTACGGATATGCATCAGGAATGGGTAACCCATAGGACCATTTACCATAATGGGATGGATACATCATTGGACTGATATAATCAACTGTAGCAGTAATTAACTCCCATTTTTGTCCAATACCCATGTCATCAATTACTGTAGTCGTTAAACCGAAAACGTCTGCAGAAATAAAAACATTGTAATCTTTCAGTTGTTCCTTTGCATATTTTAAGAATTCTGCAATAATTTCAGCTTTCGTTTTGTTTTCCGGATTATTAAATTGGACTTCCCGATCTAATCTTCTTCCTTCTGCAGGGAACCTAACATAGTCAAACTGTATCTCTTTAAAGCCTTTCTTCGCAGCTTCTATAGCTATTGCTATGTTATAATCCCAGACCTCTTTACGGTAGGGGTCAACCCAAGATACACCTTTACTATCCCTCCATACTCCTCCAGAAATTTTTTGCATCGCGATTTCTGGTTTTGCTCCAGCTAAAAACGGATCTTTAAATGTTACAATTCTTGCTATCGTATAGATATTATTCTCCCTTGCCTTTTGCAACAAAGCATCTATGTCTGAAATGAAAGTCTTTCGATCAGAAGTTATTTCTTTTACTTGGGGAACATTTGATTTATAAGTAAGGTAACCCCCATCTTCTTTAACATCTATAACTAAACTATTCAATTCAGTTTTATTGAGTAAATCGATTAATTGATCAATTCTTATACTTTCAGCGGTATGGCCACTAACGTACAATCCTTTAACTTCACGGGGGATTTTTTTTCTATTTAGGTTGAATAAAGAATAATCAGTTGGATATTGGTACCAATCATAATAAGTTGGAATAAACTTTGTTTTCTCTACTGTATTTACTTCTTCTGAATTATCATTATTCATATTTTCATTAGCATATATCAAAGAGTTTGAAGGTAAAGCGAAATTTATTATATAAAATAGTGCCAAAATTAATAATCCATATTTTGAGAAGATATTTTTCAATTTGTATTTCCTCCTAAATTTCAATATGTATTTATAGTATAGCATTGTTTCATTTTTTTTGATTAATGAATATTAGAGGAAATTTTTATAAAACCTTCTTGATATAAAGCTCATTTTCATTAATTAAATTTAATATTGATTGACCTACTTTTATTAAAGGTCTAGTAGGATGTTTTTGGTCAATAAACACAATTGTACCTTCTTGTCCATTATTTAGAACTACCTTAGTTCCATTCGCAAACTCAGTCATTTTATTGGTAAACATCCTAACAATAACAGGATCCAACTTCCCAAAACTGTCCACAATTATTTGTTCGATGGCCTGATAAGGGGAATATTCAGCCCTATGACTTCTTTTAGATATCATTGCATGAAAGATATCTGCAACTGCAACTATCTTGGCGTATTGATGAATTTGATCATTTTTTAAACCTAATGGGTAACCACTACCATCTCCCCTTTCATGGTGTTGTAATACTGCCAATACAGATCCTTCCTTTAATCCCTTAGTATCTTTCAAAATCTGATAACCATAAAGGGTATGTTTTTTTATTTCTGCATATTCATTATATGTTAATGGACCTTTATTATGAATTATATCGACCGGGATTCTACTCATCCCAATATCATGTAATACTCCTGCTAATGCAATTTGCATCCTTTCTCCTTGCTCTAATCCTCTCCATTTGGCAATAGCACTTGAAATAATTCCTACGGATAAAGCATGATGACTATCATATTTTATGTAATCTTCTGATATGTAATTTAGCGAAGATAAATACTTAAATTGAGCATATTTTTCATCTAATAAAGGTTGTAAAACCTTTCTTAAATCCAAAATTGGAATTTGAGCATTTCCTTGGGCTAGTTTGAAGATTTTCTCTACTACCTTTAATGCTTGATTAAAAAGTTCCTTGAAATCCCCTTTTTTCTCCGATTGTGACTTTAGTCGCTCTTTTTCAATCTCTACTTTTTGTTCTTTGGTATTTATAGTTTCTTCAATTTCAATCTCTTTAACCCCGAATGCCTCTAAAACTTCTTTATCAATACTTTGTAAAACGGTACCCTTTTTAAAAATGATACCCCCTAACTTACTTTTTACATCTTGATTTAACTTCATTCCAGAACTAATACTGTTGATTGATATAATAATATTAATCAACTCCTTTGTCTGATTTGTGAAAATTATAAAAAATTAATTAACAAATTATGCTATCTTTTTTCTTAATATTATATAAAAAAAAGGAGCAAATGCTCCATAAAATTATTAATTGAATACAATTTTTATATTTTCTACTCTTTATCATCATCGTCTGGATCAATACGTGCAACTGTTGTCACTGTATCATCATCATTTATTGATATCAATCGAACACCTTGAGTGTATCGACCCATTGAAGTTATGTTTTTGGTATTTAATCTTATTACCATGGCACTTGCTGTGACAATCATAATATCATCATTTTCGGAAACTATCCTCAATCCCACAACATATCCAGTTTTCTTGGTCACATTTAAGGTTTTAATTCCTTTTCCACCTCTGGTTTGTACCCGATATTCATTCGCAGGAGTTCTTTTACCATATCCTTTAGATGTTACGACTAGAACTGATTTATCATCTTCTATTGTGTCCATTCCGATTACTAAATCATCTTCCGTTAAGTCAATTCCTTTAACCCCAGTAGCACTTCTTCCCATAGTTCTTACATCTTTTTCTGAGAAGCGGATTGATTGGCCTAATTTAGTTCCTAGAATTATATCTTGGTTACCATCAGTTAATCTAACACCAATTAATTCATCATTTTGTTTAAGGTTTATGGCAATAATGCCACCTTTACGTATATTTTCATATTCTGATAAACGGGACTTTTTCACAATTCCTAATGCTGTCACAAAGGTTAAATAATGGTTAGAAGTATACTCTTTTACTGGAAAGACCGCATTGATTCTTTCACCTTTTTCAATTTGGATAAGGTTAATAATCGGAGTACCCTTTGCAGTCCTACTTAATTCTGGAATTTCGTAAGCTTTTAATCTGTATACTTTACCTGTATTAGTAAAAAACATTATATAGTTATGGGAGCTGGTGATAAACAGATGTTGTACAAAATCATCTTCTTTAGTTCCCATTCCTGTTACTCCTTTTCCACCGCGTTTTTGGCTCTTATAGGTGGAAATAGGCAATCTTTTTACGTAACCTTGATAGGTTAACATGACAACAACTTCTTCTTCAGGAATTAAATCCTCATCATCGATATTGTCTTGATCCACGGTTATTTTGGTTCTTCTTATGTCATTATACTTACCTTTGATCTCTAACAACTCATCTTTAATAATTGACAAAATCTTTTGTTCGTCGGCTAAAATCCCTTTTAATTCTGCAATTTTAGTTCTAAGTTCTTGATATTCATTTTCAATTTTTTCTCTTTCCAAGCCAGTTAGTCTTTGTAAGCGCATATCCAAGATAGCTTGTGCTTGGATGTCTGTTAACTTGAATTGACTTATTAAACCATTCTTTGCTTCTTCAGTCGTTCTAGAAGAACGAATTAAACTTATCACAGCATCCAGATGATCAAGGGCGATTCTTAATCCCTCTAAGATATGTGCCCTATCCTCTGCCTTCCTTAAATCAAATTCAGTCCTTCTTCTAATAACTTCCTTTTGATGTTTTAAATAGTTTACCAAGATTTCCTTGAGATTTAAAACCTTTGGTTGTCCGTCAACTAAAGCTAACATATTTATTCCAAAAGAAGTTTGCAATGATGTTAATTTATATAAATTATTTAAGATAACATTTGCATTTACATCTCTTCTTAATTCAATTACGATTCGCATTCCATTGCGATCTGATTCATCCCTTAAGTCCGTTATTCCTTCTATCTTCTTATCTCGAACTAGTTCAGCAATTTTTTCAATCAATCTTGCTTTGTTAACTTGATAAGGAATTTCACTTATAATAATCCTACTTTTGCCATTATTCATCTCTTCGATATGAGATTTTGCTCGGATTATTATTGATCCTTTACCAGTTGTATAGGCTTTTCTGATACCTTCTTTTCCTAAAATTAATCCACCTGTTGGAAAATCCGGTCCTTTTACTATCCCCATCAGATCCTCAATTTTCACTTCTGGGTCATCTATTACCTTTATAACCCCATCAATAATTTCCCCTAGTTGATGAGGAGGAATGTTGGTTGCCATTCCCACAGCTATTCCTGAAGCTCCATTTACCAAGATGTTAGGAAACCTTGCAGGCAATACCAAAGGTTCTTTTTCTGATCCATCATAGTTATCTCCAAAATCGATTGTTTCTTTTTTGATATCCCTTAATAACTCACCTGAAATTTTAGACATTCGGGCTTCAGTATAACGCATAGCTGCAGCAGAATCACCATCAACTGACCCAAAGTTACCATGCCCATCAACTAACATGTAGCGATAAGAAAAATCTTGAGCCATTCTAACCATTGTTTCATAAACTGCCGCATCACCATGAGGATGGTATTTACCAATGACTTCACCAATAATTCTAGCTGACTTTTTATATGGTTTATCAGCAGTCATACCCAGTTCATTCATTGCGTAAAGAATTCTTCTATGAACAGGTTTTAAACCATCCCTAACATCTGGGAGTGCTCTACTCACAATAACGCTCATCGCATAATCTATAAAGGAATTTTTCATTTCTTGACTTATATTTACTTCTTTTATTCGTATATTTGAATCTGTCATACTATTGCCTCCATCCCCTGTTATTATACATCCAGATTACGCACATATTGCGCATATTCCTGGATGAATTCTTTCCGGGGTTCCACTTTATCTCCCATTAATGTTTCAAAGATCACGTCAGCATCTGACGCATCTTGTAAGCTAACTTGTAATAATGTTCTACTTTCTGGATCCATGGTTGTCTCCCATAATTGGGTAGGGTTCATCTCTCCCAAACCTTTATAACGTTGAATTGTCGGTTCAGGTCGATTACCCATTTCAGCTTTGATCTTCTCTAATTCCTTATCATTGTAAGCATACCGTATCTTTTTTCCCTGTTGAATTTTATATAAAGGTGGTTGAGCTATATATACATAGCCCTTTTCAAGCAATTCTCTCATGTATCTGAAGAAAAATGTTAACAATAGTGTTCGGATGTGAGCACCATCCACATCGGCATCTGTCATTATGATGATCTTATGATATCTAGCTTTAGAAATATCAAAATCTTCACCAATTCCTGTGCCTAATGCTGTAATAATCGCTCTAATTTCTGCATTAGCAAATATCTTGTCCAATCTTGCTTTTTCAACGTTAATTATTTTTCCTCTTAAAGGTAATATCGCTTGAAAATTTCTATCTCTACCCTGTTTTGCAGAACCACCTGCTGAATCTCCCTCTACAATATACAATTCACTAATTGAGGCATCTCTTGATGAACAATCTGCTAACTTACCAGGTAGAGAACTAACTTCTAATGCATTCTTTCTTCGGGTTAATTCTCTAGCTTTTCTTGCTGCAACACGTGCCCTCGCTGCCATTACTGCTTTTTCAATTATCTTTTTTGCTTCAGAAGGATTCTCATCTAAAAAGGTTGAAAATTGTTCAGCAAATATTGATTCAGTAATTCCTCTCACTTCGCTATTTCCCAATTTGGTCTTTGTCTGCCCTTCAAATTGGGGATCAGGAATCTTAACACTGATAATCGCGGTTAATCCTTCTCTAGTATCGTCACCGGTCAAATTGGAATCTTGGTCTTTTAATAGATTATTTTTTCTTGCATAATCATTTAATATTCTAGTTAAAGCACTCTTAAACCCTGCTTCATGTGTCCCACCTTCGTGAGTGTGAATATTATTAGCGAATGAAAGAATATTACTAGAGTAACTATCATTGTACTGTAATGATATTTCTACCTGAATATTATCTTTTTCTCCTTCAAAATAAAGTGGTTGGGGATGTAGGGTTTCTCTATTTTTATTCAAATATTCAACAAATGATTTGATTCCACCCTCATACAAGAATGAATCTTTTTTTGCTTCTTCTCTCTCATCTACTAGTTCAATCTTAATTCCCTTATTTAAGAAGGCTAACTCCCTTAATCGGGCCTTTAATGTTTCATAACTAAATTCAGTTGTCTCTTGAAAAATCTCTGGGTCTGGTTTAAAAGTAACTGTTGTTCCAGTTTCTTCTGTCGAACCTACAACTTCTAAATCATAATCAGGTACTCCCCGTGTATATCGTTGTTTGTAAACATTACCTTCCCTTTTTACTACTACCTCTAACCACTCAGATAATGCGTTAACAACAGATACACCAACACCATGAAGTCCTCCAGAAACCTTATAACCTTCACCACCGAATTTTCCTCCAGCGTGCAATACCGTAAGAGCAACCTCGACGGCCGGACGACCCATCTTAGGGTGAATGCCTACTGGAATTCCTCGACCATTATCTTCAACTTTAATGCTATTGTCTGGTAAAATCGTAACAATTATATGATTACAAAAACCTGCTAACGCTTCATCAATACTATTATCTACTACTTCCCATACTAAATGGTGTAGACCCCTTTCACTTGTCGAACCAATATACATCCCCGGTCTTTTCCTTACCGCTTCAAGTCCTTCAAGAACTTGAATTTGACTCTCATCATAAACATTTTGTTTGGTCACCATTTGTACACCATCCATTTCTATTTATCCATTTCTTATCCAAAATAAATATAAATTAATAATTCGCTCTTCTTTTTAATGTTGATATTGAAATAGGTGAATAATAAACCTTGTCATTAGTTATCACGAAAGATTTTATATCATCAGTTGTTATTTTTTCCACTTGCTTATCATTTTCTACTTTCTCAATAAATAAAATATTATTTTTGACATTTACCTCATTTGCATCAATTATCGCCACAATATCTTTCGTACTAACAACTACTTCACCACCTATTGGAATAAACATAAACATTCACCTCAATTCCCAATTTTCACTTTTCCAGCTTCAACATGATAAAGTGCCGACCTTTTTAAGGTGTTAATATCTATGCTATCTATACTCGTTGTTGTAATGATCGTTTGAACCTTATCCTCGATCGTTTGAATCAACTGAGTCTGACGTATTGCATCTAATTCTGACAAAACATCATCAAGTAATAAGATTGGATATTCGCCTACTTCTTCATTTATCAACTCAATCTCAGCTAATTTGAGTGAAAGTGCTGTCGTCCGTTGTTGACCTTGCGAGCCAAACGATTGAACATCAACTTGATTGATGAAAAATTCTAGGTCATCTCTATGTGGTCCTATAAGAGTTGTTCCTCGATATATTTCTTGTTGCCTAAGTTTAAGCAAATTATTTTTATATTGTTCCATTATATCAGATTCTCGTAATGAACCATCTTCTAAGGATAGTGAAGATTTGTACAGAATAGATAAAACTTCCCTATTATCTGTAATGTTTGAATGGATATTTTTAGCCCATTTTTCTAATTGTCTCAAAAAATTAATTCGCTTTAAAATAACTTTAGTCCCATGTTCTATAAGTTGAATGTCCCAAATCTCTAGTAACTCTACACTGTTTTCCCCACTATTTGTAATCTCTTTTAAATAATTGTTTCGGTGGCGGATAACCTTTTGATATTGGGAAAGATGGTATAGATATGACGGGCTGACCTGTCCAATTTCAATATCAAGAAATTTTCTACGATACTGGGGACTACCTTTTACCAACGATAGGTCTTCGGGTCCAAACATGACAACATTAAGCATACCAATATATTCGCTTAATTTTCTTTTTTCTAGCTGATTAACCTTTACTTTTTTCCCTTTGGGAGTCAGTTGAACCTCTAAATTTAGATTTCCTCTCCTCGTTTTAAAGGAACCTTTAACGACAGAAAAAGAATTGCCCCATCGGATCAATTCTTTTTCTTTTGAAGTTCTATGGGATTTGGCCAAAGCTAACAAATATAAGGCCTCTAAAATATTCGTTTTTCCCTGCGCGTTATTTCCCTGAAAGATATTGATTTGTCGATCAAAAGATAAATCTAAATCATTGTAGTTACGATAATTTTTAAGTTGGAGATTTTCAATAAACATTACTTAATTTCTCCTAAATTGATTTTTTAATCTTCAACAGCATATCTTGAACATTAATAATATCTTCTGGATATAATTTTCTTCCTCTTCTATCTTCCACCTGGTCATTAACGTAAACCTTGTTTTCTGCTAAAAAATATTTTGCTTGTCCGCCGGACTGAATAAAATCCATATGTTTGAGGAGTTGTCCTAAAGTAATGTATTCAGTATCAATGAAGACTTCTTTCATCTTTCCTATCTCCTTTAGCATGGGACTAATATGTCCTTATTGGAAGAATAAGGTGTAGCATTCTATCATGATCTACTGGTTTGATCACAAATGGACTCAATGCTCCTGTAAATTCAATATCTATTTCTTGACTATCAATCGTTTTTAAGGCATCAATTGTATATTTAGCGTTAAAAGATATTTTGATTGGTTCTCCCGTTAATTCCTTAGCCAGTATTTGCTCATTGGCTTTGCCAGTTTCCAAGGAGTTAGATGATATTTCTAATAATTGATTATCTAAAGTCGTTAATTTAACGATATTGTTTTTGGCATCTTTAGCTATTAACGCTACCCTTTCAATAGCATCTAGAATTTCTTTTGTTTGCACTCTAATCTTAGTTTTCCCTTTTTCAGGAATTATACGCGAAATATCAGGATAGGTTCCATCCAAAAGTCTGGAAAAGAATACTAGATTGTCAATTTTAACAAATAACTGATGATCCGTTACGATTACTTCCACTGGTACTTGATGATCATCAAGTATTTTGCTTAACTCATTTAATGATTTACCCGGAATAACAACATTGTTAAAGGACAATCCCATAGGATTTTCAACCGTACTTTCTCTTATTGCTAAACGATGAGAATCAGTAGCTACAAACTTTAAGTTTTGTCCATTAAGATTCCAAAGTACTCCAGTTAAAATCGGTCTACTTTCTTTTGTTGAAACAGCAAATATTGTTTGGATAATCATTGTTTTCAATAATTTACCCTGGATAGTGAAAATATCTTTTTGATCAATTTGAGGTAATTCTGGGTACTCCTCTGCTTCAAATCCTATCAATCTAAATTCAGATGAACCGGATTTAATTAATACAGTTAAATGATCGACTATTTTAAATTCTATCTCATCATTTGGTAATTTTTTAATGATTTCAAATGTGTATTTTGGTAAGACAATTTTGCCAGGTTCAAAAATTTGTACTATTTCATCTTCATTTAAAACAGAGGGTATGAAGATTTGAATAGATATGTCAGAATCACTTCCGGTCAACGTTAAACCATCATTGCTAATTTCAAATTTTATACCTGTTAAAATTGAGATAGCGTTTTTTGCAGAAACAGCTTTATTTACATGAGATAGAGCATCTACTAAATGGCTCTTCTTTATTGTGAAATGCATAATTTTCCTCCATAAAATTAGAATAATTTAATTTCATTGAGCATATAATTAATATTTTATTTTTTTTTAGTCATAGTAATAGAAGATGTTAACATGTGAATAACTTGAAAATAGCTAATAACTATCGATTATTAACATGTTAATAATTTGTTTATAACTTACACTTCATTTTTTAAAATATCCACAACTATTTCTTAGAGAAAAATTATTAATAAATAACGATTAATTTTTGATTTTTTCAATTAAAGTTTTTATCGTTTTCTCTAAAACGGAATCATTTTTTAATTGGTTTGTAATTTTATCATAAGCATGGATTACTGTTGAATGATCTCTACCACCAAATTCTTCCCCAATCTTTGGCAAAGAATAATCGGTAAGTTCTCTGACTAAATACATTGCTACTTGTCTTGGAAATGCAACAGATTTAGTTCGTTTTTTACCTGTCAAATCTTCTGGCTTTAAATTAAAATGCTCGGCAACTATTTTTTGTATACTATTTATTGTAACTACTTTCGGTTTAGATGAGGGGATGATATCTTTTAAAGCTTCGGCTGCTAATTCCGCACTCATGTCCTTATTTATTAAGGATGAGTAAGCAACTACCCTTATTAAAGCTCCCTCAAGTTCTCTAATATTGGTATCGATTTGATTAGCGATGTAATTTAATACCTCATTAGGAATATCTAAATTTTCCGCTTTAGCTTTTTTCTTTAAGATAGCTATCCTAGTTTCTAAATCTGGTGGCTGAATATCTGTAATTAATCCCCATTCAAATCTCGAACGAAGACGGTCTTCTAAAGTTGGTATTTCTTTTGGTGGACGATCACTAGAGATAATAATTTGTTTATTTGCTTCATGTAAGGCATTAAATGTATGGAAAAATTCTTCTTGGGTTTGTTCTTTTCCAGCCAAGAATTGAATATCATCGATTAAAAGGATATCTATATTTCTGTACTTATTACGGAATTCTACTGTCTTATTATCTCGAATAGAATTGATAAATTCATTAGTGAATTTTTCTGAAGAAATATATAAAACTTTAGCATTTTCATTATGTTGAATCACATAATGTCCAATTGCATGCATTAGATGGGTTTTTCCAAGTCCTACTCCACCATATATAAAAAGAGGGTTATATGCTTTTGCTGGGGCTTCTGCAACAGCCAATGATGCAGCATGCGCGAATCTATTTCCAGAACCGATTACAAATGTGTCGAAAGTGTATTTAGGATTCAAGATTGCTTTGGTTCCTGAATGATGATCATTATTATTAGAAGAGTTATCCGGTTTAGAAGGTTTTTTTTCTGAATATCCTTCAATAGCTGAATTATTTACCGGAATAGTAAATTTTACATTTAATCGCTCCCCAACAACTTCATGTAACGTATCTTGAATCAAAGCAGAATAGCGGGAATCAAGCCAGTCTCTAGCAAATTCATTAGGGGCGATTATAGTAATAGTATTATCGACTAATGAATATACTTTTGTTGATTTTAACCATGTTTCAAAACTTGGTTTACTTAGCTTGGTTTCAATAATGGATAAAACTTTATTCCATAAAGTATCTAACTGTTCCACGGTAGGCCCCCTAAAAACTTTTCAATAAATTTATTGTTGATAATTGTCGGTTATTATCTAATTTTGTGAATAAAAAATCCACAACAAGGATAAACTGTCCACAATTTTATCCACGTGTTGTGGATATTTTTTATAATAAAGTAGAATATCCACATATTCGAATCAAAAACATGATATCAAATAAAGTCAGTATAATCAATGGTTTTCTTAGGTTTATTAACAATAACTACAAGTTGTGTGTAATGGTTATTCACAACACTATATTTTGTGGATAAATTGTAGATTCAATGTCGAAAAAGGGTATCTTAATTTTTTATTATCCACAGTCCAAGTTAAATTGTTGGAATATATGATGAACGATTGTGGATAAAATGGTTTGTAGGCTAAGTTAATTATGTAGATAAAATTACTTGTCGCTTCTTGACATAGATAATTAATTATTGATAAAATTAATCAGTATCGAAAAATGGCGTAATTAGTCTTTATTAGATAATCTTGATCCTCAAGAGGGGGTGGAATATATGAAACCAACATTTCAACCAAATGTTCGTAAGAGAAGCAAGGTACATGGATTCCGTAAAAGAATGAGTACTAAAAATGGCCGGAAGGTTTTAAGCGCCCGCCGTAGAAAAGGTAGAAAAATTTTATCTGCATAGTAGGCCACATTTGTGGTCTTTTTTTTTAACTAGGTTAAGTATCTTATGATTTATGTAAAAAATTTTAAGTTTTTTTAATATTTTAGATTAATGATATGTTAAAATAGGTTTATTACAGGAGGTATTCAGATATACTTCCACATAGGGGTAATTTTTCTAATGATTTTAACTGTGTGGAGGTTATGTAGTTGCAAAAAGAAAATCGACTAAAAAAAAGGGAAGATTTTAAAAAAGTATATACTTATGGTAAGTCCGTTGCCAATAGAGAACTTGTTTTATACATTCTAGATAATTCGAAAACAGAGAGATATCGTGTTGGCATCTCAGTAAGTAAAAAAATTGGTAATGCTGTTGTTAGGAATCGGGTTAAACGTTTAATTAAGGAAGCTTTTCGTTCATTGGCTAATCAATTGGAGATGGAGAATCAAAAAGATTTGATAATAATTGCTCGAAACCCTACTGCGGATATGAAATTTAGTCAGTTTCAAAAGAGTATTAAAGATCTCTTGCGAAAATCTAAATTGATATAAATATAAAAAATATAATTTTTATTATTTATCTAATAGAAAAAGTATTGTTACTTAGTTAAGGGGTGTTGAGTCATAGCTGCTATTAAAAGATTTTTTATACTTTTAATACGTTTTTATCAAAAATTCATTTCGCCTTTGAAACCGCCTACTTGCCGTTTTTATCCGACTTGTTCCCATTATTCATTGGAAGCGATTGAAGTTCATGGACCGGTTAAGGGCGGGTGGTTATCGGTCAAAAGAATTGCCAAATGTCATCCTTTACACCCTGGTGGATTTGATCCAGTACCACCTAAGAAAGAAAAACTTTAGAGGAGGAGTTAATTTGAAAAAAAAGTTAATAGTTTTTACTTTACTACTCGCAGTAGTATTACTTAGCACAGGTTGTTCTGCTCGTCCTGAAACACCTATCGACCCTAGTAGTGGCATTTGGGATAAATACTTTGTATATCCATTATCTTATATGTTAGATTTTTTCGCTAAACTATTATTCAATAATTACGGATTATCTATTATCGTTGTTACAATAATTGTACGTTTTTTAGTTTTACCATTAATGATAACTCAGATTAAAAGTACAAAAGCAATGCAAGAGCTACAACCTGAAATTAATAAGATAAAAGAAAAATATAAAGACAACCCTCAAAAAATTAATGAAGAAACAATGAAGTTATTCCAAAAACATAATGTTAATCCTTTAGCTGGTTGCTTACCAATTTTAATACAAATGCCAATTTTGATAGCGTTTTATCATGCGATTATGAGAAATTCACATATAGCATCATCAACCTTTTTAGGAATTCAGTTAGGAGAAACAGATCCATTTTATATTTTACCAATAATAGCTGCGATAACTACATATCTTCAAATAAAGGTATCTAGTGGTGCTAATACTAGCGTTAATAATCAAGCAGCTCAACAACAAAAGATTATGAGTATCTTTATGCCTGCGATGATTTTATTTATTGGTATCAGTTTACCTTCAGCTTTAGCTTTATATTGGGTAATTGGAAACATCTTCTCTATAGTTCAGAGCAAAATAGTTTACAGTAAATAATAGAAACCTATAAAGGAGAGCATTATGATGGAAAAAGTAATAGCTACTGGTAAGACGGTTGAAGAAGCTGTAAACTCAGCCTTAGAAAAACTGGGTACAACTAAAGAAAATGTGGAAGTTATCGTCATTCAACAACCTGGAAAAAGATTATTTGGATTGATGGGAAAGAAAGATGCAGTAGTTCAGGTAGAAATAATTCAAAGAGAGGTTAATCCTATTAATGAGGCTAAGAAATTTTTATCTGATGTATTTCAATCCATTAATCTCTCAGTTCAGATTGAACAATTAAACCAAAAAGAACATATCTTATTTAATTTAGTTGGAAGAGATTTGGGCGTATTGATTGGTAGAAGGGGACAGACTTTAGACTCTTTACAATATTTGGTAAATGTTGTAGCAAATAAGTATACTAAGGATAGTAAGGTACGCATTATTTTAGATGCTGAAAACTATCGTTCAAGAAGGAAGCAGACTTTAGAAAGATTGGCAAATAGACTTGCAGAGAAAGTAGTCAGAACGGGGAGAGATGTAGTCTTAGAGCCAATGACTCCACTTGAGCGAAAGATCATTCATACTAAATTACAGAATCATCCAAGGGTACAAACATACAGTCAAGGGGAAGAACCATATCGAAAAATAGTTATTACTAAGAAGTAATATAAAAAAGTCACGTCAGTGACTTTTCAGCTTGTAGACAAAGTCTTTATTTAGACAAATCTACAAGCTTTTTTTGTATAATAGATATTGTAATAAATATCTTGTGAGGGGAGAAATATGTTAACAAAGCGTAAGGAAGATGTGAGAACTCAAGTTGAATTAGTATCAATAGAGGATCTGGTACCAGAGGATCATTTGGTTAGGAAAATAGATCAAGCAATTGACTTTAGCTTTATATACGATTTGGTTAAAGATACCTATTCTTTAGATAAC
>NZ_MIJF01000016.1 GCF_001730235.1 Vulcanibacillus modesticaldus | reverse complement strand
AGAAAGAGTATTTGCAGATATGAAAGAGAAACATGGTTTGCGTTGGACTACGTTAAGAGGTTTGAAAAAAGTCTCGATGCAGGCGATGTTAGTTTTTGCTGCCATGAATTTGAAAAAGCTAGCGAATTGGACGTGGAAGAGACGTCCGAATCGCTCTCAATTTTTTATTTCATCCAAGATTTTAAGCATTTTTGACAAAAATAACCTCATACTAGGTAATTTAGCATGAGGTTAGTCTTCAGTCTGAAAAGTCATGAGATTTTTGAATTTGAAATATAGTTATTTTGGAGATAATAAATAAGAAGTTTATCCACATGTTGATATATTTTATAAAGACAAAATTTTGTTTTTTGTAGTAAATATGCTATTCTAAATTTTTGGGGGAATATAGCTATCGAGGTGAAGTTAAAATGGAGATGGATACAATAGCAGCGATATCTACTGCAATAGGTGAGGGTGGTATTGCAATCATCCGTGTTAGTGGTAATAACGCTATAGATATAGTTGATTCATTATTTAAAGGTAAAAAAAAGTTATCCACTGTGGATAGTCATACGATAAATTATGGTTATTTAATTGACATAAATGGCGAAATAATTGATGAAGTTTTAGTCTCTGTTATGAGAGCACCAAAAACATTTACTAGAGAAGATGTTGTTGAAGTAAATTGTCATGGTGGAATAATCGCGGCAAAAAGAGTATTGGATACAATACTTGAGAATGGAGCTCGACTTGCTGAACCAGGTGAGTTTACAAAAAGGGCTTTTTTGAATGGTAGGATCGATTTATCCCAGGCTGAAGCGATAATGGATTTAATTCGTTCAAAGACTGAACGGGCAATGAAGTTAGCGATGAGACAAGTTGAGGGAAAACTATCGGATAAAATAAAAGAGATACGAAAAGAACTATTAGAAATATTGGCCCATATTGAGGTAAATATAGATTATCCGGAACATGACATTGAATCTATTACCCATGAATTTTTATTACAAAAAACAACCAAAGTTAAAGATGATATTAACTTTTTATTATCACATTCAAATCAAGGGAAAATTTTACGAGATGGAATATCCACTGTTATCGTCGGAAGACCTAATGTGGGCAAATCTTCATTACTTAATACCTTATTACGTGAAAATAAAGCTATAGTTACGGAAATTCCTGGTACCACTAGAGATGTGATTGAAGAATATATTAGTATTAATGGTGTACCTTTGAAATTAGTTGATACAGCTGGAATCAGAGAAACAGAAGATCTAGTAGAGAAGATTGGGGTTGAAAGATCAAGAAAGGCACTTTCCGATGCTGATCTAATATTATTAGTTTTTAATAATAATGAAGAGTTAACTTCAGAAGATATAAAATTAATCGACCTTGTAAAGGGATTAAGGGTAATTGTTGTTATAAATAAAACCGATTTACCTAAAGAATTAAATATTGATCGTATAAAGGAAAAATTGAATGACGTGCCAGTTATCTATACTTCAGCAAAAGAAAAGAAAGGCATCGAGGAGTTAGAAGAAGTGATCAGTAAATTGTTCTTTGAAGGTCAAATTCAAACAGATGATTTAACATATATCTCCAATTCAAGACATATTGCTCTATTGAAAAATGCTCTGAGGAGTGTTGATGAGGCGATTCAATCTATCGAAGAATGGTTACCAATTGATATGATTGCGATTGATATTAAAAATACTATGGATTTTTTAGGTGAAATTATAGGTGAAGCAATTAGCGATGATCTATCAGACCAGATTTTCTCGCAATTTTGTGTTGGAAAATAAATTTTTTTGTTTCTAAAAGGGGGTAAATAAATGGGTTATAACGCTGGGGAATACGGTTGTATTGTTGTTGGTGCTGGACATGCTGGGGTTGAAGCGTCATTGGCTTCAGCGCGTATGGGAGTCAAAACTTTATTATTAACTATCAGCTTGGATACTATAGCTTTTATGCCTTGTAACCCATCAATTGGTGGACCAGCTAAAGGACATGTGGTTCGAGAAATTGATGCGTTAGGCGGAGAAATGGGCAAAAATATAGACAAAACCTATATTCAGATGCGAATGCTCAATACTGGTAAAGGACCTGCTGTACATGCTTTACGAGCTCAAGCAGACAAATTTGCCTATCAACAAATGATGAAAGAGACAATTGAGAGGCAAGCAAATTTAACTTTAAAACAGGCGATGGTGGAAAGATTAATAGTTGAGGATGGTACGGTAAAAGGTGTCATAACTTCAACTGGTGCGGAGTACTATAGTCAGACTGTGGTTTTAACTACAGGTACATATTTGCGTGGAAAAATTATAATTGGTGATCTGATTTATGAAAGTGGACCAAATAACCAGCAACCATCTATCAGTTTATCTAACAACCTGAAAGAATTAGGGTTTGAATTAGCAAGATTTAAAACTGGGACCCCACCGAGGATTCATAAAGAGTCTATCAATTTTTCCAAAACTGAGATCCAGCCAGGAGATGATGTTCCTAGATCTTTTTCCTTTGATACAACTAAATTTAGAGAAGATCAAATACCATGTTGGTTAACATACACTAATTTTCATACCCATTCAATAATTAATAACAATTTACATCGAGCACCAATGTATTCTGGAGTAATTGAGGGGACGGGTCCTAGATATTGTCCATCCATAGAGGATAAAATAGTTCGTTTTAGTGATAAACCAAGACATCAAATTTTTCTTGAGCCAGAGGGTGAGAATACTCAAGAGGTATACGTTCAGGGTTTATCAACTAGCCTTCCTGAGGATGTTCAATTAGAAATGCTCCGCACTATCCCTGGTTTGGAAAAAGCAGAAATTATGAGACCAGGTTATGCGATTGAGTATGATGTGATCATTCCAACTCAATTATGGCCTACCCTAGAGACTAAAAGGGTTAAAAATCTATTTACTGCTGGGCAATTAAATGGAACTTCTGGATACGAGGAAGCTGCTGGGCAAGGATTGTTAGCTGGAATTAATGCTGCATGTAAGGTATTAGATAAGGAACCTGTAATTTTAGATCGTTCTCAAGCTTATATTGGTGTGTTGATTGATGATTTAGTTACAAAAGGAACTAATGAGCCTTATCGTTTATTGACTTCAAGAGCCGAATATCGCTTGTTATTAAGACATGATAATGCTGATTTACGTCTACGGGAAATTGGTTATCGGATTGGTCTAATTGATGAAGAAAGATACCAGAAGTTTATTGATAAAAAAGAAAAAATTGAAATGGAAATTAAACGTTTAAAGCAAGAAAAGGTAAAACCAACTGATAAAATCCAAGCTATTTTAAGAGAAGCGGGTACAACCGAACTAAACAATGCTACTACTTTAGCTAATTTATTAAAAAGACCGGAGATTACTTATAAACATATTGAAATGATTTCACCTTCAAATATCGAATTAACTGAAGATATAAAAGAGCAGGTACTAATTCAAATAAAATATTCTGGATATATTGAAAAACAGTTATTACAAGTTGAAAAAATGAAAAAAGTTGAGTCAAAGATAATTCCTAAATGGATAGACTATAACAAAATCAGGGGATTATCTATAGAAGCTAAAGAAAAATTAAATAAAATTCAACCTATAAATATCGGACAAGCATCGAGGATATCCGGTGTTAGTCCTGCTGACATTTCAATCTTATTAATTTATATTGAACAAGGAAAAAAAGAGATGGAGATTTAAATTATGATACATGAGTTAAATTCTTTATTAGAACCTTATCGATTAACTTGTGATGAAAAACAGTTAGAACAATTTAATACCTATTTTCAATTATTGATTGAATGGAATCAAAAAATTAACTTAACTGCAATAACTGAGCCAAAGGAAGTTTTAGTTAAACATTTCTTTGACTCCTTAACTCCTGCCTTTTATCATGAATTGAGTGATCAGACATTAATCGACATTGGAGCGGGTGCTGGATTTCCGAGCATCCCTTTAAAAATTTGTTTTCCTGAGTTAAAAATAACGTTATTGGACTCCCTTAACAAACGAATAACTTTTTTAAAACATGTTATTGAAGTTCTAGGTTTACAAAATATAAATTGCATTCATGGAAGAGCAGAAGAATTGGCGAAAAATGATAAATATAGAGAAGCATTTGATATTGCCATCTCAAGGGCTGTTGCTCGATTAAATATTCTAAGTGAATTGTCATTGCCTTTTGTAAAATTGGGAGGATATATGATTGCTTTGAAGGGTTCTAACACTTATGAAGAAGTTGATGAAGCCAAAAAAGCAATTCAGATAATGGGCGCAAAACTTACTAAAGAACACCATCTATTACTGCCGGAAAATTTTGGTGAGAGAAAGATTATTATCATTAAAAAGACAAAAGAAACTCCTAAAAAATACCCTAGAAAACCTGGTATTCCAAGCCGTAAGCCGATAATATAGTAGCTTGTTTCACGTGAAACATCGAAAATTATATGATTACGCCTTTTGATTTTTTTGTTTTTATGTTGCAGGATTTTCAATAAACTGAGAGAATATTAATATTGAATGATAAATGGTGGTGAAAAATAATATGAAAGAAAGTTTTTCTCGGTTATTAGGGTTATCGGATCGTGATACTGATGCGGTTAAACAGATTCCTGTTGACCAGATAATTCCTAGCCCATATCAACCAAGAACAATATTTGATGATGAAAAAATCGGTGAATTATGCCAAACTATCAAAACTCATGGAATTATTCAACCAATTGTTGTACGGGTTAAGGACAACCGATATGAATTAATTGCCGGAGAACGTCGTTGGAGAGCTGTGAAAAAACTTGGTATGAATACAATTCCTGCGATAGTTAAGGAATATAATGATGCTCAAACTGCATCTATATCCTTAATTGAAAATTTACAACGAGAAGGATTAACAGCGATTGAAGAGGCAACAGCTTATCAGAAATTGATTGAGCTACACGGATTAACCCAAGAAAGTTTGGCTCAAAGGCTAGGAAAGGGTCAATCAACTATCGCTAATAAACTAAGACTTTTAAATTTACCACCAACAATTCAGGAACAATTGTTAAAGAGAAAAATATCTGAAAGACACGCTAGAGCTTTACTACCACTTCAAAATCAAGAATTACAAGAAAAACTTTTGGCTGAAATTATTGAAAAAGAATTGAATGTAAAGCAAACTGAGAATCGAGTAAGACAGATTTTAGACAAATTATCGAATAGAAATAAAACTAAACCTAAAAAAGTTGCTTTTTCAAGAGATGTTCGGATTGCGATGAACACCATTAGACAATCAATTGATATGGTTTTAAAAACAGGCATGAATTTAGAAACTGATGAGAGAGACCATGAAGAATATTATGAGTTTGTCATCAAAATACCAAAAAATCATAATCAATTAAAGCGGCAATCTTGATTTGCCGCTTATTTGTCTAGTAGTTAGAAATATTATGAAGATAGTTATATTTGAGTTGAATTGAGGTGAACTCAGTGGGAAAGGTTATTGCTGTTACCAATCAAAAGGGTGGAGTTGGTAAAACCACTACTTCTGTTAATCTAAGTGCAAGTTTAGCGAAATTAGGAAAAAAGGTTTTATTAATCGATATTGATCCTCAAGGAAATACAACTAGTGGTATCGGCATTAATAAAGCTGATGTTGATAATTGTATTTATGATGTTTTAATAAATGACGTTCCTTTAAATGAAGCAATTTATAAAGTGGAATCCGAGAGGTTAGATGTGATACCTGCTACTATTCAATTGGCTGGAGCTGAAATTGAGTTAGTTCCGACGATTTCGCGGGAGGTCAAACTAAAAAGAGCATTAAAAACAATTAGAGATAGATACGATTATATAATTGTAGATTGTCCTCCTTCACTCGGAATATTAACATTAAATTCTCTAACTGCTGCTGATTCAGTTATTATTCCTATTCAATGTGAGTACTATGCTCTTGAGGGTTTAAGTCAATTACTGAATTCGATTCGGTTAGTACAGAAACATTTGAATACTGAACTAAAAATAGAAGGCGTTTTACTAACGATGTTTGATGCTAGAACTAACTTAAGTATTCAAGTTGTCGAAGAAGTAAAGAAATATTTCCAAGATAAGGTTTATTCAACTATCATTCCAAGAAATGTTCGCTTGAGTGAAGCGCCTAGTCATGGAAAGTCAATTGTTAATTATGACCCAAAATCTAAAGGAGCTGAAGTATATCTTGAATTAGCAAGGGAAGTGATTGAAAATGAATAAAAGACTCGGTAGGGGTCTTGATGCCTTAATTCCAACTCTAAAGATTGATGAAAATGATTCGATTTCTGAATTAGACATAAATAAAATCAGACCAAATCCTTACCAACCAAGAAAACATATAGATGAAGAACAATTATCAGAATTAATGGCTTCTATTAAGGAACATGGTGTTATTCAGCCAATTGTTGTTAGAGAATCTTTAAATGGGTATGAAATTGTTGCAGGAGAACGACGTTGGAGAGCATCAAAGGCATTAAACCTCAAAAAAATACCTGCAGTAATTAAAAATTTTACTGATCAACAGGTAATGGAAGTAGCATTGATTGAAAACTTACAGCGGGAGGACCTGAATCCAGTAGAAATTGCAGTTGCTTATGATAAATTGATGAAGAGATATAATTTAACACAAGATGAATTAGCTACTAGGATTGGAGTTAGTCGTCCAAATGTAGCCAATTTCGTTAGATTACTTCAATTACCCCAATCTATTTTAGAAAAGGTTGCTACTGGACAACTTACTATGGGACATGCTAGGGCATTGATAACCTTAGAAAGTGAAGAAAAACAATTATATCTTTCTGAAAAAGTTATTAAAGAAAAGTGGAGTGTTCGAACACTAGAAGAAAAGATTAAACAACTTAAAAGTGATGTTTCACGTGAAACAAAGAATAAAAATGAACAAAAAACCAAGAATAAGGAGTTTGAAAGAGTAGAAGAACAGTTAAGGGATAAATTTAAGACCTTAGTCAAGATAAAAGCAGGTAAGAAGAAAGGTAAGATTGAAATAGAGTATTTTGATCAAGATGATTTAGAGCGTATTTTAAAATTAATCGGTATATAAAGAGTTTAGACAACCTTAAATGGTTGTCTAAATTTTAATCAAGATAGATAAAAAAGGTTTGTGCTTAATGGATAGAGGGTGAAAGTATAATGGTGATATTGGGAACGATAGTAAATGCCGTAGCTATTATTATTGGCGGAATACTAGGATATTTATTTTCAAATACACCAAACAAACTACAGGAATTAATAATGCAAGGCATTGGTTTAACGATAATAATACAAGGAATATCTATGGGTTTGAAATCGGATAATTTTTTACTCATAATAGTTAGTATTGTAGTCGGAAGCATAATAGGGGAATTACTTGAAATAGATGGTCGTTTAAATCAACTAGGAAAGTGGATAGAAGATAAGATTGGCGGCAAGAGCAAAGGAAATATTGCCAATGCATTTGTAACAGCGACTTTGGTTTATACTATTGGTGCTATGGCGATACTGGGTGCTTTAAATAGTGGGTTAAATTTAGATCATAGTTTATTATATATAAAATCAATGCTTGATGGTTTTTCGGCAATCATTTTCTCATCAACGTTAGGTATTGGAGTTGTAATTTCTGCGATTCCTGTTTTTATCTATCAAGGCTCCATTGCATTGTTGGCTAGATATATTCATCTGTTTTTAAGTCAAGAATTATTGGATGCCATGATTACTGAGATAACTGCAACAGGAGGAATCTTAATACTAGCTATTGCAATTAATATTTTAGAAATTAAAAAAATCAAAGTTGCCAATATGTTGCCAGCAATTTTCATCGCTCCAATCGGAGTAATATTGGTTAATTATTTTTTATGATAACTCCTGGTTTTTATAGGTGTTTCTTAATTATTGAAGTATATTAAAAAAGGGAGGAAGGAAATAAATATGAGTTATATTGTTGATTACATACCAGTAATATTAATAGTGGAGTCATTTTTATTACTAGTTTTTTTAATATGGAATACAACTTTAAGTATAAAACTTAAAAGAGTCTCTAAAAAAATTAATATCTTCACGAAAGGTGCTAGTATCAAAAGTTTAGAAGAAGTGATTGTAGAATATGTGAATGAAGCAGAGATGATAAAAAACAAAATCAAAAACAACGAAAAACAGATCGACTTAATATTAAATAAAGTTAAGGAACTAAAAGGAAACGTGGCGATTATTCGCTATAATGCTTTTGGTGAACAGGGAAATGATTTAAGCTATTCAATAGCGTTTTTAGATGAAAATAAAGATGGTATTGTAATATCAAGTATATATAACCGTGGAGAGTCAAACACTTATGCCAAGCCGATTAAAAATGGTTCTTCAACCTACAAACTATCCAAAGAAGAATTAGATGTGATAGAAAAGGCGATGAAAAACTAAAAAAAATTAATTTACATAACAGAATTAGCAGGAAATTGTCAGTTTATAGCGAATAGGTAGATTGATAGAAATAAAGTATAGAGGTGCAAAATGAAAAAAAATCCCTTTTTGACAGTGATGGTAATCCCTCATACCGAACGCGGGCCTATGACTTTAAGAGTATCAGTTTATTTTGTTCGCTTTATCTTGACTTTTATCTTAGTTGGGCTGATGTTTAGTTCACTTTGGGCCTACAAATATATCTATATCAAAAGAGAAAAGGCTTCCTTACAATTGATACAGTCAGATAATCAAAAAATCATAGAAGAATACTCTGAAAATTATTTATCATTGTATCAAGAAGTGAAAAAATTGAAAGAACAGATGATAGGGTTGCAACAATTAGAAGAACAAATTAGGATTAAAAATGGTTTTGATCCATCAAAAAGTTATTTTTCTAAGGAAAATCAGTTAGTGCTATCGGGAATTAACAACAAGAGTAAAATGACTGCCAGCACTTTGACAATTAAGACAACTAAAGAGACAATAGAATCGTTACAGAACACACTGCCAGAAAAAGAAAAGTCATTAAATGAATTGCTTCAATTACTAGAAGAAAGAAATGAAACTTTACTTTCTATTCCATCAATAAATCCTACAGTTGGAAGAATAACTTCAAAATTTGGCTATCGTAGTGATCCATTTAACAATAATCGAAGTTTTCATAATGGCTTAGATATTGCTAACGCCTTTGGAACTCCGATCTATTCGACTGCTGACGGTATCGTCACTTTCTCTGGTAGAAACGGAGGATATGGGAATCAGATTGTAATAAATCATGGGAATGGGTTAGAAACTGTTTATGCTCATAACTCGAAAAATCTAGTAAAAAAAGGCGATTTTGTGAGGAAGGGACAATTGATAGCTTATATGGGGAGTACTGGTAGAAGTACCGGTTCACACTTACATTATGAGGTTCGTAAAAACGGGCGGAGAGTAAATCCGTCAAATTATATAAACTAAAATTGAAAGGAACGAGGATAATTGTTTAGTAACAAAAAAAATCAAAAGATCAATGAAATTGATACCGTTATAGGTCCCGGAACTAATTTTGAAGGTAATATTGAGGCAATAGGAATCGTTAGAGTTGATGGCTCTTTCTCAGGTGACATGACAACTCAAGGGGATATTATAGTTGGTGAACAAGGACAAGTTAAAGGTAATTTGAAAGGGAGAAACATGATTATTGCTGGTTCTTCCTATGCTAAATTGATTTGTGAAGAGAAACTGGAGATCAAATCAAGCGGCAAGGTAATAGGAGATGTTGAAGTAGGAAACATAGTAATCGAAGAGAAGGCTGTTTTTAAAGGACAGTGTTTAATGAGATATGAAGAAATTGATAACAGCAAAGGAATCGGTGATGAGTAAAAGTATTAACGACAAAAAAATTTATATTATAATTAATCCGATTTCTGGAAAAGGGAGCTCACTAAAAATCATTCCTAAAATAAAAGAGTATTTAGATGGCAAAAAAATTAAATATAAAGAAATATATACTCAATATGAAGGCCATGCAACTGAAATAGCAGAACAAAATAAAAATAAGGCTGATATTGGGTTGATTATTGTTGTTAGCGGAGATGGAACTTTAAATGAAGTTATAAATGGTTGGTATCCTTCTCAAATACCTATTGGATATATTCCAAGTGGAACCGGTAATGATTACGCACGCGAAATGGGAATTCCTAAAGATCCAATTCTTGCTTTGGAAAGGATTTTAAAAAAAGAGGTCAAAAAAATAGACATTGGTAGAATAAATGATCGTTATTTTATCAATGTAGCGAGTATGGGTTTTGATGGAGAAGTTGCTCATTTTGTTAATAACTCCAAATTAAAGCGTTTGTTTGGAAAATTAGTTTATGTGTTTGGAGTTTTAAGGATTCTATTGAGTTATAATCCCAAGCAAGTTAAACTAGTGATCGATGATAAAATACATAAGTATGAACGTGTTTGGTTGGTTGCCGTAGCCAATAACCGATTCTATGGTGGTGGGATGGCAATTTGTCCAAATGCCCAAAATAATGATGGTCAACTCGATATTTGTATCATAAAAGACATTACCCGACTTCAACTTTTAAGATTATTTCCATTAATTTTTAGTGGTAAACATATTGAATACCCAATGATTGAAAAGATAAATGGTAAAAAGATTGAAGTTTATACAGATGATAGGTTTAAGATACAAGCTGATGGTGAAATATTTGCAGATATGAAAATTAAATTTGAAATAATAAAAAAAGCTTTAAATGTAGTTTGAGAAAGAAAATGTTAACTTAATTGTTGATAGCATTTTCTTTTTTTGTTTTATTAACAATAGAAATTCTAGATATGGCAGAAGAAATTTGTTCTGACATTTTCATGACCAGACTTAGTCTAGTATTCTGCAAAACAAAATATTCCATGAATCCCCCGATATTGACGATTCCAGTAATATGAAAATGGCCGATTTCCGGTAAATCCTTGCTCACCCCGGCACCGGGTTTTAAAGGACCGTCTTGAATTTGGATAGTTCCTACACTACTCAATTGACCTAAACTAGCGTCAATACTAATTACACCAGAATTAGGATAATTGGTATCGATAAATTGAATTGTATCTTTTAAATTTAAAGCATGTACTGGTTCTTCCAATGACCCTATGATCGTAAATCCATAGGGATCAATTAATTTCAACTTTGATCCTACAAGGGGACCAAGGGCATCACCAGTAGAACGGTCTGTCCCAATACAAACAACAACCCAATGTTCGAATGGATATTTATTTATAAATTCATTTATATGATTTGATATCTTGATATTTGCATTTGGTTCTGAAGAATCGATAACATATTTTAAGTTTTTTACCTTCTTCAAAAAACTCATAAATACCTCCAAAAAAATATTATTAATAGTATACGTGGATAATTAAGGAAATATACATTGTTAATATAGGATTTTTTGAGGAGGAGAGGATTCTAGTTGATTCGAACTTTTAATAATGGGATCAAATTGGGGCTAACTATAATCGGAACTACAATAGGAGCCGGATTTGCATCAGGAAGGGAAATTTGGGAATTTTTTAGTTCTTATGGTACAAAAAGCACAATTGGTATTATAATTTCGATGATGATTTTTGCGATTAGCAGTGTTTTTATTACATGGATTAGTTATAAATATAAAACTGATAATTATTATGAAGTTTTAGAGATTTTAATGGGCAAAACCTTAGCTAAAATATTTGATGGTTTAATATTTCTATATTTATTTTCGGGTTCAATCGTAATGTTTGCCGGAAGTGGAGCAACCTTTGAACAATGGGATTTTTCATTTTTATTCGGAGTTGGTATTTTAGCTATTGCGGTTTGGTTAGTATTAGTCTTTGGGGTAAATGGTTTAATCATCATGAATAGTATTTTAATACCAATTTTGATAACGATAATTATAAGTGTAACTTTCCAATATAATCTTTCCAATCAATATTTTTCAGGAGAGTATATTAGGTCCCATTTAAAAGTTTGGCCATCATCGATTACCTATACAGCCTTAAACATGATCTCGTTGTTAGGAGTACTATCGACAATGGGAAAAAAAATCAGATCAACGACAGAAATGATAATAGGAGGAATATTTGCCGCAGTCTTTTTAGGAATAGTGGCATTAATGTTAAATATAGCTTTGCTAAAAGTAGAGTTTGTTCAACAGTATGAAATTCCGCTATTTTCATTAATTCCTTCACATCAAACCTTTTTATTAATTCTTGTTACAATAGTTTTATGGTTTGCAATATATACTACAGTATTAAGTAATATCCATGGACTGGTTCACCGGGTACAAATGAAGTGGAATTATTCAGCGAATAAGATAAGCATTTTAATAATCATCAGTGTTATTCCATTAACATTTATCGGATTCTCAACTTTAGTAAAAGTTTTGTATCCTATATATGGTGTATTAAACTTATACTTATTGGCCGTACTTCTTCTTTATCCTTTTCAAACTTCAAGGTAAGTAATATAATGGACATTAAAAATCAATAATTTCTAAAAAATATCAATAAAATTAAACACGGTACTTAACATAGGCACTTAACACTCGTATAATATGTAAATTTTTCCTAACAAAGATAATTGATACTAATAAATCAAATATGAGTTTATAAAAATAGAAAGGAGTTTATTATGGACAAAAAACAATATGGCCTTAACGATATCGTAGAAATGAAAAAACCGCACCCTTGTGGAACAAATTCTTGGAAAATTATTAGAATGGGCATGGATATTAGGATTAAATGTACAGGGTGTAGCCATAGTGTTTTAATTCCTCGTAGAGAATTTGAAAGGAAGATAAAAAAAGTTCTTAAAAAGGGAGAAGAAAGTATTAACTGATAATGATAAAAAGGGGGTTGCAAAAAGAATTTGAAACAGTGGAGAACAGCTTGTCCATTAAATTGTTATGATGTTTGTGGATTAACGGTGACTGTAAATCAAAATAAAATAGTGAAGATTGAAGGTGACCCAAGTCATCCGATCACAAGGGGTAAGATTTGTGGTAAAGGTAAATTACTTAAAGATCGTCTTAATGATTCTAAAAGATTACTGTATCCATTAAAAAAAGTAGATGAAAAATTCATTAGAATTAGTTGGGATCAGGCATTAGATGAGATCAGTCAACGGATGTTAGATGTAAGAGAAAAGTATGGTCCAACAGCAATATTACACAGTTATGACTATGCTTCAGGTGGATTACTAAAGGGATTAGATCAACGTTTTTTTAATTTCTTTGGTGGAATGACAGAAGTGATTGGAAGTCTATGTTGGGGAGCTGGTATACAAGGTCAACTATATGACTTTGGAGATTCCTTAAGTCATGATGTTGAAGATATCAAAAATGCAAATGTTATTTTAATTTGGGGGAGAAATATTACCACAACCAATATCCACCTATTACCTTTCATATTGGATGCGAAAAAAAGTGGAGCAAAGCTAATAGTTATCGATCCAATAAATACTGGGATTGCTAAAAAAGCAGATTTACATATAAAAATTCAGCCTGGAATGGACGGGTTACTTGCCTTGGTTATCAGCAAGATAATCATTGATAATGGTTGGCATGATATGGACTTCATCAATAAATATTCGATTGGTTTTGATGAGTTAAGGAAAGAAATTGGAAAGTTAGACATAGAAAAAATTTCTGAGGAAATAAATGTGGAACAAAAGCTCATATACGATTTAGCTTATATGTATGCTAAGCAAAAGCCCGTAATGACTTTTCTTGGATTAGGAATGCAAAGATACGCAAATGGAGGCAATTCAATCCGTGCAATCGATGCTCTTATCGCCCTATCAGGTAATGTTGGAATAAGCGGTGGCGGAGTTCAGTATGCAAATTTGGCGGTTGGCAGAAGTTTTAATTGGAAGGAATTGTTACGAGTAGATTTACGAAAGGAATACCGCACTTTCAAAAGACCTAGTCAGGCAGATGAAATTATCAATGCCCAAAATCCACCTATCAAAATTGTTTTTGTAACACGGAGCAATCCTATCACCCAATTACCAAACCAAGAAAAGACAATTACTTCATTTGAAAAGATTGAAACAAAAATTGTGATCGATATGTTTATGACGGATACTGCTAGGCTTGCTGATTATATTTTACCTACAACATCTGTTTTTGAAGAAGAGGATATTTATTATGGTTCAATGTTTCACAATGTAATTAGATATGGCCCAAAAATAGTAGAACCACGCGGTGAAGCATGGTCTGACTTAAAGATATGGACAGAGCTGGCGGAGCGTTTAGGATTGAACGGGTTTAAAAAAAATAGCGAAGAGTATTTTGAGATAGCTTTAAAACCATTAGACAAATATGGTATTGATTTTAAAACATTAAAGGAAAACGGACAGTTACGCTTACCAGTTCCATCTATTCCTTGGCAGGATAAGAAATTTTCAACTCCTTCTCAAAAATTTGAGTTTTATTCGGAACGGGCGAAAAAAGAAGGATTACCTCCAACTGCTGTGATTAGTTATCCGAAAGAAAGTCTTCAAGTTAATCCAGATTTAAATGGGAAATATCCATATAATTTATTATCGATCCATCCGAGCAAATCCTTACATTCACAACATCATTTATTAGTTCGTAAAGAGGACAGTAAGCCTTGGATTATAATATCGAAAACAATAGCAACCGAACATAAAATTAATAATGGTGATTTGGTACAAGTTTTTAATGAACGTGGCTTTATAATTGGGTATGCAAAAGTAGAGCAAAAAATGAATGAAAAAACCATCGTAATAGAAGAGGGATGGTGGAGAGATTCTGATGCTTCTGTAAATATTTTAACTTCCAATCAACTTTCTGATATGGGAAATGGAAGTATTTTGTATGATTGTGCTGTTATGATAAATACGCTGCCTAGAAAGTAATTAAAGGGCTATGGCTTTACTTATTAATTTTCTTGTTTTTCTCTTAGATATTGTTATATTATAATCAAGTAATATGATTGGAACTAAGGAGTGAACGTGATGCCATTGAAAACAGGTATCGTCGGTTTACCTAATGTAGGAAAATCGACGTTATTTAATGCGATTACACAAGCAGGAGCAGAATCAGCAAACTATCCATTTTGTACTATCGACCCCAATGTTGGAGTCGTTGAAGTGCCTGATAATAGATTACAAGTATTAAGTGATATGGTTAATCCTAATCGCGTAGTGCCGACTGCCTTTGAATTTGTAGACATTGCAGGTTTAGTTAAGGGTGCAAGTCGTGGAGAAGGATTGGGAAATAAATTTTTATCCCATATCCGTGAGGTTGATGCCATCGTTCATGTGGTTCGTTGTTTTGAAGATGAAAACATAACACATGTGGCAGGAAAGGTAGATCCAATTAGTGATATCGAAACAATAAATTTGGAATTAATTCTAGCAGACCTAGAAACAGTTGAGAAACGACTTGAAAAAACTAAGAAAAATCTAAAGAGTGGAGATAAAATTTTCAAACTTGAATACGAAGTTCTTGAAAAAATCAAAAATACATTAGAGAATGATCAACCATCTAGAAGTATTGAACTTACTAACGATGAAAAAATGCTAGTTAGAGATCTTCATTTACTTACAATGAAGCCAGTATTGTATGTGGCAAATGTTAGTGAGGAGCAAGTAAATGATTTTGATAATAATCCATATGTAAAACAGGTGAAAGAGTTTGCAGAAGCCGAAGGTGCAGAAATAGTTGTAATTAGCGCAAAGGTTGAAGCAGAAATTGCTGAACTTTCTGCTGAGGATAAGCAATTATTCCTAGAAGATCTTGGATTAAAAGAATCAGGTTTAGACCGCTTGATTAAAGCTGCTTATAGATTATTAGGTTTAATCACATATTTTACTGCAGGAGTTCAAGAAGTAAGGGCTTGGACCATTAAAAAGGGTACTAAGGCACCACAAGCTGCTGGTGTAATCCATTCAGATTTTGAACGTGGATTCATTCGCGCAGAAGTTGTTGGATATGATGATTTAGTAAGTGTCGGTTCAATGGCTAAAGCCAAGGAAAAAGGACTGCTTCGTTTAGAAGGCAAAGATTATGTTGTTCAAGATGGCGATGTAATGCATTTTAGATTTAATGTATAATTATTGATATTTAACAATTATCATGATATAATTTCTAAATGCGAGTTCTATAACCTCGCTCCTTGCCCTATATTTAGGGCCGTTAAGTCCAAAAGGAGGTGAAAGTAAATGCGTAAATATGAAGCTATGTACATTCTAAAGCCTGACCTTGAGCAAGAAGCAACTAAAGAATTAGTTGAGAAATTCCAAAACATTATCACTAATAATGGTGGAGAAATTGAAAAGCTTGAGGAAATGGGTAAGCGTCGCTTAGCATACGAGATTGAAGATTATAATGATGGTTACTATGTATTGGTTAACTTCAAATCTGAGCCTGCTGTAGTTGCTGAGCTTGATCGTGTATTTAGAATTACTGATGGGGTAATTCGTTATCTAATCATTAAGGATGTTAAATAATATTTAGGGGGAGTCGAAATGTTAAACCGTGTCATCTTAATCGGGCGATTAACTAAGGACCCTGAATTACGATATACACCAAGTGGTGTTGCAGTTGCAACATTCACTCTAGCGGTTAATCGTAACTATACCAATCAACAAGGACAACGTGAAGCTGATTTTATTAATATTGTTACATGGAGAGGTTTAGCTGAAAATGTAGCAAATTATGTAAAAAAAGGCCGCTTAGTTGCTGTTGAAGGACGTATTCAAACCCGTAATTATGAAAATAATGATGGGAAAAGGGTGTATGTTACTGAAGTTGTAGCGGATAATGTTCGTTTCCTTGAATCAAATCAAAATAGATCTGAGTTCCATGGAAGCCCGGATAGTAAAAATGACCGGTTTGATAATGACCCTTTTATAAATGATGGAAGTCCAATTGATATTTCCGATGACGATTTACCTTTTTAAGGAAGTATAATTAAAAATATTATGATCGTATTTAAATAAAAACGAAGATTGATACAATTCTTCTTGTTAAGGAGGGAATAGAATGGCTCGCAAACAACGTGGTAAGCGTCGTAAGGTATGTTACTTTACTGTAAATAAAATCGATTATATCGATTATAAAGACGTTGATTTACTTAAAAAGTTCATCAGCGAGCGTGGTAAAATTTTACCTCGTCGTGTAACTGGAACTTCTGCAAAATACCAACGTCAATTGACAATAGCTATCAAACGTGCTCGTCACATGGCATTACTTCCATATACCACAGAATAATTATAAGTTCATAAATATAAAAAAATCCTCTTGATAAAGAGGGTTTTTTTTATCCTGTAGCAATTACCTCATGTAGCAAATCATCTTATTTTTAATTATTGAAAATTCACTACTTCAATTTGATATAATTGGTTACACAAATATGTATTTTTGAAGGATAATCGACATTAAATGTGGAAGTAGGATAGGATTATAATAGTACGTACAAAAAGGAGCGATTATCATTGGATAAGCCTGGGAACGTACATATTGCCAAAAATATTAAAGTTATGGAATGGTTAAAAACAGAAATAATTGAGCATGTAGGGGTTTTATTTAAGGGTTTATACCATGGGAAAGAGTCACTTATCATTGATAGCATGGCCAGTTTACTAATAGCTATCTATGTATTAGCAAGGAGAATAGGAATTCCATTCCACAAATTAGATCAAGCTATGATGGATAAGTTGCAAGAGCATAAACGTGAAGGACATGAAATAGAAAAGTGGTATGGAGATTTATCAGTTTTGGAACAATATATAAAAAAATAACAAGAGGTGTAAATTATTGAACAAAAAAAGCAGAGAACTCACAGAAGGAGCATTATTTAGCACTATATTTTTATTATTATTATTAATAACGGTATTAACCCCCTTAGGTACGGTTACTCTATATTTATTAGCGATTCCCTTCATCATTTATGGGTATCGTAATGGTATTAAAATGGGTTTAATTGTTATTACAGCTAGTTCTATATTATCGATATTAATCGGAGGTTTTTATAGCATAACTCTTGCTATTTTGGCCGGTACAGTTGGTATAACAATGGGGGCTTTATATAAAAAGGGAAATATCTTACTGGTTATTTTAGGTGGTTCGATTACCACAATCATCAATTTGATTTTAGGAATTGCCTTTAGTAATTTGATCATCGGCACTGATATTATTGAATCATTACAACAAATGTTAAATGCATCTTTAAATTCAGTTGAAGGTATGCTAAAACAATTTGGTAACCAACAGGAGACTGAATTGATTATTCAGGCATACCGAGCTTTATTTGATAATATCGGCTTAATGTTACCATTTTTTATCATTGCGTTTGCCATAATGTTTGTAATAATAAACCATGTCATAGCAGGGAAAATTATGAAAAGATTAGGGATTAAAGTTCCTAATTTACCTCCATTTAGAGAATGGACATTCCCACGTAGCATAATTTTTTACTATTTATTAAATTCCATTGCTTTAAAAATAAAGTCCTTATATGATATTTATGCTATTAAACTAATTGCGATCAACCTATATCCACTATTACATTTAATCTTATTAATTCAGGGCTTATCCTTTGTATTCTATTATGCCCATCAAAAAAATCTCGGAAAGACAATTCGGGTAATTGCGATAGTGGGAATTTTAATACCGTTTATGACCCAGTTATTAATAATCTTGGGAATGATAGATATCAGTTTCAACTTACGAAAAAAGCTTGAAATTTAGGGGCTGATATGATTGCCTAAATTTTTATCAAACAGAGTTTTTGGTTTTCATTTAGTTTTGATTTTTCTATTTGATTTATTATTACTAGGAATACTAGCTATTTGGCATTGGGAATATGCTTTAATAGGCCTGATCATCTTAGTATGGCTCTTTTATTCAACCTACAAGGTTGGAAATGCTTTTAGAAAAGATTTAATTGATTATATAAAGACGACCCAGTGCCGGATCAAAAAAGCTGGTAAAGATGTAATTCAACAATTACCGATCGGGATTATTCTTTACGATGAAGAGAAGAAGATAGAATGGCATAATCCCTACCTGAATTTGATTACAGGTGAAGATAACCTAATAGGGAAAGAATTAAATGAGGTTATACCGGCCTTAGTTTGGGAAGAAGATATTCAACAGCTTGAAATTGAACACAATTTTAAGATATACAATGTAGATATTCACTCAAAAGAGAGATTGTTATATCTTACTGATATTACTGAATATAACTATCTACTCGATCAATACGAAAAGGAAAAAACAGTCTTTGGTATCATTCATTTAGACAATCTAGATGAGGTGAGTCAAGGATTGGATGAATTGAGTAGAAGTTTACTTTTAACAGATGTAACAAGCGCAATCAGTGACTGGGCCAATGCCTTAGGGATATATTTAAAGAGATATGCAGCTGATAAATTTTTGATGATTACTAACCAAACAGTTTTAGAACAATTAGAAAATTCGCGATTTGATATCTTGGATATCGTTCGAGAAATGACTACGGACAATAAGATACCTTTAACATTAAGTATTGGAATAGGCGCCATGGCTGATTCTTTTATCGAATTAGGCGAAATGGCCCAATCAAGTTTAGATATTGCATTGGGGCGTGGCGGAGACCAGGCAGCAGTCAAAGTTGGTGAACGCTTATCATTTTATGGTGGCAAATCAAATGCTGTTGAGAAGAGGACTAGGGTGAGAGCCAGAGTTATTTCTCATGCATTAAGGGATTTGATTAAAGAAAGTGATTTAGTTTTAATCATGGGTCATAAGTCCCCTGATATGGATGCTATTGGGGCTTCAATCGGAATCCTTAAAGCTGTTTTGGTCAATGAAAAAGAAGGATATATCATCCTTGACGAACCAAATCCCATGATTCAAAAATTGCTTGATGAAGTTGACAAGCATGAGGAGTTATCCAAATATTTCGTACTACCTGATAAGGCAATAGTAAATGTTAGTTCGAAAACATTACTAATAATGGTTGATACTCATAAACCATCGTTAACAATAGAACCTAAATTAGTTGATGTTATAGAAAGAGTGGTTGTAATTGACCATCATAGACGGGGAGAGGAATTTGTTAACGATCCTGTTCTAATTTACATGGAACCATATGCTTCTTCTACAAGTGAGCTAGTAACGGAATTATTACAATATCAGTCAGACAAATTGGAGATGGATCCATTGGAAGCTACTGCACTGTTAGCTGGAATTGTGGTAGATACGAAGAGTTTTGCTTTTAGAACAGGTTATCGAACTTTTGAAGCAGCTTCCTTTCTAAGAATCAAAGGCGCTGATCCCACGTTAGTTCAAAAACTATTAAAAGTTGATATAGAGCAATATGTAAAAAGAACTGAATTGGTGAAAAAAGCAAAGATAATATTTGATCATATAGCAATTGCAGTTGCTGATGAAAAACTTGATCAAATCTTAATTGCTCAAACAGCAGATACTTTGTTAAATATGAGTGGTGTATTTGCTTCTTTTGTAATCAGCATTCGTCATGATGGATTAGTATCAATCAGTGCAAGATCGTTGGGTCAAATAAATGTACAAGTGATCATGGAACGCATGGGTGGTGGTGGACATTTAACAAATGCCGCTGTCCAATTAGAAGGCGTAACCTTGGAAGAAGCAGAAGAAAGATTAATAGATGTTCTAAAAACTATTCAAGATGAAGGGGGAATATTAGTATGAAGGTTATTTTTCTACAGGACGTTAAAGGTAAAGGTAGAAAGGGAGATATAAAAGAGGTTGCCGAAGGGTATGCGAGGAACTTTTTGTTTCCTAGAGGTTTGGCTAAGGAAGCTACAAGTAGCAGTATTAAAGAAGTAAATGCCTTTAAAAAGAGTGAAGAAAAAAGAAGAGCAGCTGAACTGCAAAGTGCACAGGAACTAGCTGCAAAACTAGAAAAGATGACTATTAAAATTACCTCAAAGGCAGGAGACAATGGCAGATTATTTGGGGCAGTGACTTCAAAGCAAATAGCTGAAGCTTTAAAGAAAGAAGATATTGTAATTGATAAAAGGAAAATTTTATTGGATGAACCAATACGTAGTTTAGGTTATACTCAAGTAATGGTGAAGCTACATCCTAAAGTTACAGCTACTTTGAAAGTAAGCGTAATCGAACAAAAGTAATGTGAAAATAAATTAGAGGGGATCTCAGAATGAGTGAACTTTATTTGGACAGAATTCCACCACAAAATATAGAATCCGAACAAGCCGTATTAGGAGCGATCCTATTAGAACGAGATGCTTTGATCACCGTTATGGAAATCTTATCTCCTGATGATTTCTATCGAACTGCTCATCAAAAGATTTATCGGGCAATGTTGGATGTTTTTGAGACAGGTGAGCCTGTAGATCTTGTAACAATTACGGCAGAGCTTCAAGGAAAAAAGTTACTAGAAGAAGTTGGGGGAGTTTCCTACCTTACTGATTTGGCCAATGCAGTGCCAACTGCAGCAAATGTAGAATATTATGCCAGAATAATTGAAGAAAAAGCTATTCAAAGGCGATTAATAAAGGTAGCTACAGAAATTGCTAGTACAGGTTATTCAGGTGTTGAAGATGTCAGTGATTTAATTGGAGATGCAGAGAGAAAAATTTTGGAACTTTCCCAAAGAAAAATCGATAATGGTTTCATAAATATTAAAGAAGTATTAATGGAAACTGTAGACCAAATCGAATATTTACATCATCATAGAGGTGAAATTACGGGAATTCCATCAGGTTTCACTGATTTGGATAGGATGACCTCAGGGTTTCAAAAATCTGATTTAATTATAATCGCCGCCCGTCCAAGTGTGGGTAAGACAGCCTTCTCATTAAATGTTGCACAAAATGTAGCATGTAGAAGTAAACATCCTGTTGCGATTTTTAGTTTGGAAATGTCAGCAAGACAATTAGTACAAAGGATGATCGCTGCTGAAGGCAATATTGACAGTCATAAATTGCGAACAGGTATGTTAGAAGAATCAGATTGGAATAAGTTAACAATGGCAATGAGTACTTTATCAGAGGCTCCGATATATATCGATGATACCCCTGGAATAACAATCTACGATATTAGGGCTAGAGCTCGTAGATTGAAGGCTGAAAAGGGATTAGGCTTAATATTAATAGATTATTTACAATTAATACATGGGCGGGGGAAATCGGATAATAGACAACAGGAGATCTCTGAAATATCAAGACAGCTTAAAGGAATTGCTAGAGAACTTGACGTTCCGGTGATTGCTCTATCACAGTTAAGTCGTGCTGTAGAACAAAGACAAGATAAAAGGCCGATGTTATCGGATATTCGTGAATCGGGGAGTATCGAACAAGATGCTGACGTTGTCGCGTTTTTATATCGTGATGACTATTATAATCCTGAAACGGAAAAGCAAAATATTATTGAAATTATCATAGCGAAACAAAGAAACGGTCCCGTTGGTAAAGTCGAACTTGTATTCCTTAAAAACTTCAATAAGTTCGTAAACTATGCTAAGGACCAGAATCAACTAGATGAAGTAAGTGATGGGTAACCAGATAATAAATGGTTACCTTTTTTTATTACAGAACAAATACGAACAAATAACAAAAAAATATATATAATGTTCGTATTTTCATTGACAGTGAAGATAAAAGATTGTTAAACTTAATTTGTTGGAAAGAGAGTTTGAATCAGATAAACGGAGGTGTTACCAATGTCCACAGTTGTCGTGGTTGGAACACAATGGGGTGACGAAGGAAAAGGTAAGATTACTGACTTTCTTGCGGAAAGTGCGGAGGTAGTAGCTAGATATCAGGGAGGTAATAATGCTGGACATACGATTACAATCAAAGATAAGAGATATAAATTGCATCTGATTCCATCTGGTATTCTATATTCAGACAAAATTTGCATACTTGGTAATGGCATGGTAATTAATCCCAAAGCATTGGTAGAAGAATTAAATTATTTGCATGAGAGAGGAATCAATACTGATAACTTAAGAATTAGTAATAGGGCACATGTTATAATGCCGTACCATATTAAAATTGACCTGATGGAAGAAGAACGGAAAGGAATTAATAAGATCGGTACGACAGGTAAAGGTATTGGGCCAGCTTACATGGATAAAGCGGCTAGAATAGGAATAAGAATGGCAGACTTTCTTGATGAAGAAGAGTTTAAAAGAAAACTAGAAATAAATTTAAAGGAGAAAAATAGACTTTTTGAAAAATTCTATGAAGCGGTAGGATTTAAAGTTGAAGAAATTTTAGAAGAATATTCTGAATATAGAGAAATTATCCGTCCATATGTAACTGATACGTCTGTAATTCTAAACAATTCAATCGACCAAGGGAAACGGGTTTTATTTGAAGGGGCACAAGGTGTAATGCTTGATATTGACCAAGGAACGTATCCATTTGTGACTTCATCAAATCCAGTTGCTGGCGGAGTGACAATCGGATCTGGTGTAGGACCTACAAAAATAAATCATGTATTAGGAATATCTAAAGCATATACTACTCGAGTGGGTGATGGTCCATTCCCTACAGAATTAAAAGATGAAATTGGAGATAGAATTCGTAAAGTTGGCAGAGAGTATGGAACCACAACCGGCAGACCCCGTAGAGTGGGCTGGTTTGATAGTGTTGTTGTAAGACATGCACGACGAGTTAGTGGAATCACTGAATTATCAATAAACTCGCTAGACGTGTTAACCGGTATAAAGACCTTAAAGATTTGTTCAGCATATAAATATAAAGGAGAAATCATTGAAGATTTTCCAGCAAGCCTAAATATTCTTGCGCAATGTGAGCCTATTTATGAAGAATTACCGGGATGGGACGAGGATATTACAAAGGCTGAAAGTTTTGATGATTTACCGTTAAATACTAGACATTATATTGAAAGGGTTTCTCAATTAACTGGTATTCCAGTTGCGATCGTTTCTGTTGGACCTAATCGGAAACAAACAATCATAATGAAGGGTGTATTTGCATAAACAAAGCAAGCCTAGATGTTTACGGAAATATCTAGGCTTATTTTTTGAAATCTTATAAAAAATCCAAATTATGAATTAGTTGTGTTTTAGCAAAAAAAATCTAGAAAATAGTTGACATAACTATTTTACCATGGTATTATATCTATCGTGTCCAAAAGGAAAACATGAGCCATTAGCTCAGTCGGTAGAGCACCTGACTTTTAATCAGGGTGTCACAGGTTCGAATCCTGTATGGCTCACCATTTTATTCTTGGAGCTGTGGTGTAGAGGCCTAACATGCCTGCCTGTCACGCAGGAGATCGCGGGTTCGAATCCCGTCAGCTCCGCCATTTTTTTTATCTAGGGCTTTTTTCGAAAAATCAAAACGTGGTTCGGTAGCTCAGTCGGTAGAGCAGAGGACTGAAAATCCTCGTGTCGGCGGTTCGATTCCGTCCCGAACCACCATTTTCAAAGTTACATAAAATTAAACCTACTGATGCAGTAGGTTTTTTTGCTAGAATTGACCATTATACATTTTAATTACTTGTTCCGCTTCCTTAGCTTTTACCTCATCTGTAACCACAGTAAGAAGAATATTTCTATTGATATCCATATAACTACCACTTCCATCTGCCATTCCGCTGGCACTTACATCTACTGATGCTAAGATTTCACTGCTTTTATTTGTGAAGGAACCTAAAGTGAGGTCGGCTAAACTTTTAAATCCACCAGTAATTGGATTGAAAAGGTCATTCATTTGGCTTCCTGGATACATTCCAATTTGATCTACTTGAATATTTGAAAATCCTCGCTGTTTTAATTCCTCTGCTGCTTTCTGGGCTTCTTCAATCGATTTAAAGGCTGCTAAAATGTTTCTATTGTTAGGCATAAATATCCCTCCTAGACATAGTATTACTTATGAGACTACTATTTATGTATTATGGTTAGATATTTCCTCTTGCTGGGCCAAGCTATGTTGTGGTAAAGTGATAAGTGGGAAGTGTTAACTTTTTTAGGTATTATAGATAAAAATTATTAATGGAGATGCTCTACATATTAAATCTCCAAATTCGGGGAGGTTTTTATGGCAAAATATTTTAAATTTACCGAGATAACAGGTAAATTACAAAAAGTTTTTTCTAATTTAAAATCAAAAAAAAATAATAAATATATAAAAAATAAAAAGGTTATAATTGGAGCTTTATCTGGATTTATAGCGATTGGAACTGCTTTTGGATTTTATCAATATGAGGTAAATGCGATAACTTTATATCATGTATATGTTGATGGACAGGAAATTGGTACAGTAAATGATAAATCAGTCGTTGAGAATTGGCAAAAACAACAGTTCAATAAGTTACAACAAGAATATAAGGATATCAAACTAGACTCTTCTACTGTGATAACCTTTAAAAAAGAGAAAAAGTATAAGGGGAAATATGATAATTCCAAAACAATAGCCTCTCTAGAAAAAAAATTCAATATTCAAGCGGTCGGTGTAGAGTTAGTTGTAGATGGTGAAGTTGTTGGGATAGTTAAGGATCAAGCTACAGCTGATAGGTTATTAAGTAGCATAAAAGAATCATATACGCAAAAAAATGATAAAGAAGATAAGGTTGTTGCAGCATCTTTAAATGATTCTGATCAAGAAGATGTTCAAGTTGAGAATATTGAAATTAAAGAAGATATAGATTTTAAGGAAGTTAGGGTTTCTCCAGACCAAATTATTTCAGAAAATGATATGCTCACTTTATTGAAGAAGGGAACCCTTGAAGAAAAAATCTATACAGTTCAAGAAGGAGATACGATTTCGGAAATTGCTTACCGGTTTGGATTAACAACTAAACAAGTTTATCAGATGAATCCTCAACTTGATGGTGAACTCATCCACATAGGAGACAAATTAGTGGTTACAGCGATGACACCGCTAATTACTGTAAAAACGACCGAAGTTGTTAAACAAATTGAAAGAATACCTTATACAGTGCAATATAAAAAAGATAATTCAATGTTTGTAAATGAATCAAAAACCCTAGTAAAGGGGAAAGAAGGAAAAAAAGAAGTTGAATATTCAATAGTTAAGGAAAATGGGATAATTGTAGAAAAGACTATTTTGAGTGAAAATGTTCTTGAAGAACCTACACAAAAGGTTGTTTTAAAAGGAACAAAACCAGTTCCATCTAAAGGATCTGGCGTTATGGTATGGCCAACAGTAGGCGGAGTAATTACCAGTTATTTTGGTCCAAGATGGGGTAGTTTTCATTATGCTTTAGATATAGCAGGCGTTAGGGATTATACAATTAAGGCTGCTGACAATGGCAAGGTTATCTTTGCGGGTTGGCGTGGTGGATATGGTAAAGCAATTATCATTGACCATGGCAATGGGATTAAGACCTTGTATGCTCACTTAAATAGCATTAACGTTGCTGTTGGTGATAAAATAGCTAAAGGACAAAAGATTGCTATTATGGGTAGTACAGGACGTTCAACAGGTACACATCTTCATTTTGAGGTAAGAGTAAATGGAGTTAAAAAGAACCCATTAAATTATATAGGTAAATAAAAAATTATATTTAGGAAGAAAGATAGGTTTTATAAGATATTGGACAAACCTATCTTTTTTTTATATCCTACAAAAAGAATAATAGTTTATGATAAACTGTGAATAATTAGAAACTTTAAAATTATAAAAATATCAAAATGGAGGGATATTCATTTTGAAAAATAAAATTTTGGTAGTGGAAGACGAAAAACCGATTGCAGATATTTTGAAATTTAGTTTAGAAAAAGAAAGATATGAAGTCTATACTTCGTTTGATGGAATAGAAGCGGTTAAAAAAACAAAAGAGTTAGAACCAGATTTAATATTGTTGGATATCATGCTTCCTGGGATCGATGGTTTTGAAGTTTGTAGAGAAATTAGAAAATTTACCGACAAACCTATTATAATCCTAACTGCTAAAGATACTGAAGTTGATAAAGTACTTGGTTTGGAAATGGGAGCAGATGATTATGTAACTAAACCATTTTCAACTAGAGAATTAATTGCTAGAGTCAAAGCTAATCTAAGAAGAATTTCTTCATATGAACAGCAAGATACAGTAAACCATCAGCTAGTAATTGGTGAAATAAGTATCTATCCATCCTCATACTTAATTAAAAAAAGGGATACCATTTTAGATCTAACGCATCGAGAGTATGAGTTACTGTATTATTTAGCCAAAAATATTGGAATTGTCTTGACTAGAGAACACTTACTTGAAGCTGTATGGGGTTACGATTATTTTGGAGATGTAAGAACAGTAGATGTAACCATCAGGAGATTACGAGAAAAAATTGAAGATAATCCTAGTCAGCCAGTTTATATAATAACGAAGCGTGGTCTAGGATATGTATTGCGCAACCCTTCCCAAAAGGAGTAGTTTACATTGAGACGGTCAAATTTTTTTCAGAGTATACAATGGAAATTAGTAATCATGTATATTTTGTTAATCTTAATATCTATGCAGATTATCAGAATTTATTTTATTCAAACATTGGAAAAGTATTATGTTGATAATTTTAATCAAACATTGTATGCTCAAGCAAATTTATTGTCGGTAAACTTAGAAAGATATCTAATTGAAGATGGACAGAGCAAAGAAGAGAAAAGGGCAGAGATTGATGCATTAGTAGACAATTTGTTTGCATTAAATGGTGTGGATGTTTCTATTGTTGATAGTAGTGGAATTATTATCAGTACAACCGAAAGGATTCCTAATATTGTTGGACGTAAAATCTCTCAAATTGAAGTTAATAGGGCGCTCTTAGGAACCAGAGATGAAGCAATAAGAGTTGATGCTAATACTGGACATCGAATGAAATTTTTAGCGTTTCCAATCAAACAAGGGAATAAAGTGTTGGGAGCAGTTTTCATGAAAGCCTCCATTGAAGGGGTTTATGAAACGATAAATCGTATTAACAGAATTCACATGACTGCTACGATTATCGCCTTGGTATTTACAGCATTTTTAGGATATGTCTTATCAAGAACTATAACTGAACCTATCAAAGAAATAACTACTCAGGCAATGAATATGACTGAAGGGAACTTCGATCAACAAGTAAAAATATATGGTGATGATGAGATAGGTAGACTAGGAGAAACCTTCAATCGAATGGCAATTAAGCTTAGAGAAGCTATCTATCAAAATGAAGAGGAGAAAGAGAAACTAGCTTCTATACTTTCCCATATGAGTGATGGGGTAATAGCGACTAATGATGAAGGAAAAATAATCGTTGTTAATCAACGTGCTTTAGATATTATCGGATTAAAAGAGTCACTGGTGAAGGATAAACGAATAGATGAGGTTTTTGCTTCCCTTGAATTTCCCGAAAAAGAAGGGACCATTTTTTATAAGTATGAATCTGAAAATGAAATTAAAGTCTTGAAGATGACGTTTAATATGATGCATCATATTCATCGGGGAAAGATTGGGGTCATAATCGTAGTTCATGATGTGACAGAGGAACAAAAGTTAGAACAAATGCGAAAGGATTTCGTGGCCAACGTTTCACATGAATTAAGAACGCCGTTAACGACCATAAAAAGCTATTTAGAAGCTTTAGAAGATGGTATTGAAGATCCTGAGTTAGCAAATAGATTTATTAAAGTTGCAAGTCACGAAACGGATCGGATGATAAGATTGGTAACCGATCTACTACAGTTATCCCGACTAGATGAGGAGAAAACGAGACTTAACAAATCCTACGTATCTATAAAAGAAATGATTGAAGACGTTGTTGATAGATTTAGCTTCAAATGTAAGCAAAAATCAATCGATGTATCGGTAAAAATCCCCAAATACCTTCCGAAGATATTGGTTGATCGAGATAAAATAGATCAGGTGTTAGACAATCTATTTTCAAATGCTATTAAATATAGTGAAAAAGGGAAAATTACAGTATCTGTGAGGTTAGAACAGGAAAAATTATACGTTGAAGTAGCTGATACTGGGATAGGCATTCCCAAAAAGCATTTATCTAGATTATTTGAAAGGTTTTATCGGGTAGATAAGGCTCGTTCTAGAGAGATGGGGGGTACGGGTTTAGGTTTATCAATAGCTAAGGAAATTGTTAAAGCACACCACGGTGAAATATTTATAGAAAGTGAGATAAACAAAGGAACAAAGATAGCTTTTTATATTCCAATGTCAGAAAGGAATGTCAAGAAAGGAATGGCAATTAATGAAGGAAAAAGTTAAATCTATTATTTTGTTCCTACTCGTTATCAATAGTATAGTACTAACGTTGTTCCTAAGTTTTTATAATTTTAATAGTAGTAGCGTATCAATATCTGAATACTTACCTCAACCAAAGTTTGGACAAGATATAGACTTAGTACAATTACTAAGTCCTGAAAAAATAATTTATCATTTTGGGAAAAATGCTCATTCAGTAATTAGACCGAACGTTATTCTATTTTACCAAATGGAAAAAGAAATGAAGGGTTGGACCTTTTATAATTTTACAAAGGCAGAAAATAAAATAGATTGGAAAGACATCGTAGAGAATAGGGAAGGGATTGAGATTTATTTCCCTATTCCTTTAACAAATTCTTTAATCTCTTCAATAATTAATATCCCAGCAACAAAGATAAATATTGAAGAAGTTAATCGCCTATGGATTTTCCTAAATCAAAAAAATAAAGTTGAAGCCTATTTTATTTCTGATAATAAAGATCAAGTTTTTACTGCCGAAGTAACCATTTCCGACCAACAATTAACTGAATATATTTCTAAAGCTGTTTATCAAACTAAATATTCATATCATTTTGTAGGTTCGATAAACAAAGATAAATCAATAAAGAGAATGTACTATCTACCAGTTGAAGGAACAAATATGAAAGTAATTAGCAGATCATATACTACCCTAACAGTGGACGATTTCAAGCAACTTTTATTCATTGATTCAAGTATGGTTAGAAAAGTATATGAGATGAATGATAAGAAGAGCATTCTATATACGGATGGAACATACAGTATGCAATATGATTCAATGGCAAAAAAAATTTCATTTTATCAACCTGTTTTTGGACAAAAAAAGGATCTCAATCTCGACAGGGGCCTTTATGTTGCTATTCGATACGTTAATCAACACGGAGGTTGGGATGGAATATATCGTTTAGCTAAGAATCAAAGGATCCGAGGAAACCAGACCAATTTCGGCTTTAGAAAATATATTGAAGGTTATCCTATATTAGCTGGGGATTATGGGATAATCCAAATGCAGGTTACAGACGGAATTGTTAATCTATTTCAAAGATCTGCAGTATTATTGGATAAATACACTGATATCAAGATTATTAAAACATTGAATGGATTGGAATTGATTACTTATTTAGAAAAAATCGGGGTCAATGAGTCGGATATAAAAACGATTAAATTGGGATATAAGGTAAAAGGAATAGGTAATAGCTATATTTTTGAACCTTATTGGAAGATTTACCTTCTAGGCCAGAAACCGATAGAAATTCCTGCTTACGAGGGAGGAGTGTAACAACTTGGATTGGAGTAAGGCAAAGAGTATATTAATCATTTCCTTTTTATTACTAAACTTATCTCTTGGTTATCAGCTATATCTGAAGCAAAATAAATATAGTAATAATATGCAATGGACAACTAATAATTTAGATGAACTCCAAGAATTACTCTTTAAACAAAATATAAAATTAAGTACTGAAATTCCTGAACAGCTACCTAAGATGCATTTTATCAAGATAAGAAAGATTGTATTTGCCGAAAATGAAAAGCTTAAAGGAGGGTTAGAAGAGAACTCTAATAGAAATGTGATTGAATTAATAGCTAATAAATCTATTAAAAACTTTGAACTGTACGAATTTAATCCATTAGAATCCAAAGAACCTGACTATTTGGTGTATTACCAAACAACTGAAGGGTACCCTCTACTAGGAGCAAAACTTATAATATATCTTAATAGCAATGGGGAATTATTTTATAATCAAAATTATTTTGAAATTGTAGATAGTGGGCTGGATAAGCAAGTAATCTCTTCTTATTCTGCACTTAGAAGGGTGATAGAACAGGGTCTTATTCCAAATGGTGCAGAAATAAAGCAGATCAAACTTAGTTATTACGGACAAACCAATCAATCTAATATTCAAATATTAACTCCCGTTTGGAAAATAGTTTTTAAAAATGTCCAAATAACTGATAAACTATATGTGAATGCCATGACAGGCGGGATGGAAAACGTAATAAACTATTGAAAAAAAGAAATTGCTGATTGATAATTAGAAAAGAAAAACATCTTGGAGGTTAATTCTTTTGATTAAATATAGTATTTTAGCCAGTGGTAGCACTGGCAATTCAATTTATATAGGAACAGATGAATACAATTTATTGATTGATGCAGGGTTAAGCGGGAAAAAAATAGAAATGGGTTTAGAGAAAATCGGGGTTAGTCCTAAAGATATCGATGGAATACTTATTACCCATGAGCATGACGATCATGTAAAAGGGATTGGAGTTTTAGCAAGAAGATATCAAATCCCTATTTATGCTAATGCTAAGACTTTCGAAAACCTACCCAGCCAAATTGGTGAAATCGATGATTCACTAAAGAGGATATTAGAGACCGGAACAGTAAAAGAATTTGGAAAGTTACAGGTAGAGTCATTTGCAATTTCTCACGATGCGGCAGAACCAGTTGGCTATGTTCTAAGAAAAGAAAATTTAAAGCTAAGTGTAGTAACTGATTTAGGGTACGTAAGTCAAAAAATAAAAGATAAAATTATAGGTTCAGATGCCTATATCTTTGAAGCTAATCATGATGTCCAAATGTTAAGGATGTCTTCCTATCCTTGGTCTGTGAAACAGCGAATATTAAGTGACGTGGGACATCTTTCCAACGAAGCCTCCGGTGAAGCTTTAGCTGAGATCATTACTGAAGTTACTCAAAAAGTACATCTAGCCCATTTAAGTAAAGAAAACAACTTGATAGAGTTAGCTCGATTAACTGTTAAAAATATTCTTGAGGACTATGGTATTACCGAAGAAGACGTGAAATTATTGGATACATTTCCCGACAGACCTACATCTTTAGAGATATTGGATAGAAAAAAGGTGAAGTTTAAAGAAATTCTTGCGGTAAAATAGAGTTATCCAATTCAGATTCTAACTTATTCGTTTTATCAAGCATTTCTTGTTGAGTAATTAGTCCCTTTTCTATTAGTAAGTCTATCAATGCAGTTAAGATAAGCATATTCTTGTAATCAATTTCCTTTAAGTCAGATAATTGACTTATAATGTCAACATCGACTGGCAACCTATTTAATCTGTTCACTACCGAACACCTCTTTATTTTCATTTTGATTTAATGAGTGCTAAAATTAATATATATATGCCTATATGCTATTCTAACCAGTCAGATAAAAATTAGACTGGGAAAAGGAAATAAGCTGTATATAATTTTTTGGTTTAGTAATAATGATTATCATAAAAAGGATGGTGAAGACTATGAACTTTTATGATGATGATGAATTTTACGAAAGAAAGAGAAGAAAGAGAAGAAGTGGGGCTGGTATCTTCACATCGTTGTTTTCAGCCATCGTTGGAGGATTTATCGTAATTCTTTTATTGCCAACTTTAATAGATGCTGGATTAATAGAGATCTCAACTCAACAATCTACAACCCTTCCTATACAAGATGGGACTAAAGTTCCAACCAAACAGATAACTGTTGATGTAAACTCAAGTATAGTGACAGCTGTAGAGAAGGTAAAACCAGCAGTGGTTGGTGTTGTGAATATTCAAGAACAGAGTAGTTTATGGACTCGTAAGACTCGAATCGTTGAAGCAGGTGAAGGTTCAGGGGTTGTCTTTGACAAAAAAAATGGGAAAGCATACATCGTCACCAATAATCATGTAATAGAAGGTGCTAAAGAGATCGAAGTGGCCCTTCCTAATACAGATAGCAAAATATCTGCTGAACTTTTGGGTGCTGATAGACTTACAGATTTAGCAGTTATTGCAATTGACGAAAAGTATGTAGATACAGTTGCTGAATTTGGTGATTCTACGAACTTAAAACCTGGTGAACCAGCTATTGCTATCGGTAATCCTCTTGGACGAGCTTTTTCCCAATCGGTAACTGTCGGTGTAATAAGTTCAACCAACCGTTCTATTCCTAATGATTTAGATAAAGATGGTCAAGCAGATTGGGAGACTGAAGTTATCCAAACTGATGCAGCTATCAACCCTGGCAATAGTGGAGGAGCTTTGGTAAACATAGACGGCCAAGTGATTGGTATAAATAGTGCTAAAATAGCTGAAAGTGGAGTTGAAGGTTTAGGCTTTGCCATACCTATTAGCGATGCAAAACCAATAATCGAACAACTTATAAAATATGGTAGGGTTAAACGTCCTTATATGGGAGTAACACCATACGATTTACATTTGGTATCTCAAAAGGATAGAAAAAACGTATTAAATCTTCCTGATTCAGTTAATAATGGAGTTGTATTAGTGGAGCTTAGCAAATTAGGCCCTTCAGCCCTTGCTGGTTTAAATCGTTTAGATGTTATCGTGAAGTTAGATGATTACGAGATTGAGAGTTCATCTGATTTGCGTAAATACTTGTACAAATATAAAAATGTGGGAGATAAGATGAAAGTAACCTTTTATCGTAAGGGTAGATTACAAACCATTACCATGACTCTTTCTGAAGTCCCTGAAACATTTCGTTAATATCAATAAATAAAATAAAAGGCAGAATCCTCGTGATTCTGCTGTTTATTTTAATTTTGGATATCATAAAAAATTATAAATAGTATTTCAGAGTAGGTGAAAACGTGCGAATAACAGTTATAAGTGTTGGTAAGATAAAGGAAAAGTACATAGTACAAGGTATTGCCGAATATAAAAAAAGATTATCTCCTTATGCAAAGTTGCAAATTATCGAGGTTGCCGATGAGAAGGCTCCTGAGAATCTAAGTGAAGCAGAAATGCAGCAAATAAAACAAAAAGAAGGAGAGCGGATTTTACAACATATCGATCAAAATCAATATGTAATAGCTTTGGCAATAGAGGGAGAAATGTGGAGCTCAGAAAAGTTGGCAAAGGAGTTAGACAAACTAACAACATACGGTAATAGCAATATTGTCTTCGTTATCGGCGGTTCATTAGGTTTATCAAAAAAGGTATATGATCGAGCTAATGGTCTATTATCTTTCTCTAAAATGACATTTCCCCATCAGCTAATGAGACTAATACTTTTGGAGCAGATCTATCGAGCATTTAAAATTAATCGAGGTGAACCGTACCATAAGTAAATATTAAATTTTATCTTGTAAATAATTGCTATATACGATATAATTAAAAGGTTAGTTTTTTAATCAGGTAAAGTGGAACAAAAGTATGAACAAATAAATTTTCACAATAACCTTTCGTTATTTCCAAAATTATTATTAAGATACTTTTCATCCTATCATCCTATTTTAATATATCACAAAAACTTATCCCCCCTTCTTGTTTTATATTAGAAATCCTTAAAATATTCGAATGATTTAATTAAAGTGGATTTATTCTATTCTTGAATTTTCAATTTTCAATGTAAATTATTTGAACAAAAAAATGCATAATTAACTTTGATTGATTATTTATACAATATGCCACATTACTGCCTAGTAGTAGAATACATATTTTATGAAAATAATTTAAGTTTTAATTATGGGATTTACTCACATAACTGATTATTCACTAATATACTATTGTCAGTTTTTTTTGTCGTGCAATATTTATTTTTTGGACACAAAAAGTTTAACAATCTAGGCAGCATATTTAGCTGATCAACAAAAAAGGAGGTGCCATGATGACAATAGATGTCATATTTGCACTTATAGGGTTATTTCTAATAACATCTCTTACTAATATTTTAGCAACACTAAAAACGATATTGATATCTAAAAAAATTATGAACCCGGTTTATCTTGTGGTATTTGTAGATGCTATGATTTTTGCAACTGTCGTTACTAAAGTGACTAGTTCAAAGGGAATACATTTTACAATTGCATATGCTTTAGGTAGAACACTAGGAGTCTTTATCGGTGGTAAACTTGAAGAACGTTTAGCACTTGGTATTTTAGAAGTGGATTTATTTTTAAATAATAAAAATAAAATGATCAAAATTGCAGAAAAGCTTAGGAGAGCAGGCTATACGGTTAATAATTTTCTGGCTCGAGGTAATAATGAGGATATAAGGTACAAAATTGAAGTCGTAATAAAGAGAAAGGAATTCAAAGTATTTGAGGATATTCTGGAAGAATGTGGTGTTAGTAATCCAACCCTAAAAATAAAAAACTTGAGTAAAGTAGATGGTAAAATTACTACAACAAGTTTTCAAACGAATTAATACTTTGCGATGAAAACATACAAAAAGATTGGCCAATAGCTCACATGAGGAACTCCTGAAAGATAATCAGGGTTCCTCTTCTTTTATTTTTAATCAATAGCGTTGCATAAAAGTTATAGTGGTTAGTTCACACAATATTCTGAACAATATTTTCCTAAACTTCGACCAAAGAACCAGTAACCAACTAAAGGTGATCACTGTCCATTTGGCAATTATTACTATTTGATTTAATTATTCACAAAAAAACAAAACAACTTACAATAACTATTTTTATCCTGGTGCTTTAACCATTAACTTTATCCAATTATCGTATGGCTTCCAAAGTAAAATTCGTAA
>NZ_MIJF01000015.1 GCF_001730235.1 Vulcanibacillus modesticaldus | reverse complement strand
GAAGAGAATTCTTACCAAGCAATGCCCCCATCAAATAAACAATGATTTTATTTTGAACCTCAATGTATAGTAGCAACAAAGAAATAACTTTAGACATCAAGTTTGCCGCCTCCTTTGTTTGAGTAATTTTTTGAATGGTCAACTAAAAATTACCCTTAAATTGAGGGGGTGGCAATACCTTAATATAAATTTTTCAATAACAACAAGGTTTTTGACACAATAATCTATAAAACTTTTGACAATACGTAAAATATCGAGAGGGTGATATTGATGAAAAAAAATGTAGGAAATATTGATCGCTGGATTAGATTTGCTATCGGAATAATATTATTATCACTTTTATTTACCGATTTATCTTTCAAAAACATTGGTTGGGTGGGATTAATTCCTATTTTCACAGCATTATTTAAATATTGTCCTTTGTATTCCTTATTTGGAATTAGCACATGCCCAACTAAAGAAGATTAAATTGTTAAGTACAACCTACCTAGATTTCTTGGTAGGTTGTATTTTTTTAATAAACAATTCACATTTTTTTGTCTGATGAATAATCTGTTACAAAAGCCCAAATTCAGGAGGGGGTATCTTTGAGCTTAAATATTCGTACACTTACTGGAAATATTAAGCGGGATTCATTTGGGTCCTCCGTTGCTTTGGGAGATATTAATGGTGATGGTATTAATGAAATACTTGTAGCTTCTGTCAGCAATCAAAAAGGTGGAATAATTAGTATTTACTCAAGTAGATCATATAAGTTGTTAAAAACTATTAGAATAGGTAAGAAAAAAGTTAACACCATACGGATACTAACAAAAGATATTAATACTGATCAAATTGATGAAATAATAATTGCTATCACCTATCGAGACCTCTCTGGTGAAGTGAAGGTTTTTTCATATAATGAAAACAAAACCTTATTCCACTGGAAAAGCAACAGAAAATACGATGCTTTTGGCTTTGCAATTGCTGCTGGAGATGTAGATGGTGATGGCATTGATGATATTATAATTGGAGCTCCACAACCTATTAATGGTGGTAAAGGAAGGGTTTATGTTTTCAGCGGTCAAAAGGGAACTTTATTAAAGGAATATTCCTCTTTATTACCTAGAGAACACTGTGACTTTGGTACTGCAGTAACCACTGCTGACCTTAATAACGATGGTATAGAAGAAGTGATTATAGGGACACCTGGAATACCTAAAGGGGAGGTTTTTGTATATTCAGTAAAATTTGGTTGGCTTGATCATAAATTTTCAGGTGAGCCCGGATTTGGTACAATGGTTTTTGCTGAGGATATCAATGGGGACAGTGTAAAAGAACTAATAATAACAACAAAAGATTTAAGGGGAAATAAAGTTTCTATATTCGGTCAATATTATAGGCATTTTAATGATATTAATAATGATGAAGTTGATATTGGATTTGGAGAGACCATGACTGCCGGAGATATTAATGGAGATGGAGTAAAAGAATTGATATTAGGAGCTTTTGATTCTAACCATCGCCGCAAAAAATATACTGGCCAAGTTTCCATTTATAGTGCAATGGATAGTAAACTGCTACATCGTTGGTATGGTAGGGAAGAAAAAGATCAATTTGGCTTCGCAATTACTTCTGGTAAAGTAAACAAAGAAGATAAAGACAGCTTAATTATCGGGGCACCAAGAGAAATTTTGAAGAAACCAGGGATTGTATATGTAGTGAATATTGATTAATCATAAATATAGGAACCTCACGCCCAAGAGGTTCCTTTTCAAATTACATCATTATTTTATATCTTCGGTCTTATTTTAGGGAGGATTTTACTCCTATCAACATTTACTTTCTTCTCCCAAGTTTTAGGATCATTTTCATCAAATTGTTCCAAGAAATCAATAACTTCTTTTGTTAATAAGGTAGGAGTTGAAGCACCAGCTGTTACTGCAACTGTCTTTTTCCCCTTCAACCATTCAATATCTAATTCTGCCAGTTCTGCAATACGATGCGCTTTTACCTTAGCAACTTTTTCAGCGACCTGTGCTAAGCGATTAGTGTTATTACTCTTAGGATCACCTACAACGATTACTAAGTCACTACCTTTAGCCTGCTTTGCTACTGCCTCTTGCCTTGACTGGGTTGCCATACATATTTCATTATAGATCTCAGCATGTGGATATTTTTCAACTATTTTATCAATAATATTAGCAATATCCCATTGACTCATTGTCGTTTGATTCATCACCAAAATCTTTTTTGAATCCAAAGATAGTTTATCTACATCATCTTCATTGGAAACTAAATGAACGTGTTTTGGAGCAACCCCAAGGGCTCCTTCTGGTTCAGGATGACCCTTTTTCCCAATATATACTATCTCATATCCCGCCTCTGTTTTTTCTTCAATTAAATTATGAGTTTTTGTCACATCAGGACAAGTAGCGTCAATTACAGTTAACCCCTTTTCTTCAGCTTTCTTCCTCACTTCTTTCGATATACCATGAGCTGTAAAAATAACTGTACCCTTATCTATTTGATCTAGTAGAGATAAACGGTCTTTACCGTCTAATGAAATAACATTTAAATCATTAAAGGCATCTACCACATATTGATTATGTACGATCATTCCTAAAATATAAATCGGTCTGGGCAATGAAGCATCCATTGTAGCCTTTTTAGCTATCACCATTGCATCGACAACACCGTGACAATAGCCCCGTGGAGAAATTTTAATCACATTCATCCAAGTTCCCCCTAACAGTTTGTTTCATAGATATTGTAACATCCCTTGCAAAAAACACAACTTTAGTCATATTTTTCGTCGCATTTTATTATTACTACCCGATTTTTTTATTTTTATAGTTATATATTGCATTTTTGTGTTATACTAAATTATAATTTTCTTGAGTATTATATAACATAATTCGCAGTAGTATATCTTATTTTTAAAATATTCTAAAATATTATAAAAAAATAAATAATTCAGAAGAAATGGAGAGATTAAATCATGTCAACTCATTATAACAATTTAACTGTACCGCAACTTATCGAACACTCTTTAAGACGCCAAGAAGGAGTACTTACTAAAACCGGTGCCTTCCGAACCACTACTGGTAAATATACAGGACGTTCACCTCAAGATCGTTTTATTGTAGATGAAGAACAATACCATGATATGATTGCTTGGGGAAAGGTTAACAAGCCAATTAACAAGGAAGTATTCCAAAACCTTTATCAAAAGGTGTTGGATTATTTAAAAGATAAAGAACTATTTATCTTCGATGGATACGCAGGGGCTGACCCTAATTTTAGATTGCCCATTAGAGTAATAAACGAATTCGCTTGGCATAATTTATTTGCTCATCAATTATTCATTCGTCCAACAGAAAAGGAATTGGAAAATCATACCCCCGAGTTCACACTAATATCCGCACCTGGTTTTAAAGCTAACCCAGCTATCGATGGAACGAATTCAGAAGCTTTTATAATGATTAATTTCAAGGAAAAAATCGTACTTATAGGTGGTACTGAATATGCCGGTGAGATGAAAAAATCGATTTTCAGTGTAATGAATTACATTTTACCTCAAAAAAATGTTCTCTCGATGCATTGTTCAGCCAATGTGGGTAAAGAGGGAGATGTTGCCCTATTTTTTGGATTATCAGGCACAGGTAAAACCACTCTTTCTGCAGATCCTAACCGTCATTTGATTGGTGACGATGAACATGGCTGGTCCGAAGATGGTATATTTAACATCGAAGGCGGTTGCTATGCAAAATGTATCCGTTTATCCAAAGAGAATGAACCACAGATATGGAATGCAATTAAGTTTGGAAGTGTATTAGAAAATGTTGTCATGGATCAAGAAAGAAATTTAGATTTTGATAGTGATGAACTGACCGAAAACACACGTGCCGCTTATCCTATCAATCATATTCCAGGAGCAGTAATTCCAAGCAAAGCCGGACATCCAAATGTTATTATCTTTTTAACAGCCGACGCTTTTGGAGTATTACCTCCAATCTCAAAATTAACTAAAGAACAAGCTATGTATCATTTCTTATCTGGTTACACCAGTAAATTAGCTGGAACAGAGCGTGGAATTACTGAACCAGAAGCAACTTTCTCAACTTGCTTTGGTGAGCCATTCTTACCTTTAGAACCAACGAAATATGCAGAAATGCTAGGTGAAAAAATATCTAAGCATAATGCTAGAGTATATTTAGTAAACACTGGCTGGTCTGGTGGCCCGTATGGTGTAGGTCAACGGATGAAGATTTCCTATACTAGAGCAATGGTTAGTGCAGCAATTAACGGATCAATTGAAAAGTCTGAATTTGTGAAAGACCCAATCTTTGGTTTAAGTATTCCTAGCCATATTGATGGGGTACCAAACGAAGTATTACAGCCTAAAAACACTTGGACTGATAAAGAATCCTATGATCGTCAAGCTAATGATTTAGCTAGACGTTTTGTGGAGAATTTCAAAAAATTTCCTAACGTTTCTGAGGCAATCAAATCTGCCGCTCCTAAATATAAATAATAACTAATTCATACAATAGAAAAAACAAGACCCTTTATCATGAACTAACCCCTGTCTACTTAACAGGGGTCAGTTCACTGCATGGGGTCTTTATTACATATTCCTCCTGTATTGCCCTCCTACTTGATACAATGCTTTGGTAATTTGCCCTAATGAGGCCACTCGAACTGTATTCATTAATTCAGCAAAAATATTTTCTCCGTTTACTACAACTTCTTGTAGACGGCGTAGTGCCTCTTGAGCCTCTTCCTTGTGTTTTTCATGGAAAGCCTTTAAGTTCCTAATCTGTAATTCCTTCTCCTCCTTAGTTGCTCTTGCCAATTCAATCGTCGAAATTTCATTTTCAATATTATTATTAGGATTCAAGAAAGTATTAACCCCAATGATCGGTAACTCACCTGAATGTTTTTTCGCTTCATATAACATTGACTCTTCTTGGATCTTGCTACGTTGATAAACAGTTTCCATTGCTCCTAAAACCCCACCACGAGCACTGATTCGCTCGAATTCTTTAATAACTGCCTCCTCCACTAAATCTGTCAATTCTTCAATAATAAATGAGCCCTGTAATGGATTTTCATTTTTAGCCAAACCCAACTCTTTTGTAATGATTAATTGAATTGCCATCGCCCTTCTAACAGAATGTTCAGTTGGGGTGGTAATAGCTTCATCATAAGCATTGGTATGAAGTGAATTACAATTATCATATAACGCCATCAAAGCTTGTAAAGTGGTTCTAATGTCGTTAAAATCAATTTCCATCGCGTGAAGAGAGCGTCCCGAAGTTTGAATATGATACTTCAATTTTTGGGATCTTTCGTTAGCACCATATTTATTCTTCATTACTACTGACCAGATTCGTCTTGCAACCCTTCCTAATACTGAATACTCTGCATCAAGCCCATTACTGAAGAAGAATGATAGATTAGGTGCAAAATCATCAATTTTCATTCCACGGCTCAAGTAGTATTCCACATAGGTGAATCCATTTGCTAAAGTAAAAGCCAATTGAGAAATTGGATTTGCTCCAGCTTCGGCAATATGATATCCACTAATACTTACAGAATAATAATTACGTACCTTATGATCTATGAAATACTGCTGGATATCCCCCATCATTTTTAAAGCAAATTCCGTTGAAAATATACAAGTATTTTGTCCTTGATCTTCTTTCAAAATATCTGCTTGCACTGTTCCCCGAACAGTTTGTAATGTCCTCTCTTTAATTTCTTCGTATTCTTGCTCGTTTGGATGTCTTTTATTTTCCTGAATAAATTTTTCCACTTGTTGATCAATAGCAGTATTTAAAAACATCGCTAACATTATTGGAGCAGGTCCATTAATCGTCATTGATACACTGGTGTTCGGAGCACATAAGTCGAAACCAGCATACAACTTTTTCATATCATCGAGAGTAGCAACACTTACTCCACTTTCACCTATTTTTCCATAAATATCTGGACGATAATCGGGATCCTCACCATAAAGCGTTACGCTATCAAAAGCTGTACTTAGGCGTTTAGCTTTATCATCTTTAGATAGATAATGAAATCTGCGATTCGTTCTTTCAGGAGAACCTTCACCTGCAAACTGACGTTTTGGATCTTCTTCGGTACGTTTAAATGGAAAAACCCCAGCAGTAAACGGAAATGACCCAGGAACATTTTCTTTCATACACCACTTTAATATTTCCCCATAATCCTCATATTTAGGGAGAGCTACTTTAGGAATTCTAGTTCCAGATAATGTGGTTGTGAACAACGTATCGTTTTGGTATTCTTCCTTCAAACTAGGCCAAAGTTCTAACTTTTTCTTTGTTTCGGGATGGAGAAGGTCCTCAATCTCTTTAATTTCATTTTCAATCGATTGAACAGCTTGATGGTCGGGACCATACTTTTCTACTAGAATATCTCTTGCACCATTCAATTGATATATTCTGCGTGCCAAATTAACTTGCTGATCAGTAAAGCGGCGATACTCTCTTAATGTATTTGCAATTTCATATAGATATTGTTCTCGCTCAGGAGGAATGATTTGGTTCTTTTTATTATCACGTAACTTTACAACCAATTGTGGTTCCCACTTAAAATCATTTATTTCGTTCAGTCTTTCTACCAAAGCTCGATAAAATCTATTAGTCCCATAGTCATTAAATTGGCTAGCTATCGTACCATAAATCGGTAATTTTTCATCAACTTCTTCAAATTTTTGATGATTACGTTTATATTGTTTTCGTACATCTCTTAAAGCATCTTCAGAACCCTTTCGATCAAATTTATTAATTACGATAAAATCTGCGAAATCTAGCATATCAATTTTCTCTAGCTGAGTTGGAGCACCGTACTCACTAGTCATAACATAAACAGATAGGTCAGAAACCTCGATAATTTTCATATCCCCTTGGCCAATTCCACTTGTCTCTATAATTATCAAATCAAAACCTGCTGCTTTTACAACTAGGATAGCTTCTCTTATAGCTAAACTTAATTCTGAATGCGATTCACGCGTAGCTAAACTTCTCATATATACGCGATCACTATTGATTGCATTCATCCGAATACGGTCCCCTAAGAGAGCCCCACCTGTTTTTTGTTTGGTAGGATCAACTGACAAAATAGCAATTCTCTTATCTGGAAAATCATTGATAAATCGTCTGATTAGTTCATCTGTCAATGAACTTTTACCAGCTCCTCCTGTACCGGTAATCCCGATTACCGGTATTTTTAAATCTAGCTTTTCAAGTTCTTGCTTGATATTAAGTTGATATTCGTTAGGACTATCATCAGATATTTCCTTTTCTGCTAAGGTAATCAAACGAGCGATATCTAAGTGATTTTTTTTCCTTAATTTATTAATATTTATTTCAAATGGTAGATCATCTGTTAGAGAATAGTCGGTCATTTTAAGCATATAGTTGATCATTCCATATAGCCCCATTTTACGTCCATCTTCAGGAGAAAATATTTTAGCGATACCATAATCCTGTAATTCTTTGATCTCATCGGGAACTATTACTCCACCGCCACCACCGAAAATTTTAATATGCCCTGCACCATTTTCTTGTAACATGTCATAGACATACTTAAAGTATTCTATATGTCCACCTTGATAAGAAGTCAGAGCAATTCCTTGAACATCTTCATCAATCGCCGCGTTAACTACTTCTTCAACAGAACGGTTATGTCCTAAATGAATCACTTCGACCCCTGCTTGTTGCAACAAGCGGCGAAAAATATTGATAGAAGCATCGTGGCCATCAAAAAGGCTAGAAGCTGTTACGAAACGGATTTTATTTTTAGGCCGATATAATTCTGTCTCCATATAATCCCGTTGACTTAGATCCGATTTTGTTTCAGAAAGCGAGGCACAAATTAAGCCAACGGATTACACCTCCTTTTGCTTTCTTGAGAAGATAAATATTGGTTACTCTTTTAACAAATAATTCGCAATAACAATCCTCTGTATTTCATTTGTCCCTTCATAAATCTGAGTTATCTTAGCATCTCGCATCATTCTTTCCACTGGATAATCCCTTGTATAACCGTATCCACCAAAGATCTGTACTGCATCAGTTGTGACTTCCATGGCAATGTCCCCTGCCATCAACTTAGCCATTGCCGATTGTTTACCATATGGTAACCCGTTATCTTCTAACCATGCTGCTTGATAAGTTAATAATCTTGCTGCTTCAACTTTTGAAGCCATATCAGCCAATTTGAATTGGATAGCTTGTTGTTTAGCTATTGGTTTGCCAAACTGAACTCTCTCTTTTGCATAATTTAAAGCTTCATCAAGAGCACCTTGGGCAATTCCAACTGCTTGAGCAGCAATACCATTTCTGCCACCATCAAGTGTCATCATTGCAATCTTAAATCCTTCACCCTCTTGCCCTAATAGATTTTCTTTAGGAACCCGAACTTGATCAAAACGAAGTTCAACAGTTGTAGAAGCGCGTATCCCTAATTTTTTTTCTTTTTTTCCAAAGGAAAAACCTGGCATCCCCTTTTCGACAATAAATGCACTTATTCCCTTATGTTTTTTTGTAGAGTCGGTTGAAGCAAAAACTATATAAATATCAGCTACCTCACCGTTTGTAATAAAAATCTTATTTCCTTCAAGGAGATAATCATCCCCATCTTTTACAGCACGTGTCTTTAAACTACCAGCATCAGAACCAGCACCATTTTCCGTTAAAGCAAAAGCTCCTATCTTCTTTCCTTCTGCTAACGGACGTAAATATTTTTGCTTTTGTTCCTCCGTGCCAAATTTATATATAGGCCAACTTCCTAAAGATACATGTGCTGATAAGGTTACCCCAATTGAAGCATCAACACGAGATAATTCCTCTACGGCAATCACATAACTCATAAAATTTGCCCCAGCACCACCATACTTCTCTGGCCATGGGATTCCAGTTATCCCTAATTCAGCCATTTGTTCAAAAATGGAATGATCGAAATATTCCTTTTCGTCCCTATCCCCTGCAGTTGGTACCACCTCATTTTCTGCAAATTCTCTAACCATTTTACGAAGCATCTCTTGTTCTTCAGTTAAATGAAAATTCATAATACCATCCCCTATCTTTTTATTTTTTTAATAAAATAAATTATTTTTCATTCTGTTCATCAAGCGTAAATTTCCAAGCGCAATAATAGTTTTCATCTGTTTCATCAGGAGGACAGGAGATAACTTCTGTCTGAATTCGTGAATCTATCGTTTTAGCAAATCCTGAATATTCAACAATACCGACAGGCTTACATGGAAAAAGAGGCATCTTCTTTCTCTTACGAGCTTCTTGCACTCGACACTCATTCATCCGAAAGACTAATGTATTCTTATCCTCACGTATCATTTCTTGCTTATTAATAACTGCATACAGCCGGAAATTTAAAGCTTTTTCTAATGCTTCAAGTCCACCGCTCTCTGGTAATCGTAAAAATTTCTTTATACGTTTTGCTTCGATTTCTGTGAAACGTTCCCATGCTTCAATATCCTTCTCGATCGCCTCATCCATTCCATGACTACGTTCAATAGCCTGAAACCATAAACCGTCATGCGCCAACCATCTCTTTCCAAAATCTTCGACCAATTTTAATAATTCTTCCCGTGAAAGATCACTAATTTCCATCAAATTTAACCGTTAACCATATCTGTTACATCCTGCCGTAATGCAACGTGGTCAACGATCTTCCACCTCCATCCCTTTACAATCCGCTCTTTAACATTTGATAAAAAATGTCATATTTCTTAATTTTCTTAAAATTATAAATATATTATATCAAATTTTGTCTTGTTTGAATAAATAACTAATCAATCTTTTACCACCAAATTGTTGCAAAAAAAACTAGATAAACATATACATATAATGATTGTTTCAATTAAAAAAGGGAGAGTGATTAAATGGCAATATACATTTGGGGTGTTGATTCTGCGAGTAAAGTTACTGATACTCTATATGATTGCGTAGTCAAAAATTATGGAAAACCAAAATTTTGGGGACGCTACCTTATAAGCATTAAAAATGTCAGTGATGGACTAACATTAGAAGAAGTGAAGTATTTACATCAAAAAGGAATCAAGATAATACCAATCTATAATAAATTTAAGGAAGCTATTGGTTATAAAAAAGGACAAATTGTTGCCCGTAATGCTATTTTTAACGCCCAACGCTTCGCTGTGCCAAAAGGTACTTTTATCTTTGCAAATATCGAAAATTTTTTTAAAGTTGATGAATCATGGATTCGAGGATGGGTAGATACCTTCTATCCAAGCGGATATAGACCTGGACTATATGTTGATCCTACAAAGGGAGATTTTAGCACAGCATATTGTGAAGCGATTAAGAAAAATGAAAAAGTAAAAGTACAAACAATTCTTTGGAGTGCAGAGCCAGAACCAGGGGTGAGCAAAGAGAAGGAGGCACCAAAATTTAATCCTTCATTCCCTCCATGCGACGCCAATGTTTGGGCATGGCAATATGGAAGGGATTCAAAAGAATGTCATATAGACACAAACCTTATTGATAAAAGATTGTACAATAATCTTTGGTGAATACCAATTCAAATAATAGTTTTAGCCAAAGAAATATTGAAGATAGCATCTAAAATTCTTCGATATTTCTATTTTTCTTTTAATCCACATAAATACAGGATTGGCGACAAAACTTATGTTTCTTAACACAAACTACTTTGTGAGAACCACATGATGGACAAGTTGATTTGTCAGTATCAAAATTAACCTCATAAATATTACCGCAACTTTGACAATCAAATTTACACTCTTTTAACGAATAATTCCCACCACTTATTTTAATCGCTTTGCCTTCGATTAAAGCTAAAGCGACTTTCTTTCTAGCACTGGCAATGATATTTTGAAATGTTTGACGAGATACTTGCATCTTTTCTGCACAAGCCTCTTGGTTCAAACCTTCAATATCTTTCAATCTCATTGCTTCAAGTTCTTCTACCTTCAAAATGATTTCTACTACCTCACAATTTCGTTTTTCATGGGGTATGAAATAGGTGTTCTCAGGGAAATATTCCACTCTTCTGCATTTTTTTGGTCTTGGCATCTCTTTCCCTCTCTTTGTATTTCTTAAATAATAAAAATTAATCTCGGAACTAGTATATATTATATAAAATAATATAACTAATTCCGAGTTTGGGATTCAACCAAAAAACATTAAAGTATTATCAAAATTATTTATCTTCATGATTATGACCATGATGATGATGGTGATGACCGTGATGATGGTGCCCATGGTGATGATGGTCGTGACCATGATGGTGATGTCCTTCACAACCACCCTCCTTAAGTTCTCCTTTTAAATATGAGTCAATCACATCATCTACTAAACCATTAACACCACAAAAAACTTTAATATCACTTTCATTAAATAATTGCTGTGCACGGTTTCCCATATTTCCTGCAATCACTGCATCAACTTCTTTTTCTTTCAGGAATAAAGGAAGAAATCCTGGTTTGTGTCCTGGACTTTTAATAAACTCTTTTTCTAAAACCTTGCCATCCTCAATCACAAAGATGGTAAATCCTTCACTGTGTCCAAAATGTCCGCTCACAGAGTGACCTTCAGTAGCAACCGCAATTTTCATTACCCATTCCTCCATTATAATATAAAATATTTTTGGCATATGCTAATTATATTATATTCTTTTCTTTATGTTTTTGTCAAATGCCAATAACTTATATTTCCATAAAAAAATATGTACCCTACGGTACATATTTTAAAAAATAAGTAATTGTCTATTTCTCTAAATATACGATACAATTTATTCTGTAAGCATAAACATTAATGCAATTAATTATCTATCACTTTCTATTTGAAGGAGATAAACTTATGTTTAATTTAATGGGTGTTAAATACAAAGATATATTACAAATTGATAAACTTACAATTCCAAAACAAAGAATAACTTCCATCGTTGGCGAAAGTGGTAGTGGAAAGACAACACTATTAAAACTATTAAACAAAATGATTAACTGTGATGGTGGAGAGATATTTTTTAAAGGCCAATCCTTGGAAGAAATAGACCCTATTAAACTAAGAAGAGAAGTAGTAATGTTACCCCAAAATCCGCCTATATTCATGGGAACGGTAAAAGATAATTTACTAATCGGATTACAATTTTCAGAAAAACCAAATGTTGACAATAATAAATTATTAGAAGTCCTTAAGACGGTTTATTTAGAAAAAGATCTGAATGACAATGCTAACAATCTATCTGGTGGCGAAAAACAAAGACTGGCACTTGGAAGGATTTTATTGATGGAACCTGAAGTTTTCCTGCTTGATGAACCATCTTCTGCATTAGATGAAGAAACAGAAAAATACGTTATCGAAAATCTAGTTCAGTACATCAAAAGAAAAGGCAAAACTTTAGTAATGATTACCCATTCTTCCAAAGTAGCTGATACTTTTTCTGATAATATAATTGTAATTGAAAAGGGTAAAATTAAAAACAATGAGGTAAAGATAACTGATGGAAAAAATTATTGATCTTCAAGTATGGCAAATATTAACAGCTTATGTATTTATTTTATTATTGTTGCTAATCGTTAAGATAAATAAGATCCCAAAAGAAAAGGAAATCCTTATTGCTACTACACGCATGACCTTACAATTGGTCATTACAGGATATATCCTTGTCTTTCTTTTTGAAAATCGTCACCCTTTATACACATTACTAGTAATATTAATCATGGAAATCTTCGCAATAAATAATATTTTTAAACGTGTTAAAGTTCGACTCTCACAAAAGTTAAGAAAAATTATCACCTTTTCTATGGTAATAGGTACTTCAATTAGCCTTTTTTATTTTATTTTAATAGTTATTAATATAACCCCATGGTATGAACCAAGATACTTTATTCCCTTAGCTGGTATGATTATTGGTAATTCAATGACAGGTATTACTCTTGGGGTAACCAAGTTAATAGACGGCATTTACTCACAAAAAAACGTAATTGAAGGAGCTCTAATGCTAGGTGCTAAACCAAAAATGGCTGTAAAACAGATAATTGATTCAGCTTTTTATTCTGCAATACTCCCGTCAATCAATTCAATGGTTGGGATGGGAATTGTATTTTTACCGGGAATGATGACCGGTCAAATACTATCGGGTATATCACCATTAAGTGCCATTGAGTACCAAATCGCCATCATGCTAGGAATCATCGGAAGTGTCACCCTATCCGTAATCCTATTTGTTCAGTTAGGTTATAAAACTTTCTTTAACGAAAGTCAACAGCTTGAACTAGATTATGAGTAATTATCGCAATATTTTAGTAGAAATGACACCATCTTCTAAAACAAATTTAACACGTTGATGGTTTTTAATAATAAATTTAGCTACATTTCCTAGTATTAATTTTGTTCCAGGATAAACTGTATTTAATATCTCGATATAAGCATGATCAAACTTATCAATTTGTTCCTGAATTTCTTTTTCACGAGAGGCAATCTCCTTGACCCTTCTCTCAATAACTAATTTTTGGTCGATTAATTTTATTTTTAACATCTTCCTGTCAGGCGGCAAAGTTTTCCCCATCTTTTCCATTTGTTCAAGTAAGCGCATTCCTTTAGTCACTTTATCTAAAGAATTGCCCAACTCCTTTTTCTCCGATAAAATCTCGTTCAATTCCTTTCTTAATTCAGGATCAATCCCAACTTCAACAATTGTTGAAGTTGCTAGTTCGTTCCCAACGACATCTGCAGTTACGGAGTCTCCAGCTTGAACTTTACCTCCTACAATTATCCCTTTACTACCCTTGCATATAATTCTCTTACCAGCGCTTACATTACTATGCATAATACTAGTAGAAACTATAACATCTTCACCTGCATGAACATCCCCATCAAGGATAAATGAAGCTTGAAAATTTTTGTGAGTTTTAATGTAAGATTTTTTATGCCCTAACACTCCCTGCTTAACGTAAATGTCACCGCCTGCTATTAACTCTGCACCTTCTACATTTCCATAAACTTTGATATCTCCATCGGCCCGAATTTTAAAACCATCAAGTACGTTTCCTCTAATAACTACCGAACCTACAAAATCAATATTTCCAATACTTAAATCAACATCACCATTAATTTCGTATATTGGGAAGACATTAATTTTTTCCTTTTCTGTAATAACTAGTTGTCCGTCAATAGCGGAGTATACTCTATCTTTAGTATCATTAATAACAACATTTTTCCCTAGTTTACAATAAACATTTTTACCATTTTTAGCAGGTATCTCTTTACCGGTAACACTTTTTCCCGGTACTCCTTCCGTAGCCGCAATCCTTCTTGCAATTAACTGTCCTTTTTTTAGATTGGTTACCCCATTTATTGAATAAAAATCAACACTTCCATCTCCTAACACTTTTGGTTTTTTTGTTTGATCTTTATTAACTTCCCAAACAATATAACCATCCTGTCCATTAACTGGTGCTGTACCTCTAGCTATTACTATCTCTTTTTTAAGATAGTTCTTAGGATTGGAACATATCTCTGCCAATAATTTTTCATCAACTCCAAAAACGACATTTTGCTCTTCCAAAAAGGACTTCATAGATTCATAGGAAATCCATTCATCGTCAAACTCCATAGTATTAAACTTAAGGGTTGCAGCTAAACCAGAATCAGTGATAGAAACTAATACCATCTTTGATAACTCTTCAATACCTAAACTTTTGACCATAGATATCACATCCTAAGTGATATTATTTGAAAATATTTTAAAAAAAGTACCCTGTTAGTAAAGGGTACCCTTATAGCCATCCTATTAGTTACGACCTATAATAGCTTGATAGTCATAATGGCAGTCTGGTGACCATAGATAAATCATTTCCTTAGGCCCATGACTTTGCACCCTTACCTTTCGGAAAAGTTCGCCTTTTTCAATTTTATTGTAATATCTTTAATTTATTAAAGGATTCTTGTTCTCTTTATTGTTCTAAGTTTACCATATTCCGACAATTATCACAACGATTTTACAAAATTTATATCTTTCCTTGATTATTTAATACTATTTAATGTAAATTCTTCAATAGAACCTCTCATCTTAGCCACCATTTCGGTTAAAATATCCGTTTTTGCTGCTATTTCCTCCATTGAGGATGTTGTATTTTCCGTTGAAACGGTTATTTTTTGTGCCGAAGCTGCAATTTCTTCAGAAACAGTTGTTATATTATTTGTAGATTTAACTATCGAATCACTACCCAAAGACATTTCTTTTAATTCTAAAGCTATTTTTTCAATTTCTTGCCTAATATTAGCAACTCCCGATATAATCTTTTGAATCTGTTCTTCTCCACTCCTTGATTTTTCTTGAGCAATATCTATTTCTTTTTTAATATGTGTAATCGATAAAGAAGTATTATTCACATCTTCTTGAATCGTTTTTATTAAGCCAGCTATTTCTTCAGTAGATTTTTTAGTTTCATCTGCCAATTTTCTAACTTCATCAGCAACGATTGCGAAACCAACTCCAGCTTCTCCAGCCCTAGCGGCTTCTATTGCAGCATTTAGCGCCAATAAGTTTGTTTGCTCAGATATCTCAGTAATTACTTCTACAATTTTATTTATATAATTAGCATTGCTCTTTAAAGTCAGTACCTGTTCAACATTTTCATCAATAGTAACTTTAAGTTTTTCAATATCTCTGATAACTTCTAAGATTTTTTTACTTCCATTCCTAGCATCTTCATCTGATTTAATAGCAAGCGAAGTAATGTTTTGACCATTTTCCGCAATTCTCTTAATTACATTTGATATTTGATTGATATTCATCGTAGTTTCCTCAAGTTCTTTAGTTTGGTTCTGTGTTCCAATGGTCATCTCATCCAATGAATTTGCAATTTCTTCCATCGTAGCCGTAGTTTGTTGGATACTTGAATTAATTATCGCAATATTATTTTCTAGCTCATCGGAATTTTTTTTAACTTCTCCAATTTTAGTCTTTAATTCTTGGACCACTTGATTAACAGCATTACCGATATCTGCAAATTCATCGTTTGAAGTTACCTGCAAACGAACAGTTAAATCACCGGCCGCTATGGCCTCCACTCCTTTTTTGAGTTCTCTTAATCTAGTAGAAATAGAATCAATCAATAATAGACTAATTATCAAGGATAAAATAGTTGCACCAATGAAAGAATACAGTAGGTTAGAAACAAAATACATCAAAAAAGTTGTTACTAATACCGTGCTAAAAGATAGCAACAAAATCTTCAACTTCATCTGTTTCATCCCTCCCTAGAAAATTTATTATTAAGTTTTAAAAAAATCATATTTTCCTAGTCTAACTGTTATCTTTCATAGTTCAAACAAAATAAAGTTACCAATTATCATTTCACAAAAATTATATCATAGCATTTTTTTTTAAAACAATATTTACCCCTTTAGTATATGAAAAAAGACACCTCACGCGGTGTCTTTTTTCATATCTGGTGGAGGCGAGGGGAATCGAACCCCTGTCCGAGAATATCGTCACATCAGCTTCTCCGAGCGCAGTTACTTGAATAATTTTCATCCACTAGACTGCCAAGCAACCCACGATCTAATGGACTAGTCTGATTAATCTCTTCGGCAACCTACAGACGGAAGGTGAACCGCGTATCCCACTACGGTTGAACCCTAGTCACTCCACATGGGCGATGGAGTGGTAGAGCCGCAAGCTGAATTAAGCAGCTAATGCGAAGTTATTGTTAGTTTTGCCAGTTACATTTGGCTTCGCGTTTTTACGAGGTCGCAGCCCCTCGGCTCGCTACTGATGCTCGATCTATCCCCGTCGAATCCAAAACGCCCCCAAGTAAGAAAATATTAAATTGTATATAAAAAACTGCATCAATTAGTATATCATATACAGCTATATCTTTAAAGATGAATTTTTTTACATCAGTATTTTTGCTTTTCACGTAGCGCCCTCGCAATTTGTCTTTCCGCATCACGCTTAGCAATCGAATGACGCTTATCATATAACTTTTTACCCTTTGCTAAAGCAAGCTCAAGCTTAGCAAATCCGTTACGCAAATACAGTTTTAGTGGAACTAAAGAGTAACCTTTTTCTTTAGTTAATCCTATTAGTTTATTGATTTCATCTTTATGAAGGAGTAATTTTCTTGTACGAGTCGGTTCATGATTGAAACGATTACCATGTTCAAAAGGACTAATATGCATATTATGAATAAATGCTTCACCATTGGAAATTCGCGCAAAACTATCCTTGAGATTGGCTTTCCCAGCACGAATTGATTTTATTTCGGTACCTGTAAGCACGATGCCTGCTTCATAAGTATCTTCTATATAATAGTCATGAGTAGCCTTTCTATTTTGTGCTACAACTTTTGTTCCTTTTTTATTCATATCGTGCTCACCCCTATTTTATCCAACTCTTTTTATTATCATTAGAACAAAATTATAGCATGAAAAGACAGTAAAAATCCACCAACCCGGTGGATTTTTTTACCCTAGCCTCACTTTTCAACTTTCACTTCGAGATTGTCATCATGTTTTTATCTTTCTTTACTGCCTTTACAGTTATTAATTTTTTAAGTTCTCTTATTGTTATAGGACGACTAAAATAATAACCTTGACCGATATGACATTCTTGTTGTTTTAGAAAATCAACTTGTTGTTTATTGTCTATTCCTTCAGCAATAACTTTGAAGTTTAAAATTTTCCCCATGGCAATAATCGTTTTTACAATTGTCTCCATACTTTTGTCATTGACTAATTCCTGTATAAAGCTTTTATCTATTTTCAAATTATCTATTGGTAATTTATTTAATAAACTTAAGGATGAATAACCAGTCCCAAAATCATCAATTGAAACCATAATACCCAAATCTTTTAACTGTTTAAGTATCAACACTGATTCATCTACATTTTGTACAATACTTTCGGTTATTTCCAAGTCTAAACATCGAGGATCATAATCATTTTCTTTTATTATCCTTTTTATCATATCTACAAAATTTCTCTGATAAAACTGTCGGACAGAAATATTTACTGCAACATTAAGCTTAAAACCTTCTTCATGTAGAGCTTTTACATCCTTAACCGCATTTTCTAGTACCCATTCTCCAATTGGTACGATTAAACCTGTTTCTTCAGCATCTGGAATGAAATCTACTGGAGATATGACCCCTAAATTAGGATGATGCCATCTTATTAATGCCTCTAATCCAACAATTTCTCCCGAGAATAAATCAATTTTAGGTTGATAATTCAAAACAAATTCTTCATTATCTAAAGCTTTTCTGAGATCTTTTTCTATTTCAATCTTCTGCAAAGAATTAAATTTAATTTCATCTTTATAAAATTGATAGGTATTTCCTTCATCTTTTTTAGCTTGATACATTGCTATATCAGCCTTTTTAAATAATGTTTCCTGTTCCAATCCATCGATAGGATAAAGACTGATTCCTACACTGTAAGAAATAAAAATTTCATGCTCCTTAATATTAAGTGGATAATAATGATCAGAAGTTAATTTTCGAGCAACTTCTATAATTTTACTTTCGACAGCTTCTTCTACGATACAGATAAATTCGTCTCCGCCAAATCTAAATATTTGTCCTTCATCTCCTATACATTTTTGCAATAGTTCCGCTACATGTTTAAGAACTAAATCTCCTACCCGGTGACCATAAGTATCATTAATTAACTTGAAACGATCAAGATCAATCATAAGAAATGCAACTCTTTGTTCTTTCTGAATTAAAATGTTCTTTATATATTTCTCTAAACTATTACGATTTGGCAACCCTGTTAATTGATCATAAAAAGCAAAATAGCGTAGTTTTTCTTCAGACTTTTTCTGCTTACTAATATCATTTATCACGGTTAGAACCACATTTTCACCCATAAATTTTACTATTGATGACTTAGTTTCAACAAACACTTCTCTGCCATCATTAGTAATTAACTTCAATTCTATAAATTCTATATCTTCACCATCAAGAACCTTTTTCAACCGCTCCATAATTATTTGGTGGTAATCTGGATGAATAAAATCCAATATCGATCTTCCTACAAAGTCATCCATACTCGCAGCACCAATTGTCCTAATTCCCGCTGGATTAACATAAATAATTTTTTTATTACCATGTAAGACGATAATCTGAGGGGAGATTTCGACTAAACTACGATAACGCTCTTCACTCTCTTTTAGCTTTTCCTCTATTTGAATACGTTTTATGATTTCCATTTTTGTTTTATCAAACTTCGTTCCTATCATCCAAAAGATAATACCATATATTAAAGCAATTTCAAAAAATTCGCTTAGCTGATTTAAACTTAAAGGGCCGGAGATCAAATAACGCCTAACTATCATCACTGCCAAAGATAATAAAGTTAAAACTATCGCAAATAATTTACCTTTGTGTCGCATATAAGACATCTCCCATTTTCACTTTAGCAAATTAAATAAGTATGTGTATATAGTACATAATTTTGTCGAGATTTGTCTATATATTCGACAAATTCTGTCATAATTCGACAACAATAAAAGTCTACCTAATCAAAATAAAACTCCATTATAATTAATCTTATTTTCCCATATAATTAATCTTATTTTCCCAAAAAATAAAAAGCCACAAAAGTGACTTTTTATTTCTTCTTTTTATTTCTGTATTTTTTCTTTTTTCTTACCTTCTTTGCTACGATTACATTAATATCTTTTTCTTTTTCAATGATACTAACCTTTTTCTTTTTTCTCTTGCTCTTTATCTTACCATTTTCAATCACTTTGGGTTTAAGTTTTGACTTTTTATCAGCAAAATCTACTAGTTGAAAGTCAACAGTGTGTTCATCCAAATTAACATCGATCACCTTTACTTTAACCATATCACCTATTCGGTACACCTTGCCTGTCCGTTCACCGATTAAAGCATATTGCTTGTCGTGGTAATAATAATAATCATCTGTTAAATAACTTACATGAACCATCCCTTCAACAGAATTTTCCAATTTTACAAACATACCAAAGGAAGTCACACTACTGATTATCCCTTCAAAATCTTCGCCTATCTTATCAAGCATAAATTCAGCTTTCTTTAATTCTTCCGTTTCTCGCTCAGCATCTACAGCTAAGCGTTCACGGTCCGAAGAATGTTCGGCAACTGAAGACATGATGCTATTTAAATAGGTATGTCTTTCTGGAGATAACCCACCTTTTTCTAAAACTTCCCGAATAATACGATGAATTTGTAAATCAGGATATCGTCTAATTGGTGATGTAAAATGGGAGTAATAATCTACAGATAATCCAAAATGTCCTAAAGGTTCAGGTTCATAACGTGCTTGTTTCATCGACCTTAATAATACTGTACTGATAATTGTTTGTTCAGGAGTATCTTTAACCTCTTCCAATAAGGCTTGCAATGCTCTAGGATGAATGTTATTCCCTATTCCTTTTACCACATAGCCAAAATTCGTGATAAATTCAGCAAAGGAAAATAACTTATCCTGATCAGGATCTTCGTGAATTCGGTAAAGAAATGGAACTTGAAGCCAATAAAAATGTTCAGCAACCGTTTCATTAGCGATTAACATGAATTCTTCAATTATTTGTTCAGCAATTGTTCGTTCGCGATTTTTTATTTCAACAGGCTTTCCACTCTCATCAACGATAATCTTTGATTCTTCAAAATCAAAATCGATGGCTCCACGATTTAGGCGTTTTTTTCTAAGAATTAATGCTAAATCTTTCATCAAACGAAAATCTTCAATTAGATCCTGATATCTTTCCATAAGTTCAGGAGGCTCTTCTTCTAAGATTTTTCTTACATTCGTGTAAGTCATTCTCTCATTAGTTCTGATAACGCTGGTAAAAATATCATGATTAACTACTTCACCTTTAGGAGTGATTTCCATCTCACAGCTCATTGCCAGACGGTCTTCTTGAGGATTTAATGAGCATATACCATTTGATAAACGATGAGGTAACATTGGAATTACCCGATCAACTAGATAAACGCTTGTCCCGCGATTATATGCTTCACGATCTAAATAAGAACCTTCTTTAACGTAGTAACTAACGTCTGCAATATGTACACCAAGTAAGTAGTTACCATTACCAAGTCTTTCGATCGAAACAGCATCGTCTAAGTCCTTTGCATCTTCACCATCTATCGTAACCATCCTTTTACCACGAAGATCACGCCTTTTCTTAATCTCTTCCTCGGGTATTTGGTCAGGTATTGCTGCGGCTTCTTCTAGAACTTCATTTGGAAATTCCTCCGGTAAAGCATACTTACGAATTATCGATAAAATATCAACTCCTGGATCATTTTTATGACCCAATATCTCAACTACTTCTCCTTCTGGACTCATTCTACCTTCAGGATACTTATCAATCCTAACGACTACTTTATGTCCCGCTACTGCCCCATTTATTTTTGACTTGGGAATGAAAATATCTTGATATATCCTCTTATCATCAGGAACAACAAATCCATAGTATTCGCCTTCCGTAAAGGTTCCAACAATCTCTTTATTGGCACGTTTTAAAATTCTAATTATTTCGCCTTCTGGTCTGGCACCACTTGCTTTTTTACTCAATCTAACTAATACTAGATCACCGTTCATAGCACCGTTGATATCATTAGCATGAATATAGACATCAGGCTCTCCTTTTTCCTCGGGAATTACAAAACCAAACCCCTTAGGATGTCCTTGAAGCTTCCCTTTAACTAAATTCATCTTTTCAGGGAGCCCATAACGATTCGTCCTAGTCCTAATTATTTCACCATTTTCCTCTAGTTCATTCATTAATTTTATGAACTCTTTAAATTTTTGAGCATTTTTGATTTCAAATACTTCCTCTAATTCCGAAATATTCATCGGTTTATACAATTTTTCTCGCATAAAATCCAATATATTCTCTTTATTGATCTGCAACAAAAATGCCTCCTTTCTTTTAGTACTTCCTTATATATTATTTACTGACTCTTTCAAGAAATAATCTAATATCTTCAAAAAGTTTTTCTCTTTCATTATCTAAAGTGATGATATGTGTTGATTGGTGGTACCACTTTATTTCCTTTAAAGTGGAATTAATATTATTAAAAATATAATTAGCACTTTCAGGTACGACGGTTTCATCATTCATTCCTTGGATTACTAAGGTAGGAATCCCAACTTTATTTAATGATACTTTAACTTCTTTTATCAGTTTATGTAAACTCTCCACACAAATAACAGGCACTCGATCATAACTTGCTAACTGACTTTCAATGTGTTCTTCCTTCTTTTCTTTAACTGAATAAGTTATAAAATACTTTAACCATCTTGTTAAAGCTACACGTCTATCGTGAACAAAAATTGGTGCTGCCATAGGTATAACTGCCAATAAAGGTTTTTCCATGGCTAATTTCAGTGCTAGGATTCCTCCCATTGACAAACCAATAGCAATAATACGATCATATCCTTTTTGTTTTAGGTGTTCATAAGCCTCTAATACAGAATTCCACCAGTCATCTTTATTTGTTTTTTTCATCTCTTCAGGGGTCTTACCATGTCCAGCAAGCAACGGTGCGTAAACAGTGTAACCTGTTTGATGAAGGAATTTCCCTAATAAACTTAACTCGGCCGGAGAACCAGTAAACCCATGTATTAATAAAATCCCAACTTCTTTTTTCCCTTCGTAAAAAAAAGGATCCGGCCTTCTTTTGGTTATTTTCATTTTTTCTCCCCTCCAACAAGTTCCATACGCTAGTTACCCAAAAAATCATGGTTGGAACTTTGATCATTTTCGCTCTTATTTATCTATATTTTATTATCTATATTTAAAAATTTTAATCATTGAAATGAACAAAAATGCTAATGCACATGAAAAAAACAGCAAGTTAAACCTTGCTGTTAGTCTATTTTATCAGTATAAAATTAAATAAAACCAACTTAGTGCCGAATAAGACTAGCTTATCCCTTCACTATGTAAGCTACTACCATAGATAAAATAATAAAGCCAACTGCCAATCCAACTGTTATTTTCTCAAGTAGAGCATCTAAACCACGTGCCTTTTGTTTACCGAATAGTTGCTCCGCTCCTCCAGCAATACTTCCAGATAAACCAGCACTTTTACCTGATTGTAATAATACAGTTGCAATTAGCCCTAATGATATAAGCATCAATAGAATCTTGAAGAAAATAGTCACGATCTACACCTCCTCAAGGAGTTTAACATGTACAATTTATCATAAATCGAGATAAAGCGCAAGATATAATCCTAGACTTTTGTAAAAATAACAAAAAATCTAGACGAACTCCCATCACCTAAGAAACAGGGAACCACTGGAAGATTAAGAGTGGTATTTTGTATAAGTGCGGCTTTTGGGAGTGTAACGGACAAGGTGAGCGCGTTACAAAATACCACTTTTGTAATTGAGAATGGCGCCTATAAATATAGACGCCTTTGCAAAATACTTATTTACTTAGCGAACTATTTACGCAACTGACGTAATACAGTTTGCAAAATTCCACCATTGCGATAATATTCAATATCAACTACACTATCAAGGCGGACGATAACATCAAATGTAAATTTAGAACCATCTTTCCTAATCGCTTCAACCCGTATAGTTTGCCCAGGTTTAAGATTATTATCAAGTCCTAAAATGTTAAATGTTTCAGTACCATCGATATTTAATGATTTCCAATTTGTTCCATCAGCGAATTGTAATGGTAGAACGCCCATACCAACTAGGTTGCTACGATGAATACGTTCAAAACTTTCAGCAATTACTGCTTTTACCCCTAACAGGTTAGTACCTTTTGCAGCCCAGTCACGGGAGCTACCAGTTCCATATTCTTTACCCGCAATTACTACAAGAGGTGTTCCATCTGATTTATATCTCATAGCCGCATCGTAGATTGGCATTACTTCATCAGTTGGTAAGTACTTGGTTAAGCCACCCTCTGTCCCAGGTACAATTTGATTCCGGATACGAATATTGGCAAATGTTCCTCTCATCATCACGTCATGATTACCGCGACGTGAACCATATGAATTGAAGTCCTTCTGAGCAACTCCACGTTCAATTAGATATTTACCTGCGGGACTATCTACTTTAATACTTCCTGCCGGTGAAATATGGTCAGTAGTTACCGAATCACCTAATAAGGCTAGCACTCTTGCTCCTTTGATTTCTTTAATATCTTCAACATCAGGACTTAATCCTTCAAAGAATGGAGGATTTTGAATGTATGTTGAATTCTCATCCCAATCATAGAGCTTTCCTTTAGGAGCATCGATTTTATTCCAACGCTCGTTAGCAGTAAATACGGAACTGTATTGTTTACGGAATAATTCAGGTTTTAATGCAGAATTTATCGCTTCTTTAATTTCTTGGCTAGTTGGCCAAATATCCTTCATATAAACTGGTTGATTATCTTGATCATATCCAATTGGTTCTTTATCTAAATCGATATCAACTGTACCTGCTAATGCATAAACAACAACTAATGGAGGTGAAGCTAAGTAATTTGCTTTTACCTGCGCATGAACACGTCCTTCAAAGTTTCTATTTCCTGATAGAACTGAAGTTACCGTTAGATCATTTTCTTCAACAACCTTACTTACTTCTTCTGGTAGCGGACCACTATTTCCAATACATGTAGCACAACCATAACCTGCCACATTAAATCCTAATTTTTCAAGAGAATCTAATAACCCAGCATTTTTCAAATAATCGGTTACTACCCTTGAACCAGGTGTTAATGAACTTTTCACATAAGCTGGTTTCTTAAGACCTCTTTCTACAGCTTTTTTAGCCACTAGCCCGGCACCTAACATTACGCTAGGATTAGAGGTATTTGTACAGCTTGTAATAGCCGCAATTACCACTGCTCCAGTTTTTAACGTTGATTTTTCGCCATTGTAATGAGAAACAACAACTTCCTTATTGATATCTTCCTCTTTAAGTCCTAATCCACCTTGATCAATTGGCTTTTGAATGGTTTCATTCCAAGTAGTTTTCATATCTTTTAAATTGATTCTGTCTTGGGGACGCTTAGGACCTGCTAAACTAGGAACAACTGTGCTAAGGTCTAATTCTATCGTATCGGAGAATACAGGTGGTTCCATTCCATCTTCACGGAATAAGCCCTGTTCCCTATAATATGCTTCAATAAGTTTGATTAACTCTTCATCACGCCCAGTTAATCGTAAATAAGACAATGTTTCATTATCCACTGGGAAGAAGCCCATCGTCGCTCCATACTCTGGTGCCATGTTAGCAACGGTCGCTCTATCAGCTAAGCTCATACTACTTAAACCATCACCATAGAACTCAACAAACTTGCCAACAACTCCTTTTTTACGAAGCATTTCAACAATCGTTAATGCTAAGTCTGTAGCTGTGGCACCTTCAGGTAATTCACCAGTTAATTTAAATCCAACTACGTCTGGTGTAACAAAATATAAAGGTTGTCCAAGCATTCCAGCTTCAGCTTCAATACCACCTACACCCCAACCAACAACTCCTAAACCATCAATCATAGTGGTATGCGAATCTGTTCCAACTAAACTATCTGGATAAACTTCAACTTCCCCATCAACCTCTTTTGTTTGAACAACTTTAGCCAAATACTCAAGATTTACCTGATGGATAATTCCAGTAGCAGGTGGTACAGCACGGAAATTATTAAAGGACTCTTGGGCCCAACGTAGGAATTTATATCGCTCTTCATTACGTTCAAATTCCAAATTCATATTAAATTCTAAAGCATCATCGGTACCAGCTTTGTCTACCATAACTGAATGGTCAATAACTAAATCAACCGGTACTAGAGGATTAATTTTTTCAGGATCTCCACCTACGTCCGCCATCGCTTTACGCATTGCAGCCAAGTCAACAACAGCTGGAACTCCAGTAAAATCTTGTAATACTATTCGAGCAGGTTTGAAAGCCACCTCTTTACCCTTTCCTGCACCTTCAGCCCAATTAGCTAACTGTTTTACATGTTCCTCAGTTACACCTTTACCATCAAGCTGACGTACAGCAGCTTCTAATAACACCTTAATAGAGAATGGGAGTTTTGAAACCTTACCAACGCCATTTTCTTCAAGTTTTTTCAGCGAATAATACTTATACTCCTTGCCGGCTACTTTTAATGTAGACTTTACATTAAAAACATCTTTTCTCTCCATATACTCTCCCCCCTGTTTTCTTGTAAAAAGGACACTTATCGATACTATTATACCTTTTTTTTGATAATTGGGACATATATTTGTCTTAATTTTTTGTATTATCTATATTTACTTAATATATAGACTTTTAATCATTGCTTCGATAAAATGCCTGTGTGATTTTTTGACTTAAACTGGTAAAATAGTCATATAACTATATAGGGGAGAGATCAATTTTGACATCACTATTATATCTAGGACTTTTAATATTAAGTTTAATTTGGGGGGCTTCATTCTTTTTTATCAAAGTATTACTTTCCTTTTATAATCCATTAGCGATTGTTTTTTTTCGTTCATTATTCGGAATAGTTATAATCCTAAGCATTATGCTATTTACACATAAACCGCTGTTACCACCAAGAAAAGTTTGGAAAGTTTTGATTTTAATCGGAGTAATTAATTCTGTAATACCATGGAGCTTAATTGGTTACAGTGAAAAGGAAATCAGTAGTAGTTTGGCATCAATATTAAATGCAACAACACCAATTTGGACATTTATAATAGGAGTTCTCCTCTTTTCATCTAAAGTATCAAAAATTCAAATCATAGGAGTAATCACTGGCTTTCTAGGAATTTTTATCTTATTAGATATCGATCTTAGCCAATTGGCAATAAGTAATTTCTACGGATTTATGGGGATGATATTGGCGGCTATTTTTTACGGTTTTTCTTCTCAAATATCCCGAAAATATTTCAAGGAAATATCTACTTTTCAAATTTCACTATATACATTATTAACTTCAGCACTTTTTTCAGGGATTATTATTATCTTTACCGATTCTTTTCACTGGACAATCTTACTTACCGAACCTAAAGTATTATTATCCTTTTTAGGATTAGGAAGTTTGGGTACGGGACTAGCGCTTATAATCTATTATTACCTTATCCAAAATGGTGGTGCAGAATTTGCCAGCTTAGTAACTTACTTGGTCCCAGTTACGGCTCTTTTTTGGGGGGCATTGCTTTTAAATGAAGAAATAAAACCATCAATGTTAATAGGTCTATTGCTTATTCTAATCGGAGTATATATTTCCGGTAAAAATAAAACAAAAGAGCCGAAAAAACTGATGAAATCTAACTTTACCACAACTGATTAAATATACCTACATTCATTTTGATATTTTAGGGGAGTAATATTAATGGAGTGGCATTTCAGATAAGGAGGCTATATCATGAATGATAAGAAATATAAAGATAAAGATTCCCAATATGAGGGAAGGGACAAATATTTCATCGATGTGGATAGAATGGTAAATGAAGGACTTGGTGGTGGCAATATAAGTCAGGAAAATGGCTTAATTGAAGACACTACTGTCGATACAGTGAATGATTTTGATAACTAATAGGAAAATGGGTAGCAGTGGATTGCTACCCATTTATTTGTTTTCTTTAGAACTTTAGGTTGTAGAAAGCTTTTTTACCACCGTAACGACCAACGTATGCTAACTCATCTTCGATTCTTAGTAATTGATTATACTTAGCTACACGATCTGTACGGGATGGTGCACCAGTCTTAATTTGACCAGCATTTGTTGCAACAGCAATATCAGCAATTGTTGAATCTTCAGTTTCACCGGAACGGTGGGAAATAACTGCTGTATAACCAGCACGTTTTGCCATTTCGATCGCATCAAAAGTTTCTGTTAATGTTCCGATTTGGTTTACTTTAATAAGGATTGAGTTAGCTGTCGCATTTTCAATTCCTCTTTCTAAACGTTCAGTATTAGTAACGAATAAGTCGTCACCTACTAATTGAACTTTCTTACCCAAACGTTCAGTTAACTTCTTCCAACCTTCCCAATCATCTTCTGCAAGTCCATCTTCAATGGAGATAATTGGATATTTGTTGACTAACTCTTCATAGTAATCAATCATCTCGTCAGTTGTCTTAACTACTCCTTCACCTTCTAGATGATATTTACCATCATTATAGATTTCAGTGGAGGCAACATCTAAAGCAATAAATACTTCTTCTCCAGCCTTATATCCAGCTTTTTCGATTGCTTCAAGAATTGTTTTGATAGCTTCTTCGTTTGAAGAAAGGTTTGGAGCAAATCCACCCTCATCTCCAACAGCTGTATTCATGCCCTTATCTTTTAATACCTTTTTAAGGTTATGGAAAATTTCAGCACCCATGCGTAACGCTTCACGGAAGTTTTCAGCGCCTACAGGCATTACCATGAATTCTTGAATATCAACATTGTTATCAGCATGTTTTCCACCATTTAGGATGTTCATCATTGGAACAGGAAGAGTTTTTGCATTTACTCCACCTAAGTATGCATATAGAGGAATTCCTAATGCATCTGCAGCTGCTCTAGCAACCGCCATGGATACTCCTAAAATAGCATTTGCACCAAGTTTTCCTTTGTTTGGTGTACCATCTAGTTGAATTAAATATTCATCAATACCAACTTGGTCTAAAGCATCCATCCCAATTATTTCTGGGGCAATAATATCATTAACATTCTCAACAGCCTTAAGAACACCTTTGCCTAAGTATCTATCTTTGTCACCATCTCTTAATTCAACAGCTTCATGGGCACCAGTAGAAGCACCAGATGGTACAATCGCCCTTCCCATTGCACCTGATTCTAAAACAACTTCTACTTCAACAGTTGGGTTTCCACGAGAATCTAATACTTCACGAGCATAAACGTCAGCTATAATTGTCACAATGTCCACTCCTTTTAATAATTCTTTATTTATTTTATTAATGATTTACCTGTCATTTCAGCAGGTTGATCAATGTTTAGTAATTGAAGCATGGTTGGTGCAATATCTGCCAGCACTCCATCCTCTCGTAATTCTAAATCCTTATTAGTTATGATCAATGGTACTGGATTTGTCGTATGTGAAGTAATTGGATTTCCTTCCTCATCAGACATTAAATCGGCATTACCATGATCAGCAGTGATCAGTGCCACTCCACCCTTTTCAAGGATCGCGTCAACTATTCGTCCAAGATTATCATCTACAGCTTCAACTGCTTTAATCGTTGGCTCGAGCTTACCTGAGTGACCTACCATATCACAATTTGCGAAGTTAAGGATAATTACATCTTGTTTGTCCGCAGAAATTTCTTTTAGAACGGCTTCAGTTACCTCATAGGCACTCATTTCTGGTTTTAAGTCATATGTTGCAACCTTTGGTGAAGGGATCAGAATTCTAGTCTCTCCATCGAATTCCACTTCACGGCCACCACTAAAGAAATAAGTTACGTGAGGATATTTCTCAGTTTCTGCAATTCGCAATTGTTTTAAACCATTTTGACTTAAAACTTCTCCTAATGTGTTATCCAAATCCGTTGGTTTATAAGCAACATACCCATCAACAGATTCACTAAAATGAGTTAGACAAACATAGTAAACATTCTCCGGATAACCTTCCCCGCGATCGAATCCACGGAAATCTTTATTAGTGAATACTTGTGATATTTGAATTGCACGATCGGGTCTGAAATTAAAGAAAATAATCGCGTCTTCAGATTCGATTTTCCCAATTGGTTGATCATTATCATCAACGATAACAGTAGGCATTACAAATTCATCAAAAACACTCTTCTCATATGATTCACGAACAGCTTTGATTGGATCAGTATAATGTGGACCTTCACCATAAACCATAGCTCGATAAGCCTTTTCTGTTCTTTCCCATCGCTTATCACGGTCCATAGCATAATATCTACCCTGAACCGTTGCTATTTGACCAATGCCCAATTCATTCATCTTCGCTTGAAGTTGTCTAATATATTCAATAGCACTATCGGGAGCAACGTCACGACCATCTAAAAAAGCATGAACATATACTTGGCTAACATTTTCCCTCTTCGCTAACTCAAGTAGTGCATATAGATGTTTTATATGACTGTGTACTCCACCATCTGATAATAATCCATATAAGTGTAATTTTTTATTTTTTTCTTTTACATGTTTTATCGCATCTAAAAATACTTCGTTTTGGAAGAATGTACCTTCCTGAATGGATTTTGTTACCCTCGTCAAATCTTGATATACAATACGGCCAGCACCGATGTTTAGGTGTCCAACTTCTGAATTACCCATTTGTCCTTCAGGTAATCCAACCGACATGCCACTAGCACCAATAATCGTGTTAGGAAATTCACTCTTTAGACGATCAAGATTTGGAGTATTTGCTTGAGCAATCGCATTTGCGGTTACCTCGTTACGAACACCGAATCCATCCATAATGATTAAAGCTAAAGGTTTTGGTCGAGTCATTTTGGGCTCACTCTCCATTCTGTATTTCGCATCATTTAAAAATTATTTTGCTCCTTCAACTAAAGCCATAAAAGATTCTGGTTTTAGACTTGCTCCCCCGACCAATGCACCGTCAATCTCAGGTTGACTTAAAAAGGAACGAATATTTTCTGGTTTTACACTTCCACCATATTGAATTCGTACTTCATTAGCAACTTGGGAGTCATATTGGTTGGCAATAACTTTTCTAATATATCCGATTACTTCATTCGCATCTTCCGCAGATGATGTTTTACCGGTTCCAATTGCCCAAATAGGTTCATATGCAACAACCAATTTCTTAACCTGTTCAGAAGAAAGATTAGCAATAGCCTTTTCAGTTTGCTCTTTTACAACATCCTTAGTCTTTCCAGCTTCTCTTTCCTCAAGTTTTTCTCCCACGCACACGATAGGTGTAATTCCATGTTTAAATGCTGCATGAACGCGTCTATTAACCGTTTCATCAGTTTCACCAAACATTTCTCTGCGCTCAGAATGGCCGATTATTGCGTATTCAACCCCCAGTTCCTTGAGCATTAGTGGGCTAATCTCACCAGTAAACGCGCCATTCTCTTCCCAATGGATATTTTGGGAGCCGATTTTAATCTTATTATTTAGTTGTTCCCTCAAAATTCCTAAACTAGTATATGGAACGCATAAAACAGCATCAACATTCTCTAGGGAAAAGTCTTTTAAAGCTGCGATGAATTCTTTTGTTTCCTCGATGGTTTTATTCATCTTCCAGTTTCCAGCAATGATTGGAGTTCTCATCATATCACCTATTCCTTATCATTTAATGCAACTACACCAGGTAAGTCTTTACCTTCAATAAACTCTAAAGAAGCTCCGCCACCGGTAGATATATGTGACATTTTATCAGCTAATCCGGCTTTTTCGATTGCAGCAGCAGAATCTCCACCACCAATAATTGTTATGGCATCTGTATCAGCCATAGCTTTTGCAATACCATTAGTGCCATTAGCGAATTTATCCATTTCAAAAACACCCATTGGACCATTCCAGATAACAAGCTTAGAATCTTTAATAACTTCCTCATACAATTCAACTGTCTTAGGTCCAATATCTAAAGCTTCCCAATCAGCAGGTATCTCCGAAATATCAACGATCTTTGTATTAGCATTTTCAGCAAAACGATCGGCTACAACTGCATCAATCGGCATTAAAAAGCGTACGCCTTTAGCCTTAGCTTTTTCAATAAATTCTTTAGCCAATTCGATTTTGTCTTCTTCAAGTAATGAGTTGCCTATTTCGTAACCTTGAGATTTGATAAAGGTATATGCTAAACCGCCACCGATGATTAAGTTATCTACTCTATCAAGTAAATTTTCAATTACTCCAATCTTGTCCTTAACCTTCGCCCCGCCGATGATAGCTGTGAAAGGTCTTTCCGGATTATTGAGAGCCTTTCCTAGGGTTTCAATTTCCTTTTGCATTAAGAAGCCAGCTACTGCAGGTAGATATTTAGCTATTCCTTCCGTTGATGCATGAGCACGATGTGCTGCGCCAAATGCATCATTAACATAAACATCAGCTAACTCTGCAAAAGCTTTAGCTAATTCTGGATCATTTTTTTCTTCACCAGGATAAAATCTTACATTTTCTAATAAAAGAACGTCTCCATCTTGCATTTCTGCTATTTTAGACTTAACTACATCGCCTGTAGCTTCATCTACTTTTGTCACTTCTTTACCAAGAAGTTCAGAAAGTCTTTTAGCAACTGGATTCAAACGTAACTCTTCAACTACTTTTCCTTTTGGTCTTCCTAAATGGCTAGCTAAAATAGCTTTTCCTCCCTGTTCAACAATATACTTGATTGTTGGAAGAGCAGCTTTAATTCGAGTATCATCGGTTATTACTCCATCTTGCATTGGAACATTAAAATCTACTCGACAGAAGACCTTTTTTCCTTTCAAATCTAGATCCCGTACAGATTTCTTATTCATTTAGTGCTACCTCCTTGAACGAAAGAGGAGAAATTGATTTCTCCTCTATTTTAACAAGATATTATTTCTTGACTTTTTATTAAATTCCTTTATTTGCAACGTAAACAGCTAAATCAACAACACGGTTAGAATAACCCCACTCATTGTCATACCAAGATACAACTTTAACCATATTGCCATCCATAACCATTGTTGATAATCCATCTACACTAGAAGAATGTGGGTCGTGGTTGTAATCAACTGATACTAATGGTTCTTCAGAGAATGCAAGAATTCCTTTTAGTTCTCCTTCTGCAGCTGCTTTTAAAGCACCATTAACTTCTTCAACAGTTACATCTTTTTCTAATTCAGCAACTAAATCTACAACAGAAACGTTTGGAGTTGGTACACGCATTGCAAATCCATTTAACTTACCTTTTAATTCTGGTAATACAAGAGATACTGCCTTTGCTGCTCCAGTTGTTGTAGGAATAATTGAAACACCAGCAGCACGAGCACGACGATAATCTCTATGTGGTAAATCAAGAATTTGTTGGTCGTTGGTATAAGAATGTACAGTTGTCATTAATCCACGCTTAATACCAAATTTATCATTTAATACTTTGGCAAATGGTGCTAAACAGTTTGTAGTACAAGATGCGTTAGAAATGATATGGTGGTTTTCTGGGTCATATTTGTCATGGTTTACTCCCATAACGATAGTAATATCTTCATTCTTTGCAGGTGCAGAGATGATAACCTTTTTAGCTCCAGCTTCCAAGTGTTTCGCTGCATCTTCACGTTTAGTAAAACGACCAGTTGATTCAATAACAAGGTCAACACCAAGTTCTTTCCAAGGTAATTGAGCAGGATCTCTTTCAGCAAGAACCTTGATTAATTTACCATTAACTAAGATTCCTTCCTCTGTAGCTTCAACTTCCGCATCTAATTTTCCATGTACAGAGTCATATTTAAGTAAATGAGCAAGCATTTCAGCATCTGTTAGGTCATTAACAGCAACGATTTCAATATCAGATACACCCATTGCTGCTCTAAATACATTTCTTCCAATTCTACCAAAACCATTAATACCAACTTTAATCATAACTTTTTTCCTCCTTGAATTTATGAATTTAATGATTAAAAAAAGCTATTTATTGGTTAAAAATTATACTTTGCACCAAATTTAATTATTGCTGCAAAGTAAATTAATTATGCCATCAGTGATGTCTTTGACATGATTAAATTTTTGATAAGATTTCCCTAGCAGCTCCTTCATCAGTTACTAATATTTGTTTATAATTTTGTTTTAATACTGCTAAAATTGCATCAGCTTTACTTTTTCCGCCAGCAACAGCAATGATATGAGGAATTTTTTCTAAATCTTCTAGTATTAGCCCTATTGTTTTGATCTTGTACACAATCTCACCATCTTGTGAGAAATAATATCCGAAAGCCTCACCAATTGCTTTTTTCTCTTCTAATAACGCTAAGATCTCTTTAGAAGTATTACGCCTTAGCGCCATGGTTTTAGCATCCCCGATTCCATGAATGACAATTCCTGCAGAACGAATAACCTTCAATACTTCTTTTATGTTATCTTCATTCATCAGAGAATTATATGATTCCTCACTTAGTTGGTCAGGAACATGAAGTAACCGATATTTGCCTCCCGTTTTCTTAGCCATAACAGAAACTAAAGTGTTTGCCAAAAATTCATGATTTTCACCAATACCTCCACGGGCCGGAACAAATAGAACAGATTGCAATTGTGGGTTTTCTGGCATCATATTTGCTACTTCAAATAAAGTTGAACCACCTGTTAATGTAACGATATCATTCTCTTTAACATATTGTCTTAACAATTGCGCAGCAGCTCGTCCCATCTCTTTTTTAACGAATTCATCTTTATCGACATCACCTGCAACAACAATAACCCTCGAAATATGTAGTTTAGCCTGTAGTTTTTGTTCTAATTCGTTTAAACCGAATATTTTTTTGATATATGGGGATAATTCTTCTAACACTTGATATCCTTCATCAGTTAATTTCATTCCAATTGTTTCAATATCGATTAAGCCCTGCTGTTTTAAAAACTCAGCTTCTGCCCTTAATACTCTCTCTGTCCATCCTAATGCTTGTGATAAACTTCTTCTGCCAATTGGTTGCATTAACGAGATATAATGTAGAATCTTAAATCTCTTCTGCATTATTTCTAGAATATCAGGTGTTAGCTTCGATTGGAGTTTTAATAAATCCAATTTTTAGCTCTCCTTTGGTCTTATTTAGTCCCGCTTTAACATATTATGTCCCACTTACAGCAAAAAAAATTCATCTCTAATATAAATAATACAGTGAAATGAATTAATTAGCAACCAATTTTTTATTCATATCTCTTTTGCTCTAAAACGAATCGCATAATATGATAGATCCCTACTGATCATTTTCTCCTCCATTATTGATAATTTTTTTGAATTTTTCGTATATTAGAAATATATCATATATATGAAATGGAGGAAAGTTTATGATTCTTTTAGAAGGTCTTGAATTAAATATTTTGATGATACTTGCACCTGCTATAGTTGTATTTATTTTAGTTTTTTTTTATAAAATTAACTGGATTTTAGTTATGGTTATTTCTATTTTAGCAGAGCTATCTTTAGTGGTACTTGATATATATATTTATGAACTTAAATTAAAATCAATTAACTATGTTATAGAACATGAACTAGACAACTATTTTTTTGACTTTATTGTTCCAGCTATAACTATTTCTATATTGACATTGTTACTGGCAAGAAAAATAAAAAAGAACGGTATAAAAATGGATTAATAACGATTAGAATTATAAGAACATGTCAAATTGAAATTATTGTTGTATATTCCGAAAATGAATAGCATTCCCTGAATACAGAAAAATTATCCCCTAAAAATTATAGGAATAATTTTTTTAGTATCTCTTTCTAGCCGATGAGGAAAGTATCCCTAATTCATCCCGATATTTTGCAATAGTCCTTCTTGAGATATTTATTCCTTTTTTATTTAATAAATTAGCTATTTTTTGATCGGATAAGGGTTTTCTTTTATCTTCATTATCAATAATTTCTTGAAGTAGCTTTTTGACATTTTCACTTGAAGTAACATCCCCATCAGAAGTCGACAGTCCTGTACTGAAAAAATATTTTAATTCAAAAATACCTAGAGGAGTTTGCAAATATTTTTGATTAACTGCCCTACTAACCGTTGATTCATGCATGCCAATTTCATCAGCAATTTCTCTTAATTTTAATGGCTTCAATGAATGATTTTTAAAAAAGGATACCTGATGTTTTATAATAGCATTGGTCACTTTGTAAAGAGTATTTCGTCTTTGTTCAATGCTTTTAATCAACCACTCTGCACTATGAAATTTTTCGATAATATATTTTGATGTTTGGTCCCCTTTGGGATTGTTTAGAAGATACTGGCGATAATAAGGGTTAATTTTTAATCTCGGCAACATCGCATCATTAACAATTACAACAAATTCGTCATCTACAAATTCTAGGATCACGTCAGGAATGATGTATCTAGGCAATTCACCACCATTAAAACCCATCGCTGGTTTAGGACTTAAAGTTCTAATAAAATCAAATAACAGTTGTACCTCTTGAGTTGTTATTTGAAGTTTTTTGGCTATCTTAGTAAATTTACGTTCCGCTAGATCACTTAGATGGTGTTCTACGATTTCAATTGCTTGATAATCTATCGGATCAATAGCCTTTAATTGAAGCAATAAAGACTCTTTTAAATCTCGAGCACCTATCCCTTTAGGCTCTAAAGATTGTAAAATTCTTAGTACTCTATTAACATCAGCTACACTTATTTGAAAGCGCTTTCCCACTTCATCTAAGGGAACTTTCAAATAACCCGATTCATCCAAACTACCGATTAAAAACTTCAAAATTTCATAATCCTTTTTTCTTAAAGACAAAAATCTAGCCTGTTCTAATAGATGTTCTTCTAGGGAAATTTCGTGAACAGAGATTTTTTCCCAAATATTAAAATCTTCTTCAGATGAATATTTAATTGAACGAGATTTATATTGATTGCGGTAAAAATATTCATATCGTGCTAGCTCTTTATCATCTATCTCAAATACAGGATTATTTACTATCTCCTCATATAGAAATTCAGTTAATTCTATAGTTGGATATTGTAACAATGTAATTGCTTGGCGCAACTCTTTTGTCATAAATAGTTTTTGTGTCTGTTGTTGAAAAAGACCATAATTCATTTCCATATTATCACCTAATGTCTTGATAATCATATCTTCACATTGTATAATGTAGTTTGTGATTTATTTTGCGCTCGTAGCTCAGTTGGATAGAGCACTGGTTTCCGGAGCCAGGTTTTGCGGGGGTTCGAGTCCCTCCGGGCGCACCACTTATTGGATACCTAAAAATCTTATAATTTAGCCAAAACATTTAGCCTTATAGGCTTTTTTTTATATCAAAAATAGACAGAAGATTAGTAGCCTCTAAGTTTATTTTAACAGAATAAGGGCAGAATAACATATGGAAAATACTCCGCACTTAATGTTTGACCTTTTTTGACTAATAAGGTATGATATGAGTATATCAAGCATACCATTATCATAGGAGATAATGAGAGGAGGATATATTATGAGTTATTATGTACCAATGGTTATTGAACAAACTAACCGCGGAGAAAGAGCGTACGATATTTACTCACGATTATTAAAGGATCGTATTATCTTCTTAGGAAGTCCGATTGACGATAGTGTAGCCAATACCGTTATCGCTCAGCTTTTATTTTTAGCTGCCGAGGATCCTGAGAAAGATATCCATTTATACATCAATAGCCCTGGTGGATCTATTACAGCTGGAATGGCTATTTTTGATACAATCCAATTTATTAAACCTGATGTTTCAACGATTGTTGTTGGTATGGCTGCATCAATGGGGGCATTCTTACTGGCTGCTGGAACAAAAGGAAAGAGATATGCCCTTCCTAACAGTGAAATTATGATTCATCAACCATTAGGTGGAGCTCAAGGGCAAGCAAGTGATATCGAAATTCATGCTAAACGCATCATTGATTTAAAGAAAAAACTAAATGAAATCTTATCAGAACGCACTGGTCAACCAATTGAAAAAATTGAAAGAGACACAGATCGTGATAACTTCCTAACAGCGGAAGAGGCTAAAAAGTATGGTTTGATCGACGATATTATTACTTCTGCTCCAAAGGTTTAAAGATTTAAAAAGCACCGCTTAAGCTGATATGATCCCCTTATAGTAGACAGAAAAAAGAAAAACCATTAGTCTGTCTATTATGGAGGGGATTTTTCTATGGGTAAAATTCGAAACACATATGATGTAGCATTCAAAAAGAAAGCAGTGGATATGTATAAGAATGAAGGAATGGGATACAAAACTGTGGCTAAAAAGTTGGGTATTGATCATTCTATGGTTCGTCGATGGGTTCATCATTATGAAAACGAAGGAATGAAGGGACTTGAAGAAAA
>NZ_MIJF01000014.1 GCF_001730235.1 Vulcanibacillus modesticaldus | reverse complement strand
GAAGAGAATTCTTACCAAGCAATGCCCCCATCAAATAAACAATGATTTTATTTTGAACCTCAATGTATAGTAGCAACAAAGAAATAACTTTAGACATCAAGTTTGCCGCCTCCTTTGTTTGAGTAATTTTTTGAATGGTCAACTAAAAATTACCCTTAAATTGAGGGGGTGGCAATACCTTAATATAAATTTTTCAATAACAACAAGGTTTTTGACACAATAATCTATAAAACTTTTGACAATACGTTTTAAAAACATGAGGTGATGCTATGAAAAAAATTGGAGTTTCACTTGTGATTATAGCAGGACTCATTTTTGTTTTCGCTCCCTTTTACGCACTTTTTTCCAATGCAGAGCCAGTTGAAGATAATATTATCGCAGCATTCCTATTAGGAATTATTGGAAGTATTATGATTTTGATTAGTGTAGCTAAGGATCGCTATGAAGAGTATAAGGAGGATAAAGAAAATAATGATTATCGTAAATATTGATTATGTACCTGGTTACAAAGTGACCAAGGTCCATGGAATGGTTAAAGGCAATATCGTTCAGTCAAAACATATTGGAAAGGATATTGTAGCAGGATTTAGGACATTGGTTGGTGGAGAAATTAAAGAATATACCGAAATGTTAACGGACTCAAGACAAAAAGCGACTGCTCATATGGTACGGGAAGCTGAGAAGATAGGAGCTAATGCAATTTTAAATGTAAGATATATGACCTCCCAAATTATGCAAAATGCTTCTGAAATTCTCGTATACGGGACAGCTGTTACATTAGAAAAAGATTAAAATTTTATAATTGCTTTATAAAGCAGGCAGACTCAAAAAATCGCTATTTATGCGAGGTTGAGTCTGCCTTTTTTTATATATATTTTTACCCAAAAATTAGGCGATCATCTTAGTTACTAATGACTATATGACTGAATAAAGTAATAGGGAATACGAATAAGGGAGGAATATGATTTGAAAAGAGCAACACCATTATTATATAAACTACAAGATTTAGAATTTGCAGCTTTAGAACTCAAACTATATCTAGATACTCATCCCAATGACAAAAAAGCTCAACAAGACTTCACTAATTTAACTTATCAAATCATGCAACTAATGCCTGAGGTTGAGCGCTACTACGGACCACTTACCCAGTATGGTTTCTCAAAAGAAAATCCGGCCCGTTGGATAAAGGACCCTTGGCCGTGGGAAATAATTTACTAAATTAAAGAGGTGAATATGAACGATGTGGATGTATGAGAAAAAACTTCAACGACCCATTCGTATTGAGAAACCGGACTTAAGGATGGCAAAATTTTTAATTACCCAATATGGTGGTCCAGACGGCGAGTTATCGGCAGCATTAAAATATTTAAATCAAAGGTACAGTATGAAAAACAAAAGAGCTAAAGCCTTACTAACGGACATAGGTACTGAAGAATTAGGTCACCTAGAGATGATTGCAACTATGGTATATAAATTAGTCAAGAACGCAACACCTGAACAAATGATGGCGGCAGGATTAGGTGCACAATTTGCAGAACATAACCGAGCCCTATTTTATAGTGACGCTAATGGTAATCCCTGGACAGCATCTTACATTCAAACGAAAGGGGATCCTATAGTTGATTTGATTGATGATATTGCTGGTGAAGAAAAGGCTAGAGCAACCTACGAGAACTTAATCCAAATGACAGACGACCCTGGACTAATTGATGCCCTAAGATTTCTAAGAGAAAGAGAAGTAGTACATGCATTAAGATTCAGAGAAGCACTATACATTGTTAGAGAAGATAAAAAGAATTATAAGTACGACGTCGAAGTTGATGGGGCAAAGGATATCTTTACCGATACTAATTTCACACCAGATGAAATCTTGGACTAAAAGCAAAAAAACGGATGCAATCAATGCATCCTTTTTTTTTCTTAAGATTAAACAATTTTGATTTGATACTCTTTTAACCAATAATTAACTTGAATTAAATATGCTAGAAGTTGTGGACCCATCATTAGCTGACCGAAGTATGGAACTTTAAAAATTTCGCCACCTGATTCAATAATATTACGTACATATTTTGCATCTATTAAATCTAGTATCGGAGAAGTTGGATCATTTAAGATATCTAGAAGCCGATTGCTAACCTCTTTTGTATATAGTGGATTGTGAGTTTTAGGATAAGGGCTTTTCCGACGATTTAATATTTCGTCTGGCAGAATGCCTTTCATGGCTGCACGTAAGATTCCTTTTTCTCTATTATTTAAATTTTTCATTTCCCAGGGTATATTCCAAACGTATCCGACCAAACGATGATCAGCAAATGGAACCCTGACCTCCAAACCAGTCGCCATCGTCATTCGATCTTTTCGTTCTAATAGATTAGCCATAAACCACTGATAATTCAAATAAAATAATTTTCGCATCTGTACTTGTTCTTTTGAATCTTCAGTTGAAATTGGAACTTCATCTAATGTCTGTTGAAAACGATATTGTACATAGTCTTTTATTGAAAGTCGTTCTTTTAAAGATGGTGATAATATTTTCACCCTTTCATCTAATGATCTTAACCAAGGAAAGTTCTCAGATTTCAAATCATCTTCACGATAAAACCACGGGTACCCACCAAATATTTCATCTGCACATTCTCCTGATAATCCAACCGTCGCCCCTTTTTTAATCTCTTTACTAAATAATAAAAGAGAAGAATCGATATCAGCCATTCCTGGTAAATCACGGGCTTTGACTGCGTCATATAACGATTCCACTAGTTCTATCGTATCTACCATAATATAATGATGGGTTGAGCCAATATATTTAGACATCTTTTTTACCCAAGGTGGATCGGCATTAGGTTGAAATTCACTAGCTTTAAAATTTTCTTTGTTCCCAACGTAATCTATTGAATAGGTATGGAGTGTCTTAGCTTTTTCTCTATAGATATTTGCAGCCACAGCTGAAATAATACTTGAATCAAGTCCACCCGAAAGAAAAGTACAAACAGGGACATCGGATACTAATTGACGTTTAACTGTATCTAGAACCAACTCTCTAACCTTTTCGATAGTTGTTTTTAAATCATCTTCATGCTTTTTACTCTCTAATACCCAGTATTTTTTAATACTTGTACCGGATGAGTTATAAATTAAATAATGCCCTGGTTTTAACTCGGATACTCCTCGAAATACACCATGCCCTGGAGTCCTAGATGGTCCAAGTCCAAAAATCTCTGATAAACCTTCTTCATCAATCTCTGGTTTAATTTCAGGATGAGCCAAAAGCGCCTTAATTTCTGAAGCAAATAATAATTTGTGGTATTTTTCAGTATAAAAGAGCGGTTTTACTCCAAGACGATCCCTAGCCATAAATAATTTTTGTTTTGAATCATCCCATACCCCAAACGCAAAAATACCATTTAAGCGCTCTACACATTTTTCTCCCCACTCAATATAGGATATCAGAAGAACTTCAGTATCTGAATGTGAGAAAAATTTATGTCCTAGCTGTTTTAATTCCCTTCTAAGTTCTTCCGTATTATATAATTCTCCATTGTAAATGATAACGTATTTGTTATCACCATATTGGCGAATCATTGGTTGTGAGCCACCTTCTGGATCAATTACTATTAATCGAGTATGTGCTAGGGCAGCATGTTTGGTTACCCAAGAGCCTTGATTATCGGGTCCCCGATGATGTAACGTACTACCCATTTTTTCTATAATCTCCTTTTTCTGCGTTAGGTCTTGATCCCAATCAATCCACCCAGCTATACCACACATAAATATCTCTTCCTTTCAAAACTGATTCATGGAATTCAAACATCACCATCATACCAATAACCTATCTTATGTTAATCTATTCAATAAGTGCTTGGATTTTTACTAAAATATTTCCTAAAATATTTCTTGTGGAACTTTTTTTAATTATTCCATCTTTATCTATAAAAATATTCATAAAATTAATTTATCGGTATTAGCTGGATATGATAATTATTTCAACTTATCCATATTCGCCAAGTGCCTTTCTTTCATATCTGAACTCCAATTTGATTGATCAATATTAATACCTTGATATAGTTTCTTGACGTATTCTAGGTTTGACTTAATCAACTCTATTGAGGCATTTTCACCATGTCCAGTAATGATATATCTGGGATTGAGATTAAGATACATTTTAAGTGTATTTATATAATGTTTCAAATCCTTATCTTGTATATATGGAATAGGAAATTCAACGTTATCCCCTACATATAAAATATTTTCTTTTTTATCATAACAGGATGCCGAATCAGCTGTGTGACCTGGAGAATAGAAAAACTCCACACCATCTTCCATAAATGTTAACCGTTTTTCAAATAAAATATTCGGAAAAACTGGTTTTACTTCACCCCTAGCATACTGTTTATTTTTATTTAATTCAGACCAAAAACCCTTTTCAAGATTCTCTCTACATTTTTTATGGGCTATAATCATTGAATCAGCAAAAGCACAGTTTCCCCAAATATGATCCCAGTCCCAATGGGAATTAAAGACAATAATCGGTTGGTTTCTACCATCCCTACGAAAAACTTTTTTCAGCTGTTCCATTGGGTCTGGTCCAAGATATGTATCACATAAATATGTAAATTTTTCACCATAAATGGCCAACAAGTTAATTTGATCTAGCTCAGGAAAACTAATTACAATACTCCTAGGGCCTAATGATTTGATTTTCATAAACCAATCATCCTTTATAACAAATTTTTTCTTTCTCCATACTCCTCCATTATAAAACATTGCTGTATAACTAAAATAATTAGGGTTAATAAAAAAAGTTGCATGCAAATTCCAATCTGAATTCACATGCAACATGAGTTAATACCAAGTTCCTACAAATAATGCTACCAAAATTCCGAAAAGCAAACCCATCAATACTTCAAAAGGTTTATGTCCTAAAAGCTCTTTTAATGGATTTCCCAGAAGCTCCCTAAAAGTTACATTATTTCTTTTTGATTTATATTTTACATGTTCTACTAATTGATGAAAGTCTTGAATGAGTACATTAAGTGCTTGAGCATGCTTAGATGCTTGGTAACGTACTCCTGTTGCATCCCACATAGTAATCAACGAAAATACTGTAGAAATGGCAAAAAACGGGGAATTAAATCCATATTCAATACCTATTGCTGTAGTTAACGAAGATACAAAAGCTGAATGTGAACTTGGCATCCCACCATTACTGAAAATAATCATCGGATCAATTTTATGATTTAATATAAAGTTAATAGGAAATTTTACTAATTGAGCCAATAACATCGCAACTAATGCTGATATTAATGGGTAATTGTCTAGTAATACTGTCATTTTGATCTCCCCATCGATGTATATATTGTAAATTAAATATTAATCAATTATCCCCAAAATTGATAAATAAGAATAATCGAACCCACAAGAACACAATAATAAGTAAAATAAATCAATTTACCACGATTAAGAACCCCAATAAACCATTTAATTGCAAAAATAGCTGAAAATAGTGATACAAAAAATGCTATCGAGTATTCAAATAAATTAACCGTTTGACTAAATAAATCATCTATCTTTAATAGCATCGTACCGATACTGACGGGAATTGCTAAGAAAAATGAATATTGTATCGCCAATTCCTTGTCTAATTTACGATAAAGTGATGCAAAAATCGTTGCACCTGAGCGACTAATTCCAGGAATTAAAGCAATCGCTTGAAACAAGCCGACCCATAAAGCATCCTTTGTATTTATTTGTTTCCTATATCCCTTAATTTTAGAAATATAATATAGTCCTATCCCAGTAATGATCAATGCAATTGCAATAGTTGTTAATGATTTTAACCTGCTTTCAATAAAGTCCTCAAATAATAATCCTAATACCCCAGCAGGAATAACACCTATTATGATATACAAGGTAAACTTAAAATCTTCAAGATCTTCCTGCGTTCCCTTAAATATATAACGAAAGAAGCCCCTAACCAATCTCAACAACTCTTTTCTAAACACAATTACCATTGCTAAAAAAGTAGCAAAATTTAATAGAACTTCAAATGCTAAACCAGGTAAACTGATTCCAAAAAGCTCTTGAATAATCACTAAATGCCCACTACTACTTATTGGTAACCACTCGGTAATCCCCTGAACCAATCCTAGAATTACATAGACTATCCAATCCATCCATGCTCCTCCTCTTCCATATATTTCTTTGTAAAATAGTGTCTACCTAATAATGTTTATTTCTCTCTTTATTAATTAATTCATGCTTCAGATCCCACAACTTTTGCGATAAATCTACATGATAAACATGAGGATTATTTATTCTTTTTATTTCTTCTGATATGGTACTCAACTCTTTCTTAGCTCTTTTTCTAATTTCCTCTAATGCTGGAGGTGAATAAACTAACTCTCCATTTTTAAAGATAGGAATTAACAGCTCTTTTGCAATGAAGTTTTTCACCAATTTCTTTTTCCAAACATTTATTGGATCAAATGCAATAAAATTTTTTACTGGAATTTTTTCATCATGAAGCATTACAAGATCAACAATTGCTCTAAAGTTAATCTTATCATAGAAACGAATAAGCTTTTTAACTCCTGGAGTTGTCACCTTTTCAGGATTTTCACTTATTTTTATTTTAGGGATAGATTCACCGTCTTTAATTTCAGCGGCTAATTTATATACCCCACCTAATGCTGAACATCCAGAAGATGAAATTAATTTTGTCCCAACTCCCCAAGAATTAATTTTAGCACCTTGTAACTTCAAATCACGGATTATATATTCATCCAAATCATTTGAAGCAATAATCTTCGCATCTGAAAATCCTGCTTCATCTAACATTTTTCTAGCTTGTTTAGATAGATATGCTAAATCACCAGAATCTATACGAATACCGTAATTTTTGAATTGATCACCATACTTTTCCTTCATTATCTTAAATGTCTTAATTGCATTTGGTATCCCACTATTTAGGGTATCATAAGTATCTACTAATAATATCGCATTATTGGGAAATATCTCTGCATATGCCAAAAAAGCCTCCAACTCTGAAGAATAACTTTGAATATATGCATGGGCATGAGTACCTACAACAGGAATCGAGAAGAGTTTCCCAGCTAATACGTTAGAGGTTCCAGTTACCCCTCCAATATAGGCGGCACGTGACCCATAAATTCCCGCATCTGGTCCTTGAGCCCTCCTTAAACCAAAATCTATCACAGGATCACCATCAGCAGAAAAAACTATTCGTGCTGCTTTAGTTGCAATTAAAGTCTGATGATTAATAATGTTTAGTATTGCAGTCTCTATTAGATGAGCTTCTATTAAATTAGTTTCTATTTTCATAATAGGCTCATTAGGAAAAATTACCGTCCCTTCAGGTACAGACCAAATATCTCCGGTAAATCTAAAACCCCGTAAAAAATCTAGAAATTCTCGATCATAAGGATAAATGGAAGATATGTAATTAATATCTTCCTCTGAAAATTTTATGTTTCTAATATAATTTATAACTTGCTCTAAACCAGCAAACAAAGAATACCCACTATCACAAGGATTTTTTCTAATAAAAACGTCAAATACGACCTTCTTGTCTAACAAATTATTTTTAAAATGAGCATACATCATACTGATCTGATAATAATCAGTTAATAAAGTAAGGTTACCAGATTTATTCCATTCCATATTCATCAATCTTTCTCCTTATTTGCCAAAATGATTATTATTACTTCTTATTGTATCATTTTTCATCATATTAAAGCCTATTATTTTCTCATTTAAATGTTAAACTTGCTCAAATGTTAAAAATAACTATAATGAGAAACCCCTTATTATATGGTAAAAAGTAAGTACTACCACATAACAAGGGGCTAATATCAACGATACAATTCGATATAATCATTATTAAATAAAATCGCTCACAATAAACCTTTTTCTGACATAAAATTATTAACTCCAAAAAACTATTACTGAGCGAATGAATTCTCATAATTGATAAAATAAGGCTTTACAATAAAATTTTCTTAACTCTTCCTCATTCTTGGATCTAAAGCGTCCCGTAAGCCATCACCGATGAAATTGATCGCTAGTACAGTAATCACTATCATTATCCCCGGTGGTATCCACGCCCAAGGTTCATACTGTAAAACCCTAAGTGATAATGCTTCAGTTAACATATTCCCCCAAGTAGGAGTAGGTTGAGGAACACCAAACCCGATAAAACTTAAGGCAGATTCAGAAATAATCATCCCAGCCATAAACAAGGTTGCATTAACGATTATCGGTCCCATAGCATTGGGTAGCATGTGACGAAAAATTATCCGAAAATCAGAACCTCCAATAGATCTAGCACTTAAAATAAATTCTTGCTCACGTAAGGATAGAAATGTAGCCCGAATAATTCGAGTAATTCCTGGCCAAGAAACGAAGGCCATGACACTAACAAATATTAAAATATTAATTTCCTTTAAAATCGCTACAACTGTCATAACTAACAATAAAAAAGGAAAGTTTAGTTGAATATCCGCTAAACGCATTATTATATTATCAATTTTCCCACCATAATAACCTGCTACAGATCCCAAAATTGTACCAATCACTATAGTGAATAACATCGCAGAAAAACCGATTATCAAAGAAATCCTAGAACCATATAACAGTCGAGCAAAAATATCGCGACCCGACGAATCAGTACCTAACCAGTGTACCTTATCAGGTTTTCCGTTAGTATTTAGCAAATCAGCATATTCTGGATCATGGGGAGTTAAATATGGAGCAAAGATCCCTATCATTACTATTATTAAAAGTACCCATACCCCTAAAACAGCCATTCTATTGCGTTTAAACTTCCTAAAAGCTATTCTCCAAGGAGTATTCTCCTTTGACTTGTTTAATGATTTAGAGGCAGAGTGCCTTGTGTCGATTTGTGTTTCCATTTGATTTGCCCTCCTTAATCATAACGAATTCTAGGATCTACAATTACATAAAAGATATCAGCTAGTAAATTTCCTACTAAAACCATAGTAGCGATAATTAAATTAATAGCCATAATTATCGGATAATCACGATTTATGACCGCATTTAGAAACAAAGTCCCTACACCTGGCCAACTAAAAACGTTCTCAGTAATTACTGCTCCAGCTACTAAAGCACCAAATTCAAATCCTAGTAAGGTAATTATCGGTATTAAAGCATTTCTTAAAGTGTGTTTATATAAAATAACTCTTTCAGGCATTCCTTTTGATCTAGCTGTACGAATGAAATCTTTCCCCATTACCTCCATCATCTCACTACGCATGTATCTCATGTAACCAGCGGTTTGTGCTAATCCAAGTGTAGATGCTGGCATAATTACATGTTTGAACTTGTCCCAAAAAAGAGCTAAACCTGTATAATCAGCTCCCGCCGTAATGGTTCCTTGAGCAGGTAGCCATCCAAACTGGATAGAAAATAAATAAATAGCTATCAAACCTGCATAAAAGTTAGGAGTTGCTAACCCTAAGAAACCGAATGTTGTAGCCGAATAATCGATCAGCGAGTACGGTCGCCTTGCAGATATGATTCCAATTGGAATCGATACAATTAAAGTGATAATCAAAGAAGTTATTGCTAGAAACAAGGTATTAGGTATTCGTTCAGCCAATAAATCTGATACTGGGAAACCAAACCTCATTGATACACCAAAATTTCCTTGTAAAACATTTTTTAACCAAGAAAGATATTGTTTGTAAGGTGGATCGTATAGGTTAAACATTGCTCTCTTTTTGTCTAAAATATCCTTTGTAATACGTGGATCAAATTCCCCAGTAAACGGATCCCCAGGAGCCAATTTAGAGAATGTAAAAACGATTATACTGATAAGCACAAGCATTGGAATCATTATTAATATTCGTCGCAGTATGTACTTGTACAATGCACTTCCTCCTTAATTAATTTCATGGCGTGCAGCATCATCTACACGCCATGAACTCAGGTAATTAATTGAATTACTGTTTAACCCACCATTTATGAATATCACGAGTAATTCCAAAAGCATCTGGCTTTACATTTTGAATTCTATCAGAATAAGCAGTTATTGAATTTTGAGAATATAAGAAGATATATGGAAGCTCATCATTTACTAATTGCTGCCATTTCACATAGACATCTTTACGATAATCCATATCAAAGGCTTTCAAGCTTAATCCTTCTTGAATTAGGCGGTCACTCTCTTCGTTAACCCAACGTGGGAAGTTCCAGGTATCAGTAGATTTCCAAATACCACTTGGATCTGGGTCAGTAGTTAATCCCCAACCTGCTAAGAATAATTCTACTTCGTCATTTCCAACAGCATCATAGTGACTTCCTACATCGCGTGGTGCATTTAATTTAATATTAATGCCAACTTCTTTTAGATTTTGTTGAATGATTGGAGCGGATTTTTCACGAACTTTATTACCAGTCGGATAATCTAAAGTGATTTCAAATTTGTTTCCATTTGGATCTTCACGGAATCCATCACCGTCAATATCCTTATAACCCGCCTCATCTAATAATTGTTTAGCCTTTTCAGGATCATAAGGATAAGTGTTTAGTTGATCAGGGCTAGCAGCTGCCCAACTAACAGGAGGAATTGGCGCATTCATCACTGTACCATGTCCTTTTAATAAACCATCTACGATTCCTTGGCGATTGATAGCATATGCCATAGCTTGACGTAATTTCTTATCGTTATATACCTTATCAAATGGAGTGATTGAACCATCCTCTTCTAATTTACCAAACTTGAATCCCATGTACTGATAGCCAAAGTCAGGAGTCTCCCAAATTTTAACTCCTTCAATATTTTTAACAAGATCTACATCTGATGGATTTAAATCAGCCATGACATCTAACTGTCCACTCTTAAGTAGTCCAGGCGCAACATCCTGGTTAATAACCTTCCAAATTATCTTATCTAAGTAAGGCTTACCATTCCAATAATCATCAAAGCGAACTAACTCATATGATTCGTTTGTTACAATTTTATCCAATTTAAACGGACCAGTTCCAATAGGAGAAGCTTTAGTTTCTGGTGCATTTACAAGGTCCTTAACTTCATATTTACCATATACATGCTCAGGCGCAATTGGGAAGTTAATATTATCTAAAGCATTAGGTGCAGCTTCTTTAAGGTGGAAAACTACAGTATAATCATCAATTTTTTCAACACCTTTGAACGTATCAGTTTCACCACTGTTGAACTCTTCAAATCCTACAAATGGCTCAACAATATATGACCTTGTTCCAGTATAGTCTGGATGAGCTAATACAGTGTAAGTATAAACTACATCGTCCGCAGTAAATTCTTCGCCGTCATGCCATTTAACACCTTTACGAAGCTTAAATGTTATACTTCTCTTATCTTCACTAAACTCCCATGACTCTGCTAGTGAAGGTCCGTAAGATAAATCAGGTAATTGTTCTAATAATGCTTCAAATACAAAACCAATTACATTCCATTCATAGGCATCTTCATAGAGTAATGGATTGAAGATTCCACCTGGAGCACTAAACATTGCAAAGGAAACAGTTCCACCTTCTACAGGACCAGTAGCTTCCTCTTTATTACCCTCATCATTAGTAGTTCCTTCATTTGTTTGATCTGGTTGAGTTGGCTCATCTGTGGTTGTACTACTACAACCAACGAGCGCTATTCCCAATACTAAAATCAATACAATTGATAGATACAGAGACTTTTTAAACATTATATACCCCCTAATTTAAAAATTTTTTAAAAAGTGAAGTTAAGTATCGACCTTTTTCCTCACCTCCTTAATTTAATCAACTAAGTGACAAGCTACATAATGATCCTTCGCAATTTCTCTCCACAGTGGTTTTTCAACTCGACACCTATCTGTTGCATATTTACATCTTGGATGAAAAACACATCCACTTGGCGGATTAGCAGGGCTTGGGATGTCACCTTCTAAAATAATTCTTTCTTTTTTCAATCGTGGATTAGGAACAGGAACCGCTGATAATAATGCTTGTGTATATGGATGAACAGGACCACTATATAAATCTTTTTTATTAGCTAGTTCAACAAGTCTGCCTAAATACATGACTCCAACACGATCACTCAGATGTTTAACTACACTAAGATCATGTGCAATAAATAAATAAGTTAACTCAAACTCGTCTTGTAAATCTTTCATTAGATTTATTACCTGAGCTTGAACAGATACGTCCAATGCTGATACCGGCTCATCTGCAATAATCAGTTTAGGATTAATTGATAAAGCTCTAGCCAAGCCAACGCGTTGTCTTTGTCCCCCAGAAAACTCATGGGGATATAAACTACCATATTCAGCTTGTAATCCTACTTTATTTAACAACTCTTTTACTTTCTCATTTCGCTCGGATCGGTCATATAATTTATGAACTACCATCGGCTCTTCTATTAATTCAGCAATAGTCATTCTAGGGTTTAACGAAGCAAACGGATCCTGAAAAACCATTTGCATTCCCTTCCTGACTCTGCGCATTTCTTTTCTAGAATATTTAAATAAATTATCGCCTTCAAAAAATACTTCTCCTTCTGTAGGCTCATACAATCGGATCATTGTCCGCCCCATTGTTGACTTACCTGAACCAGATTCACCGACTATTCCAAGTGTTTCACCTTTATACATCGTAAAGCTAACATCATCCACCGCTTTTATGTGCCCAATCGTCCGTTTTAATATCCCTCCTTTAATTGGGAAATATTTTTTTAGATTCTTTACTTCAACTAATACAGTCTGTTTCATGCTTCCACCCTTTCATATAAAAAACACCTAACCTTATGACCATTACCTATTTCTTGTAGTTGAGGTAATTTTTCTTCACATATACTTAATTTTTTTTCTCCACAACGGGGTGCGAATCGACATCCCTTCGGAAATTCATGTGCCGCAGGTACAGTACCTTCGATGGATTCAAGTCGATCTTTATCATCATTAAGGGAAGGAATAGAGCTCAATAGACCTTTAGTATAGGGATGATTCGGAGATTCAAAAATAGTGTATACATCTCCTTCTTCGACGATTTGTCCCCCATACATGACCAAGACTCGATCTGCCATCTCAGCTACGACACCTAAATCATGAGTAATCAATAAAATTGATGTATTGAATTTTTCTTTAACATCTCGCATAAGCTCTAAGATTTGTGCTTGTATCGTAACGTCCAACGCTGTTGTCGGTTCGTCAGCTATGAGCAATTTCGGTTCTAGAGACATCGCCATGGCAATCATTGCGCGCTGTCGCATACCACCAGATAATTGATGAGGATATTCATCTATAATATCTTCAGCACGAGGAAAACCTACAAGCTGTAGTAGTCTAATAGCTTTTTTCCGTGCATTTGCTTTGTCTAAATTATGATGATGACGTAATCCTTCCATAATCTGTTCGCCAATTGTAAAAACTGGATTTAAGGATGTCATCGGTTCTTGAAAAATCATCGAGATCTCATTACCACGAATTTCATTAATATCACTTTCACTTAGTTTAAGAAGATCTAGCTTATTAAAGATTATTTCTCCGTTGACAATCTTTCCGGGCGGATCCGGTATTAAACGTAAAATAGACATTGAAGTAACACTCTTACCACTTCCCGATTCCCCAACTAACGCTACCGTCTCTCCTTTGTATATTTGAAAGTTAACCCCATCTACTGCTTTCACTTCTTTTCCATCTGTATAAAAATATGTCTTTAGGTCCCGAATTATTAACAAAGGTTCTGTTTGCATTATTTTCACCTCATGCATTAATTGAATTTTATGAAAATTAAATATTTTAATAATATATTTTACACATTCTCAAAAAACCCTTTTTATTTTTGGAATTTTTTTAATTTTTTATTTTTAAATTTTTTGATGGGCTTTTTTATATAAAAAAAAAGCCCTTGAAAGGACTTCATCTTTTAAAAATATGTAAAGGAAAGTAAGCCTATAAGCCGAGTTCTGTACTTCCAGTGGTACTACGCACCATAGTGCTCCCACCATTGAAGTGGTAATCATCTATCTAGGCTACCTATTACTAGATAGCTCAAGCGACCAACCCGAACGCAGAGCGGGCAACTCTATGTGCGTTCCTATAAGGTCTTGCTCCAGGTGGGGTTTACCAAGGGATATGTCACCATAACCCTTCGTGGTCTCTTACACCACGGTTGCACCCTTGCCTGCATCATTAAGTAATGACACATAGGCGGTCCATTTCTGTGGCACTATCCTTCAGATCACTCTGACTGGACGTTATCCAGCACCCTGCCCTATGGAGCTCGGACTTTCCTCTCGTGGCTCCTTGCGGAAATCCACCAGCGATTACCCAGCTTACTTTCCATGTATTAAATTATTATAATAGCTAATAAAAAAACGCTAAACCGACAACATATAATAATATATCAAATTCAAAACAGCTAATCAATAGAATGATTTTGGTTTTTTAGTTTAATCATTCCAATTATTCCATAATTTAAAATTGATGATTAACGATCTACAAAAACTGAAACGGATTAGTGTCAACTTCTGAAATAATCACCTCAGTTTTTAGACCTCTATCTAAAAATTCCTTGGTCAAATATTCCTCTAGACCTCCTAAAACATGTTTTTCAATATAGTGTCCAGCATCGATAATGCTCAATCCTTGAGCTAATGCCTCATGTGCCACATGATAATAAATATCACCTGTAACTAATACATCGGCACCACGGAACGCCGCTTTGCTTACGAAGCTATTGCCATCTCCGCCAACTACTGCAACCTTTCTTATCTTTTTATTTAAATCTCCAATTATCCTAATTCCATCTACCTGTAATTGTTTTTTTACAAATTCAGCATACTCTTTTAGAGACATAGTATCTTCAAGCTTACCAATTCTTCCTATACCCTCTTTCTTACTTTGAAGGTCTAATGGATAAATATCATAAGCAACTTCTTCATATGGATGTGCTTTTAACATTGCTTGAATCGCTTGAGTAAGGTTTATTTCCGGGACGATAGTTTCAACACGTACTTCTTTTACTTTTTCTAATTTACCCTGTTCACCAATATAAGGGTTAGTTCCTTCATGGGGCATAAATGTCCCGATACCGGAAACATTGAATGTACAATGACTATAATTACCAATCCAACCTGCACCATTATTTGACAATGCGTCTATTATCTGTTGCTGATGACTTTCTGGGACAAAAACAACTATTTTTTTTAATTTTTGAATATGAGACGGCTCTAATACTTCTGGATTTATTATTCCAATCTTCTGAGCTAATACATCGTTAACACCATTTTTTGTAACGTCCAAATTAGTATGAGCGACGTACACGGCTATATTATTTTTAATTATTTTTTCATAAAGTCTGCCTGTAGGTAAGTCTGTTCGCAAACTCTTTATTGGTTTGTATATAATTGCATGATGAGAAATTATTAAATCTACCTCTTTTTCTATAGCTTCATCAACCACATCTTCTAACACGTCTAGTGTTAACATTACCCTTTTTATTTTCTTATTTAATGTTCCAATTTGTAATCCGATTTTATCTTCAGGATAAGCCAATGTTTTTGGAGCGAATTGTTCAAGTATTTGAATTATATTTTGCCCTTTTCCAAACACCTTACTACCCCCATTATCCACTTTTTTTCTTGGAGCATTTTTTGTTTTTTCACTCTCATTTCTTTTTCATCTTGTGACTTCTCTAACTGTTGTAAAATATACTCAACTTTTTTTAATTCAATTTTCCATTTTTTTAGTAATATACTAGATTTTTCTTTCCAGAGAACTGGCCCCAGACGGTATAATTCACTTTTACTCCTATCGGGGATTGAGCTGTATGTTGGATCAATATTTCCCTTTCTATGCTCAGCAACGATAATTTCGTAGATTTTACCATTCTCTTCTAATATTTGTTCATCCTTAATATCCCACATATTTTGATCTAGCCACTTCCTAACCACATTTTCTCCAACATTTGGCTGCAATATAAGTCTTTCTACAGTGGCTAATTTTTTTTTACCTTTATCTAAAATATCTACTATTAAAGCGCCACCCATTCCAGCAATAATAATTACATCTACCTCTTCCTGATTTATTACAGTTAATCCGTCCCCTTTTCTTACATCAATCATTCTTTCTAACTTGAAATTAGAAATTTGTTTTTTTGCCGCTTGAAATGGTCCCTCGTTAACTTCCACAGCAATAGCAAAAGGAATTTTTTTTTCTAATGCTAGATAACTAGGGAGTAACGCATGATCAGAACCTACATCAGCAAAGCTTTTACCATCAGGAACATAATCTGCAATCTTTGATAATCGTTTAGAAAGCTTTATCGTATTCATTACTACACCTTTCTATATTATAATAAACTTTTTTACAACATAACTTATTATACATTTCTCACAAAAAAAGTGTAAAGAAACCTATTTGTAATATTTGCATTGGAATTTAAAAAAATGTAAAATTAAAATAAATTATCCCAATATGAGGAAGTTGTTATTATTAAAAAAAAAAAAAAGCCTACATTTAGGTCTGCAGGCTTATTATCATTCTAGGAAATCTTTCAAACGTTTACTTCTACTTGGATGACGTAGCTTTCGTAAGGCTTTGGCTTCTATTTGACGGATTCTCTCTCTAGTAACGCCAAATACTTTACCTACTTCCTCGAGCGTTCTTGTTCTACCGTCATCAAGACCAAAACGTAAACGTAATACATTTTCTTCCCTTTCGGTTAGCGTATCTAGAACGTCTTCCAACTGTTCCTTTAACAACTCGTATGCAGCAGCATCAGACGGAGCAAGTGCCTCTTGGTCTTCGATAAAATCACCAAGATGTGAGTCATCCTCTTCACCAATAGGCGTCTCTAATGAAACTGGCTCTTGAGCAATTTTCATTATTTCCCTAACCTTTTCAGGACTAAGGCCCATTTCCTTAGCGATTTCCTCCGGACTTGGTTCTCTACCTAAGTCTTGAAGAAGTTGTCGAGACACCCTAATTAATTTGTTAATCGTTTCAACCATGTGAACTGGAATTCGAATTGTACGTGCTTGATCGGCAATTGCCCGGGTTATCGCTTGACGAATCCACCAAGTGGCATATGTGCTGAATTTATAACCCTTACGGTAATCAAATTTTTCTACAGCTTTGATTAACCCCATATTTCCTTCCTGAATAAGGTCTAGGAATAACATTCCTCTTCCTACATAGCGTTTTGCAATACTTACAACTAAACGTAAGTTAGCTTCAGCAAGACGACGCTTTGCTTCTTCATCACCTTCTTCTATCCGCTTAGCTAATTCAATCTCTTCCTTAGCAGATAAAAGAGGTACACGTCCTATTTCTTTAAGATACATCCTTACGGGATCATTAATTTTTACTCCCGGAATGTCTAGATCGTCAAAATTAAGTTCTTCTAACTCTGGATCACCCTCATCTAACAAAATAGCATCACTATCATGGTCATCTTCAGAATCATTGACAATTTCTATACCTTGATCTCCAAGATATTCGAAAAACTCATCAATTTGATCAGAATCTTGATAAAAGATAGACAACTTTTCCATTATTTCTTTATATGAAATGGAACCTCTCTTTTTGCCTGTTTCAATAATCTGTTCTTTTATTTGTTCCAAAGATAGTTCCATATTCTGATTCTTATCATGAGCCATAATATATGCCCTCCTTCCCTATCTTTATTATTTTTTCCCCCATTTTAGACGATTGCGTAATTCGATAATCTCTTTACCTATTTGAAGTGATTTTGCAAAGTCATTATTACGCTCTGCTATAAGTTGTTCTTTTTGTTTTTTCCTGATCTCAAGTTCTAAAAAATGCTTCTTAACCTGAAAAATATAATCATTTAGTTCTTCTTCAGTAACATTTTCATTTATTTCTAACAATGCCAGCTCAGTGGCTAACTGCATATATTTTTTATCTTCAATCGTGGAAATAAAATGACTTATGTTAGAATCATAATCCTTACCATAATATGAATATAGATACGCTGCTAGCACTGAAAAATCCTCTACATGAAAATCGCTTCCTATTTCTTGTCGTACTTTCTCTGCAATTTCACGACTATTCATCATTAAATAAATCAAATATTTTTCAGCATTGTAATAAGCAGGATGTAATGTCTTATGTCTACCCACATGATTGCCATTATTTATAATATTATTCCACTCGTTTGTAAGATTATCCTTTGTATACTCTTTTTTATTCCGCTTATTGTAATAAATTTGATCTAAGTCACTCTTAAGCGAAGGAAAAGAAAGATTGAATTCTTCAGCAAGTCCTTTAAGATAGTGTTCACGCTCGATGGCATGATTCAATTCAGAGATAATACTTAAAGCACTTGTCAAGTATTGTAACCTACCAGCCTCATCCTTTAAGTTAAAGTCTTTACGGATATATTGCAACTTAAAGGCTGTAGCAGTAATCGAGTTGCCTAAAATATTACTTTTAAAGGACTCAGCACCATACTTGTCAATATAGTCATCGGGGTCTAATCCTTGTGGAATCTGAGCAATCTTAACGGATAAACCAACAGGTAAAAGTATGTCAATTGCTCGATAAGTAGCTTGTTGTCCTGCAAGATCTGAATCATAACTAATTACGACTTCATCAGCATATCGTTTGATAATCTTGGCTTGTTCAACAGTTAATGAAGTTCCTAGAGTGGCAACACCATTGTACACCCCTGCTTTCCAAGCAGAAATGGTATCTATATAACCTTCAAAAAGTATAGCTTGTCTCCTTTTACGAATCTCCTGTTTAGCTAAATGTAAATTATAAAGGGTTCTACTCTTATTAAAAATATTCGTTTCTGGACTATTTAAATATTTAGGATGTCCATCATCAAGCACCCTACCACCAAAGGCTATTACTCTACCTTGGGCATCAAATATCGGAAATATAATTCGATTTCTAAACCGATCATAGGTGCGTCCCTCATCTGTTTCAATTACTAAACCAGCTTGTTTAATTAATTCCAGAGAAAAACCTCTTTTAGTTAAGAAATTTTGTAATGTATCCCAAGCTGAAGGAGAGTAACCTATATTAAATTTTTCAATAATATCCCTTGAAAATCCTCTTTTTATCAAATAATTAAGCGCATTTTTTCCATGTTCAGTTTCAAGTAGCAAATAATGATACAACTTAGTTGTTAAATCATATAATTGAAAAACTTTATTTCTATAAGAGTCCTGAACATTTTCGGACGTCGTATCGTCTAATTGAGGAATATTCATTCCAGCTTCATTTGCAAGGTATTTAACGGCTTCTCTAAAATCAAGACTCTCAATATCCATTATGAAACGGATAACATCTCCACCGGCTCCACAACCAAAGCAATGGTAAATCTGCTTATCTGGCGACACAGAAAAAGATGGAGTTTTTTCTGAATGAAAAGGACATAATCCAAAAAAATTACGCCCACTTTTCTTTAGTGGAACAAATTGGCCAACTACATCCACAATATCAAAATGACGTCTTATTCTCTCAATATACTCATCTGGAATTAATTTTGACGACATAGGAACACCTTCAATTCCACCCCATTAAATTCTCCATCATTTAAGAATCTCCTGCTAAGAATTTAAATTTTTTCGCAAAGATTCGACAAAATTCTTTTTTCATGAACAATAAATTTATTTGGTCCTTAACTTTACCTCCACCTTTCCTTACTCTTAAGGAATAACGACGACTAGCAATTAGTAAATCCATATCGATTATCCTTCATGCTATGAGCATAAGAGGTTAGTTTCCTTTATATTCATAATTCAATTTTATAGATATTATTCTACATAATTTAAAAAAATCCTTCTTACCAAAATTCATCTATAGATCAAACTGTAATTGTTGAATTTTATCGAAATATGTCGAATTCGATAAAAACAGTCTATATTATAACTTAAATGTGATAAAATGTTAAGCAAAAAAAATGACCACTTATTAGCGGTCTATTGCTCATTTCATGCTTAGCTATTATTTTTGATCGTTGCTTGTGCAGCAGCTAATCTAGCTAAAGGAACCCTATATGGAGAGCAACTTACATAGTTAAGTCCAGTCTTATAAACAAATTCAATTGATCTTTTTTCTCCACCATGTTCACCACAAATACCTATCTTCAGATCCGGCTTAGTATTTCTTCCTAGTTTAGTTCCAATTTTAACTAACTGACCTACTCCATTTTGATCTAGGGTTACAAATGGATTATCGGATAATACTTTATGATCAAGATAATACTGCAAGAATTTTCCCTCAGCATCATCACGACTAAAACCAAATGTAGTTTGAGTCAAATCATTAGTACCAAATGAGAAAAAGTCCGCATGCTCGGCAATTTCATCTGCAGTTAGAGCAGCCCTTGGAACTTCAATCATCGTTCCAATTGTAAAGTCAAAATTAGTATTTGTTTCTGCCTTGACCTTATCGGCAACTCTAATGATTAACTCCTTCATCAATTTCAGTTCGTTAACATGGCCTACTAATGGGATCATTATTTCAGGCTCTACTTCAATATTTTCTCGTTTTAATTCAACAGTTGCGTTAAAGATTGCTTCAGCTTGCATAGCGTAAATCTCGGGAAAAGTTATTCCCAATCGACAACCACGATGTCCAAGCATAGGGTTAAATTCCGATAGATTACGAACTTTTCTTAGCAACTTTTCCTTTTCAGATAAATCATTTTCTTGTTTATCTTCATACATCCCTCTAGTAATATCTACTAACAATTCCTCTATATTTGGTAGAAATTCATGTAAGGGGGGATCTAATAAGCGAATGGTAACCGGTAAACCTGCCATCTCTTTTAAAATACCTCTAAAATCACTCTGTTGCATCGGTAAGAGCTTGGCAAGAGCTTCCCGGCGTTCTTCAATATCTTCTGCCAGTATCATTTTCTGGACAATTGGTATCCTTTTAGAATCCATAAACATGTGCTCTGTTCTACACAAACCAATACCTTTAGCACCAAATTCCCTTGAGCGTTTAGCATCGTCTGGATTATCCGCATTTGCTCTAACTTCAATTTTTTTGATTTGATCAGCCCAGGTTAACAGCTCTTTAAATTCATCAGATAACTCCGGGTCAATTAGCAATACTTCACCAAGCATCACTTTACCAGTACTTCCATCAATAGAAATTACATCTCCTGCTTTTAAGGTAAATTCACCATTAATCCAAATTTCTTCTTTTTTTAAGTCAATTTTTAAGGATTCACAACCAGTTATACAGGCTTTTCCCATTCCCCTCGCAACAACTGCCGCATGACTAGTCATCCCACCTCTAGTTGTTAGAATTCCTTGAGCTGCGTTAATACCATGGATATCTTCAGGAGTAGTTTCTGGTCGCACCAAAATAACTTGCTCTCCAGCCAAATTTTGTTGTTCAGCTTTGTCCGCATCAAAAACAATTTTCCCAGTAGCTGCACCAGGCGAAGCCGGTAAACCTTTAGCAATAACTTTTGTTGTTGCTGAAGTGTCTATTTGTCGATGTAAGAGTTGCTCTAATTGCTCAGGATCAACTCTTAAAATCGCGGTTTCTTTATCGATTATCCCCTCATGAACAAGATCTACAGCAATTTTTACTGCTGCTTGGGCCGTTCTTTTGCCCGTTCTTGTTTGAAGAAGGTATAACTTACCTTTCTCAATAGTAAATTCGATATCCTGCATATCTTTGTAATGTTGCTCCAATTGTTTTGCAATCTCAACAAATTGCTTAAATACCTCAGGATTTATCTCCTTTAAGTTGTTGATCGGTTTTGGTGTTCGTATTCCCGCTACAACATCTTCTCCTTGAGCATTCATCAAATATTCACCATAAAGAGATGCTTCTCCTGTAGAAGGATTCCTAGTAAAGGCAACACCAGTGCCTGAATCTTCACCCATATTACCAAATACCATCATCTGAATATTTACAGCAGTACCCAAATGGTCAGGAATTTTATTGATTTTGCGATAGACAATAGCACGTTGATTATTCCACGAATCAAATACTGCCCTTATTGCCATTTCTAATTGAAGTTTTGGATCTTGTGGAAATGGTTGTTTGGTTTTATTTAAGACAATCTTCTTATATTTTTCAACAATCTTTTTCCAATCATCTGCACTTAATTCAATATCTTCAGAGAATCCTTTTTTCTCTTTCAGATGGTCTATTTCCTGTTCAAATAGATAATGTTCAATTCCTAAAACAACATCACTAAACATTTGAATAAAACGCCGATAACTATCATAAGCAAAACGGGGATTTTGAGTTAACTCAACAAGTCCTTTAACCGTATCATCATTTAAACCCAGATTTAGTACGGTATCCATCATTCCCGGCATTGAAATTACCGAACCCGATCTAACCGATACCAAGAGTGGATTATCCATATCCCCTAATCTTTTACCAGTTAGTTTTTCCAATGAATCTAAAGCTTGGTTTACTTGAGTTATCATTGATTCGGTTAAAGTTTTACCATTGCTATAATAATCATTGCAAGCTGTTGTGGAAATAGTGAATCCAGGAGGAACAGGCAACCCAACTCTAGTCATTTCAGCAAGATTTGCCCCTTTACCTCCAAGTATCTCCCTCATCTCTTTAGAACCTTCGTGGAATAAATAAACGTACTTTTTAGACATTCGTTTCCCCTACCTTTTTTTAATCATGTCTAAAATAATGTTTGCCGTCTCTTCTATCGCTTTATTGGAAACATCAATCACGGGACAACCAATTCGTTTCATTATCTTCTCTGCATATTCCAACTCTTCTAATATTCTTTCGTAATTGGCATAATTAGCATCAGTAGACAACCCCAATGATTTTAACCTTTCTTCTCTAATTGTATTTAACTTCTCTGGATTTATTTTAAGCCCGATTATCTTTTTATTGGAAACTTTAAATAACTCTTCAGAAGGCTCAACTTCTGGAACCAATGGTACATTGGCCACCTTTAATCGCTTATGAGCTAAATACATTGATAATGGGGTTTTAGAAGTCCTAGAAACACCTATCAGAACAACATCAGCTTTTACGATACCTCTAGGATCTTTACCATCATCGTATTTAACTGCAAATTCAATCGCTTCCACTTTTCTAAAATACTCTTCGTCTAACTGTCTAACTAAACCTGGCTTCATTTTTGGTGGAACAACATATATGGATTTAAGCGCATCAATCATCGGACCCATTATATCTACTGTTTTCACACCCACTTCACTGGACCTTTTAATAATGTACTGCCTTAAATCCTCAATAACTATAGTAAAAGCAATCAGTCCATCGACTTCTTTAGCAGATTGGATAATTTCATCAATTGATTGCCTATCATCTACATAAGAAATACGTCTTATCTCGGCAGTACCACCATTAAATTGACTTACCGCCGCCCTTACTACATATTCAGCTGTTTCACCGATTGAATCGGAAATAACATAAATAATTGGATTATCTATCAGATTAACTATGATACTTCCCTCCCTACACGTCCTTATCAATTCCTAATTCTACAAATGCTTTAGTAATCGTCGTCTTAGTAATACGTCCAATTACCTCTAACCCATTTTCAATTGAACGTACAACCGGTACAGAATCAATCTGATTTTGAATTAGGATATTGGCTACTTCAATTAAAGGATCATCTATATGACAAGTGATTATATTGGGCATTCTAGTCATAATGACAGAAACAGGGATATCTTGAAGGTTTTGTTTGCCCATAGCCACCTTTAATAAATCTTTTCTAGAAACAACACCTGCTAAAGTTCCCCGATTATTAACCACAGCTAAAGTGCCAACATCTTCTAAAAACATCATTACTATCGCATCATATACGGAAGACTCTTCTTTAATTACTACTGGCATAGCCTTATAATCTTTAACACTCATTTTCTTAAGAGCTTCACTTATTAACTGATTTCCTTTTTTGCCCGTATAGAAATAACCTACTTTAGGCCTAGCATCTAAAAAACCGGACATTGTGAGTATAGCCAAATCAGGTCTTAACGTAGCACGGGTAAGATTCAATTTTTCTGCAATCTTCTCCCCAGTAATTGGACCTTCTTCTTTTACAATCTTAACTATTTGTTCTTGTCGATTTGTGAGTTCTATGGTTTTCACCACCTTTAGCAATGTGTTATACTATTTATCCTATATCCTTATATAGTATATACTATATTTTAATTTCAATTTATGCAACAGCAATTTTAAAAAAACTCCCTAAAAGTCGATGTTCGACATAAAAATATGGTTTGAACATTACTTAAAGGGAGTCGTAATTTTTTAAGCAAAAACTAGCTTATTGAAATCGGCATATTGACGGATATAGTTAGAAATAGATAGTAATAAACCAAGACGATTGCTACGCAACTTGTCATCATCCACCATGACCATAACTTTATTAAAATAGGCATCTATTGGTTCTTTTAATGCTTTCAATTGTTGTAATATCTCCATTGCATCCACGACATTTACTGTATTTTGTTGTAATTTTTCAAAGGCTTTATATAAGTTCATTTCCTCATCCTCTACGTATTGGCTTGGATCCGTATCAGATTTTTCGGCTTTTGTAGCAATATTCATCACCCTAGTTAAGGAATCGACGACATTTTTAAAAGTTGGATCATCAATTTCAGTAGAAATGGATAAGGCTTTATCAACAAGTCTTTTGACATCATTTTTATCAGTTTCTAGCACGGCTTCAATAACATCATATCGTATGCCCTTTTCCTGCATTAAATTTTTAAGACGTAGTGTAAAGAAATCATCCAGATCTAATAAGATTTCATTTTTACTACGTTTTAATAATCCCCTCTGTTCATAGGCCTCAATTGCCAAATCAAAAAGTTGTTTTAAACTGATGTTGTTGAGCTTTTCTAATAGTATCTGAACTATACCCGCTGCTTGTCTTCTTAATCCAAGAGGATCCTGTGAACCTGTAGGAATTTTACCGATGGAAAACGAACCAACAATATTATCCATTTTATCAGCAATACTAACTACCTGCCCTACAACTGTTTCTGGAAGAGAATCACCGGAGAAACGAGGTAAATAATGTTCAAAAATCCCCTTAGAGACCTCCTCATTTTCTCCATGCATTCTTGAATATTTTTCACCCATTAAACCTTGTAATTCTGGAAATTCATATACCATATTTGTTACCAAATCAAATTTACATATTTCAGATGTTCGAGTAATATTCTTTAAAGTGTTTTCATCTAGTTTAAGAAGATTACCTAATTGTGATGAAACTTCTGTAATTCTTCTTACCTTATCCCCAATAGTACCCAAACCTTCTTGAAATACCACGTTTTCTAACTTAGAAACCGCTTCGCTTATCTCTAACTTTTGATCTTCTAAATAGAAAAATCTTGCATCTGCTAAACGTGCAGTTAATACTTTTTCATTTCCTTTGCTTACCAATTCTAATGAACGACGATCTCCGTTTCTTACAGTTATGAAGTATGGTAATAGACTGCCTGCTTTATCTTCAACAGGAAAATACCTTTGATGTTCCTTCATTGTTGTAATTAGAACTTCTTTTGGAATATCTAAAAATTCCTCTTTAAAACTTCCAAAAAGAACAGTAGGATACTCTACAAGGTTGACTACTTCTTCTAAAAGTTCCTCATCAATAGGAACATTCCAGTCCTTCTCCGCTGCTAAATCATTAATTTGTTTTAGAATTAATTCTTTTCTTTCAGCTGGATCAACAATAACAAATTGTTCTTTCAATAGAGATTTATATTGCTCTGCTGATGGAACGGTAACTGTTTGACCAATAAATCGATGTCCATAGCTTTTGAAATCAGATTTAACATCTGTAATCTCAATAGGTATCAATTTATCCCCAAAAAGAGTAAGGAGCCAACGTATTGGGCGAACAAATCTTAGTTCTTGATTACCCCAACGCATATTTTTAGGGAAAGTCATAGATTGGATTATTCCCTTAATAACAGAAGGTAATAATTGTTCTACCTCTTGCCCTTGGTACTCTTTTATGGCAAAGACATATTCCACATTTTTGATTTCTTTTACAATTAATTTTTCAACAGACACTCCTTGTCCCCTTGCAAATCCTTGAGCTGCCTTAGTCCAATTGCCTACCTCATCTTTAGCAATCTTTAATGATGGTCCCCTAACTTCTTCAACTATATCTTCTTGTTTTTCGGCAACATCTTTAACGATAACAGCTAATCTCCTTGGGGTAGAGTATGTTAAAACTTCTGCAAAAGTTATCTTAGATTCTTGTAGCCAATCTGTTAATCGAGTTGCTAGTTGATTAACTGCATCTGAGATAAAACGTGCAGGTATCTCTTCTGTACCAATTTCAACCAAAAGATCCTTACTCATTATTTTGCCTCCTTATCTTTTAGCATTGGAAAGCCTAGTTTTTCTCGTTCTTGATAATAAACTTGAGCACAACGCTTTGCTAAGTTTCTAACCCTAGCTATGTATCCAGCACGTTCAGTTACGCTGATAGCTCCCCTTGCATCTAAAAGATTAAAAGTATGAGAACATTTTAAGACATAATCATACGCAGGATAAACGAGGTTTTCGTCTAGAGCACGTTTAGCTTCTTGCTCATAAGTGTTAAAAAGTGTGAATAGCATTTTGCTATCAGATACTTCAAAGGTATATTTGGAATGCTCATACTCTTGCTGATGGAAAACATCTCTATAAGTAACACCATCTACCCATTCTAAATCAAAAACATTTTCCTTATTTTGAATATATGAAGCCAATCTTTCTAATCCATAGGTTATTTCTACTGCAACTGGATTGCAATCTAATCCACCAACCTGTTGGAAATAGGTGAATTGGGTAATCTCCATACCATCTAACCATACTTCCCAACCTAGCCCCCAAGCACCTAAGGTTGGAGCTTCCCAGTTATCCTCAACAAAACGAATATCGTGATCTAAGGGATCAATTCCTAGTTCTTTCAAGCTTTCAAGATAAAGCTCCTGAATATTATCTGGTGAAGGTTTCAAAATTACTTGAAACTGATGATGTTGATACAAACGATTTGGATTTTCACCATATCTTCCATCAACAGGTCTTCTTGATGGTTCAACGTAAGCAACATTCCATGGCTCAGGGCCAATACTCCTCAAATATGTCATTGGATTCATCGTACCAGCACCCTTTTCTACATCATAGGGTTGTACGATAATACAATTTTGTTTAGCCCAAAAGTTTTGTAAAGTTAAGATCATCTCTTGAAAATTCATAAAAATAGCACCTCCATCTAATTTACCTCTAGTGACAAAAAAGAAAACTCTCCTGTCACTATACATAATTAATGTATAGGGACGAGAGAGTTCCCGCGGTTCCACCCTATTTGACTTTATAAGTCCTCTTTTTTCCAAAAAGCTCAAGAGCGCCCTTCACTAGTTCATCAATTGGGCTCCCACTATCCCCAACTCGCTAAATGATGTTTGGCTAGCTACTGTTCTCTATCATCACTTGATATTTAGTTTATATAGAAATATACCAAATTATTAAGTTATTTTCAACATCTTCATTAACTCAGCTTCTTAAGCTCAATGATTAGATAGGCATATCATATCTTCTTTAATTATGCTATGGTTTAAGATCTTTAATTTGTTCCAGAAAATTTCTAGCTTTCAAGTCAAATCCAAGATACTCATCCAAGAAAGACTTCATGACTAGTTCGAGTTGGGATTTTGTCGAAGACTTTACATTGATATTACCTAAACGCTTAAAATCAATGCTTTCAAATAATCTAAGTAATTTAATGGTGCTAGGTTGAAGGGTAATAGCCTTTTGTTCTTTGTGCTTATTACAAATAACCCCACCATGAATGATACTGAAGGAATTCAAATCTTTTTCTGATCCACAAATCGCACAAGAATGGAGGTGAGGACGATAGCCTGAAATAAGGAATATCTTCATCTCAAAAATCCTCGTTATTATTTCCATATCCTTACCTTCATTAAGGTATTCTAAACTATATAGTAACTGCTCAAACAGAAAAGGATTAGGTTGATTAGATTCAGTAACTTTATCTACAAGTTCAACAATATATGCAGCATAAGCTGTTTTTTCAATATCTTGTGAAATATCAACAAAATGTTCTTGCAATTCTCCTTGATTTAAGGTACCCATATTTTGTCCTTTAAAGAAGACAAATTCACCATAGCTGAAAACTTCGGTTACACCATGGAATCTATTCCTAGGTTTTTTAGCACCTCTAGCTACCAGCGATATTTTCCCCAATTTTTTAGTAAAAACGGTAATGATTTTGCTACCTTCTCCGTAGTCCATTGATTTTATGACTATCCCCTCTGTTTTATAGATCATCTATTTCACTCCAAAAAGCTGTTTTATCTATATCTTGTAATGTATATAATATCAAATGCTGATTTTGGAAAACAGAGGCTACTTAAACTTCATTCAAGTTTTTGAAAATCAGAAAGCTCCTTATCTTGTTGTATAGATTCAACATCCTTGAATAAGAGATAAGCATCAATCTGTCCAGTGTTATAAAAATATTTCCACGAAAAATCTTTCATGGTTTTCACCTCTCCTTCCAGATTGAGTACGTTGTACTTAATAGGATAAGCGAGTAAGTTTATTTCAATACAAGGAAAAAAATCTCATGCTTTAGTTAAGGAAAGAACTTAAAATAGTTTACTCTGTATTTATTAAAAGAATTTATCATTTTGATACGTTCGAGTCAACTTAAAAAGGAAGCCCTTTATGGACTTCCTTTAACCCTATTCTTGCTCCAGCTCTAATACTTTGAGGTATAATGCATTCTCAAAACGCTTTTTAGTCAATTCACAACCAACTTCATAAGGTTTATTTAAATCATCATTAAATCCATAAGCATTTACGTGACATCCTCCGCCACATAAATGACGTGCCCAACACTCTTTACAAGCTGGTTTAGTATAGATGTTGGTATTTCTAAATTTATTCATCAATTTTTTATTTGTAAAGCCCTCTTTAAGGTTACCTATTATCATCTCTTTTTTACCAACGAATTGATGACAAGGATAAATATCTCCTTCGGGTGTTATCGCCATGTATTGATATCCCGCACCACAACCGGTTATCCTCTTAGAAAAACATGGTCCTTCTTCCATATCTACTTCGAAATGATGAAAATGAAATTCTTTGTCTGTACCTTTTCTCTCTAAGTAGCTCTCTGTCAAAACATCATACTGTTCAAAAAGTTCCGGTAAGTGATCTTTCTTGATAGCATATTTACGATTTTCTGGCAGAACAACCGGTTCAACAGAAATCCTCTTAAAACCTAAATCTGAAAGATGAAGTACGTCATTAGCAAAATCTAAATTTTCACTTGTAAATGTTCCACGATAATAGGTGTAAATTCCTCTACCATAACGATTATCAGCATTACCACTGCGTTCCGAATTTATCCGTTGATAATTCTTTACAATTGTTTGGTAAGAACCTGATCCATCATCCATAGGTCGCATTTTGTCATTTACTTCTGGACGCCCATCAATACTCAAAATCAAGTTTATATTTTCGTTTGCGATAAATTCTTCTACTTCTTCATTGATATACACACCGTTTGTTGTTAAGGAAAAATCAAATTTTTTTCCTGTTTCTTTTTCCTTCTCCCTAGCATAGGCAACTATTTGCTTTACCACCGAAAAATTTAATAAAGGCTCTCCGCCAAAAAAGTCTATTTCAAAATGGCTGGTATTTTTAGCTTGGCTAACTAAAAAATCGATTGCCTTTTTACCCTGTTCAAAAGTCATTAATGAACGTTTCTGTCCATATGGTCCAGTTCCCGCAAAACAGTACTTACAGCGTAAATTACAATCATGGGAAACATGTAAACACATTGATTTAATCTCAAATTCTTCTGGATCATGTTCTTCTTCTGGCAGAACTCCTTCTGAATATATGATTCCCTCTTGATGTAATTGTTGAATCTCTTGGTAGGCTTCGGTTATTTTATTTTCATCGTATTTACCATTTAATTTTCCGATTATCTCTGCTAAGGTAAAGGAAGGATATAAATGGATGATTTCTTTGGCAAGTTCATCAACCGTAAATAGCGAGTTACTATTTACATCTAAGACTATATTTTTATCTTTGTAGGTAAAAACGTGCACTTGTCCCTTTATCATATATGCTCTCCTCTCAAAAAAAACGCTCCCATGGGGAGCTTCGTGATTATTTATTCTCTACTTTAGTATAGCAGATAGTATTTCCTACAGTAATAGAGGTTTTACACGCTGATTGGCATGATGCTGAACACTTTTCACAAGTTCCAGTAAGCATAGTGTCTTGCAAACGATTACGAGATAATATTTTGATATGTTTCATGTTTCTCCCCCCTTTAGCAAAATAACTATTATATTTTACCATGAATTATTTATCTAAAATAGTATAAAATTAAATCCTGATTAGATATCTTTATTCATCTATCTCCGTGTATCCAAAATCTTTTAATAAAAACTCCTTATTTCTCCAGTCCTCCTTAACTTTTACCCACAGTTCAAGGAATATTTTCGATCCTAATAATCCCTCAATATCCTCTCTAGCCTCTTTACCTATAACTTTTAACATTCTGCCATTTTTACCGATGATAATTCCCTTTTGGGATTGCCTTTCAGTATAGATAACAGCCTGAATTATGATAGAGTCAGGGTTTTCATCTCCAGGTTTCATTGATTCTACGACAACTGCAATTGAATGAGGAACTTCTTCCCTAGTATGGTGTAAAATTTTTTCTCTGATTAATTCAGCAACAATAAAACGTTCAGGATGTTCTACCACCTGATCTTTAGGATAATAGTATGGTCCTTCAGGTAATACCTCATAAATTTCCGTCATTAACGTTGAAATATTGTTTCCTTTTAGAGCTGAAATAGGAATTATCTCCGCAAAATCAAGTTGTTTGCGATAATTGTCTATTATCGGTAAAAGTTGTTCTGGAGAAATTAAATCAATCTTATTTAATATCAGATAAACTGGTGTTGATTTAACTTCCTTTAATTTTTCAATAATAAATTGTTCACCAGGACCAAATTTTTCTGTAACGTCGATCAGATAAAGTATTAGATCAACCTCTTGTAATGTCGTCAAAGTAATATTCATCATGTATGCGCCTAACTTAGATTTAGGCTTGTGTACTCCAGGTGTATCAATGAAGATAATCTGTCCTTGTTCATCAGTATAAACTGCCCTAATTTTGTTCCTCGTCGTTTGAGGTTTATCCGACATAATTGCAATTTTTTGCCCCATAACCTGATTAAGTAAGGTAGACTTACCTACATTGGGACGACCTATTAAAGCAACAAAGCCAGATCTACTACTTTTCTGATTCATTTAAATCCTCCTGCGTAAAAGCTCCCGGTAGTAACCGTTCTACAGTAGTTTCAAATACTTCACCATTCAAATTAGCTAAATAAACTTTAGAACTAGGTTTGAAAAATTCAGCTATTACTTGACGACAAGCACCACAAGGAGATACTGGTCCTTCAGTATCAGCGATGATAGCAATAGCATCAAATTCACGCTCTCCTTCTGAAACGGCCTTAAAGATTGCTGTTCTTTCGGCACAGTTCGTTAATCCGTAGGACGCATTTTCAACGTTAGCGCCTTTAAATACCTTGCCATCTTTGGTAATTAAAGCTGCTCCAACTTTAAATTTTGAATAGGGAACATAAGCATTACTGCGTGCCTCTTTCGCTAAATTTACTAGTTCCTTTTTATCCATAATTATTACCCCCTATAAAACAATCTAATTAATTAAAATGGTACCAATTCTCTTTCCTTCTGATCCTGTTTTTTCATCTTAGAATCATCAGTTTCATTGCTGATATTATCTGGATTTACTACGCCACCTGATATTATATATTTTAACCCATCCTCAACAGACATTTCTAAAAAAATCACTTCATTTCTTGGTACGAGCACTAACCACCCAGAGGTCGGATTAGGAGTAGTGGGAAGAAATACATTTACTAACTCTCTAGATATTAACGTATCTATCCCTACCTGACCTTCACCAGTAAAAAACCCCATTGTATAGATGCCTTTTCTTGGATATTCAACTAATACAACCCTTTTAAATGAACTTTTTTCTCGGGTAAAAGCATTTGTAATTTGTTTAACAGTGGAATATATACTCCTTGCAATTGGGATTTTAGAAAACAAAGATTCATTTAGTCGAATCATTTGTTTACCGATTAAACTTTTAGTAGCAATTCCAACACTTATCAGTAAAAAAACAGTGGCAATAAATCCAATACCAGGGATTCTATCCACCAGTGTTACATCAATAATCGGGAGTTCAATAGGGAACTTTGGGATAATATGCAAAACCACCAAAATCTTACTTATAAATCTACCTAATAAGCGATCAACAAATTCAAATAAGAAAACGAATACATAGATAGTTAAAATCGTAGGTAGTAAAACGATAAATCCCATGAGAAGATTAGAACGTATGCTGTCTTTTTTCAACATTTAAAGATATTACCCCTTCCACTGAAAACTTTCCCCAATTTTTAATAAAAAGCCCAATACAGCAGATAAAAACCTGCTACCGAAATAAATCCATTTTGTAAAATAGCTATCCAAGAATATCCCCTCTTAATAAAACAAGGAATCAACAAGATAGGAATAATCAAAATAATATATGACGTTGGTACATATAAAATACTAAAAAATGAAGCCAAAAAAAACAAAATTCCAATCAGTATATGTGGTTGATATTGTTTGTTTTTTTGATACCAAAAAGCCTTCACTCCAAAAGTAAAAAGAAGGATAAAAAGTCCTTGTTGGATAAAAAAAGAGAGGGGATGGGATTCTCTACTCGTCCATCCTTCTCTATATATTTTTTCTAGGTAAGGAAATATTACCACGATTCCCACAAGAATTGCAATAAATACGATAAGTAATACTCCACCCGCTGCTGCATCCTTTGCTGCTTTAGCAATTGGATGATACTCTTTTGTTGATAAATTAACAGCTTGCTCTATGGCAGTATTTAATATTTCTGCGAACATTACCATACCAATACTTAACAATATTATTATCACATCAGATTCTGTAAAACGAAGCCCCATACCTAATAATAATATGCTTAAAGCAGTAACCAGATGAACCTTCATATTGTGTTGAGTATTAATAGTATAAACTATGCCTTCACTAGCAAAATAAAAACTTCGTATCAGATCCTTTACAAACAAATCCACCATCACCTTAAAAGTTTTAAATTACCCAATATTTGTTCTTGTTTGGCAAACATAACTTTTTCTTCTTCATCTGTTAGGTGGTCATAACCGATTAAATGTAAAAAACCATGGACAGTCAAAAAGCCTAGTTCTCTCTCAAAAGAATGTCCATATTCAATAGCTTGTTTTATTACCCGGGGAATGGAAATGATAATATCTCCCAGTATATTTGGTAATTCGTTATCTTGATCATCATATATTATTTCAAATTCATCTTCTCCTTGCTCATTCATAGCAAAAGAAAGAACATCAGTTGGACGATCTACTCCACGATATTCAAGATTAAGTTGATGGATTTTTTCATCATCTACTAAAGTGATTACCACTTCCCCATTTGTAATGTTTTCTACTTTCGCAGCTTCTTGAATTACAGCTTCAATAAGTTGGATCTCCTTTTCCGTTATCTCTCGTTCCTCTTGTTCGTTAATCGTTTCAACTTGAATCATTAACTAGTTTCCGCTCCTTTATCTTGATACTCTTTATCTTCAGGATACTCAATTCTAGAATGAAAAATACCCTTAAGCGTTTCTAACATTGAAACTGAAATTATTTCTAACTCTTTTAAAGTCAAATCACATTCATTCAATTGTCCATCATCTAGTTTAGCTTTTATTATTTTCCTTACGGTATCTTCGATTATCTCATTTGTCGGATTAGAAATTGATCTTACAGCCGCCTCCACACTATCAGCAATCCCTACAATAGCAGCTTCTTTTGTCTGTGGTTTAGGATAAGGGTATCTGTATTCATCCTCAGAAATGATTTGTTCAGATTCCTTGACAGCTTTATGATAAAAATATTTAAGCAAAGTAGTGCCGTGATGTTGTATAGCAATATCCTGAATAGGAACCGGTATCTTATGTTCTTTTAACATCTTCACTCCATCACTTGGATGAGCTAATATTATATTTTTACTTAAACTAGGTGAAATCTTATCATGGGGATTTTCCATACTATTTAATTGATTTTCTATAAAGAAGGTAGGTCTTTTGGTCTTACCCAAATCATGATAATAAGCGCCTACCCTTGCTAATAAACCATTAGCCCCGATTGCTTCGGCCGCAGATTCGGCTAAATTACCGACTATAATACTATGATGATATGTTCCTGGGGTTTCAATCAATAATTTACGTAACAATGGGTGGTTTGGGTTTGATAATTCTACTAATTTAATAGGTGACAAGATACCAAAAACAGTTTCAAAAAACGGCATTGTACCAATCGTTAGAATTGCAGAAAATATCCCACCAATCAAACCAGCAACAAGAGAATCAATTCCTTCTCTGAATGTATAACTTTGAGCAGATAACATTATTAGAACTAAGATCGATAAAACATTAAATAAGGCTACGATAAGACCAGACTTAAAGATAGATGATCGCTGTCTGATATTTCCTACGGCAAAAGCACCTGCTGTACTACCTATTAACAAAACAAAACCGTATCGAAAATCAAAAATCATTGTTTGGTCTGTACTAAATACAAGACTAGCGTAAATACTAAATATTAGGCCACTTAATATAGCAAATTTCACACTTATAAATAAGGTAATCAACATCACTCCAAAAGCTACTGGGGCTAAAAAGCCATAGGATGATGATAAGACAGATTCTTCAAATAAGCCAATGATACTAATGCTTATAAAAGTAAATATGATGATTGTAAAAACCATCAATAGCGATTTGTTATCTTGATGCAGTATCGGTTTCATCCGTTCAATGCTAAAATATAGGATCAACAAGATCAACGATACTAATAGTACTAAACCAAAATGAGGAAATACCGTTGAACTGTCCTTCAAAAGTCCAGCAGCTTTCAATTTTTCGTAGGTATGTTTATCAATAAACTGCCCTTCTTTTACTATTAACTCATCTTTCTTGATCATTACTGGCTCTACGCTATTTCTAGCCTCTTGTCTAAGAAGGAAGGTTTGATCAGAATTGTAGAAAACATTTGGTTTAATAAAATACTTAGTTATTTCATAGGCTAAATTTCTAGTGCTTTCTTCATTATCAAAAGGATTTGATTGAATTAGCTCTTCTACCTTTAGGTATACGGTATTTAAATCTGATAATCTAACCCCATTATTCATAACAATATCAAGGGTAGATGTTGTTATATATTTAAGATTTTTTACTTTATCTTCATCTAAGTTGGAAATCAGCTTTATTGAATCGTTAGTTAAAAATGCTAAAGCTTTCGCTTCCTTAAGTTGATTGAACTTATCTTCTGGTGTCAATTCCTCTTGTCCTATGATATTTATGATAACATCAAAGAATTTCTCCAATTGTAAAAGCTGGTCATTTACGATAGTGTAATCTGTGGTATACACGTCAGATACCGATTTAACCGCATCATCTTTTAAACGATTAGTTTGCCACTCATCTACAACGGTAATAGGGGAAGTTAAAGTTACTGGACTAACTTGTCCCTCTGTAAGCTTATAGGTTTTAGGAATAACTTGTCCAATCAGTAATAAGTACATGAACAAACCCAATAAACCATACATTATCAATCGGATAGAAGTATGTTCCTTCCAACCTTCAAATATTTTAATCAATCTAAACCTATTATCCCCATTATTTCTCATAAATAATAATTCGCCCCTTTTCATCATGCTGATAAAGGCATAATTAATTCTCCTCAATTAACTCTCCCTATCATAAGCAGAAATAATTTTTTGTACTAAGTAATGTCTTACAACATCCTGTTCAGATAGATAAATAAACCCTATTTCTTCTATTCGTTTAAGGATCCTTTCTGCTTCATTTAGGCCAGATTTTTTTCCTTTAGGAAGATCGATTTGTGTTACGTCACCAGTTATCACCATCTTTGATCCAAAACCTAATCTTGTAAGGAACATCTTCATCTGCTCCGGAGTAGTATTTTGGGCTTCGTCTAAGATTACGAATGAATCGTTTAACGTTCTTCCCCTCATATAAGCTAATGGAGCAATTTCAATTAAACCCCGTTCCAAAAACTTATTTACTTGTTCCACTCCTAAGAGATCATATAATGCATCATAAATTGGTCTTAAATATGGATCTACTTTTTCTTGAAGATCACCAGGTAAAAATCCTAAATTTTCTCCAGCTTCTACAGCAGGCCTTGTAAGAACTATCTTTCGAACCTGCCCCTTCTTTAAGGCGGAAACAGCCATGACAACAGCTAAATAAGTTTTTCCTGTTCCTGCTGGACCAATTCCAAAAACGATATCTTTCTTTCTAATGGTGGAAATATAATGTTTTTGGCCTAAGGACTTAACATAAACTTCCTTCCCTTTATAAGTGGTAATGATCTTCTCACCATAAAGGTCCAATAATTCTTCTGTAAGATTATCCTTAGCCAACTCTAGGGCATAATAAATATCTCTTTCCGATAACCTAAATCCCTTTTTTATCAGTTTGATTAACGTGTTAAACAAATTAGCTAAACGGTCAACATCTTCTTTCTCACCTTGCAAAAGAATATTTTCATGTCTTGTTATGATTTGAACATTGGATTGATTCTGTATGATGTCTAGCCATTGCTCGTTTGGACCAAATAGATTCAATCTTTCTTCAGTGTTATCTAGTTTTACTTTCTTTTCAAAAGTCTCTACGTACAATCGTCATCATTCTCCTTGATCAATTGGTTGTAATATTATAGGTTGTGTAGTCGTTATATCTTCTAATACTTCAAATAAAACTTTTAATGTAAATTTACCATTCTCTTTCTTTTTAAGCAAAACTTTTTCACTAAGTATTTTGCTATCAGATTTAATTTTACTATATAAATCTCTTTTTGTCTGTTCCATACTTATTTTATAAGCTAAAGTATCGGATAAAAACCTTTCCCTTTCTTCATATTCTAAAAGATTTTCCTCAATAAAACCTACTGGTAATTTATAATTTTTAAAGGTTAATTGTTTCAGGATATATCTTTGTTGGTATCTTTCATATGGTATTTCCCCAAAACCCTTAATTTTTATCATTCGATTTCCTATCATGATATATTTTCGTTTAAAAACATTTCCTGTTAATTCTCTCCATTTTTGTTTTACTGGGATTATTATTCTTGATTGATACCAAACGATCCCTAAAACTTCACCTTCCGCGGCAACTACTTTTTTATCTTCTTCTTCACCAATATAACCAGAAATAAGAATATCGCCTTTTTTTACCCTGTCATTTACTTTAACTTGTGGCAGCCCGGTTTCTGCTAATATTTTATAGATAACTGCATTTTTAGTTGAAATAATATTTCTTGGACCAACCAATGGTTTGGGGTCAGGTTTAACTTTTTCAATAACTGTAATTTGAAGAAGTGTCCCCTTTAGTTTAACACCAATCCAACTGGTATCCTCCAATTTATTTTGCAATTGCTCCTGTATCACCTTCTTATCAGGTAATTTGATTTTTAACATCCCCCTATGAATCCCTATTTCATTGATTGCCTGATAAATTTCTTCATCTTTAATAGTTTTATTTCCTTCTATTTCAATAGTCCAAATCATTGATGAGAATAGATAAATTATTAGTAAAAATAAAATAAATCCAATTAAAACCCCTTTTCTTCGTAAACCTTTAGTCATCAAAAAGGGTAATCCAATTTTTTTTATTATGTGTATTCTCGTAAACGTTTTTTTTAATATTTGCTTTAAACTAAAAAAATCCTTTAATGAAATTGAAAAAATTGCCGAACCATCATTTATCATTTTAACATCCCAAATATTTAGTTCTTCTTTGATAGCTTGGTTAATAAACAATTCAATATGTTTCCCACTCAGTCTACAAATAACATATCCTTTAAGCCAGTTAATTTTTTTTTGCATTTAAGTGGTTCCTCCTCACGTTAACCCTTATACATCTTTTTTCATTATTGGCCATCAATATCTTTTTATAGTTAATCCAAATAACGTACCTCTTTTATAATTCCCTCAACAAGTATTTCATCTGGTAAAATTGTTTTGATTATTAAGTTTTCACCGACTATCTTTAAATTTTTTTGCTGTACACGTAGTTGTAAATACTGATCCGTAAACTTAATAATTCCTTGATGGTTCTCTATGTATATTTGATAATTACCTATCAAAGTAATCCGAGGCAAATTTAGAGTAATATCCTTTGGTAAATCCAATTGTTCCGCTGAAAATTGTCTCAATTTCTGTCTGAAACCTTTCATCTGACTTGCCCCCTCCTATCCTTATTAAAGCCTTATGCAAAGAATCTGCAAATTATGATTGCATAAAAAAGGTCACCAAGAGGTGACCTTACAGCTTGTAGACAAAGTCTTTATTTAGACAAATCTACAAGCTTTTTTTGTATAATAGATATTGTAATAAATATCTTGTGAGGGGAGAAATATGTTAACAAAGCGTAAGGAAGATGTGAGAACTCAAGTTGAATTAGTATCAATAGAGGATCTGGTACCAGAGGATCATTTGGTTAGGAAAATAGATCAAGCAATTGACTTTAGCTTTATATACGATTTGGTTAAAGATACCTATTCTTTAGATAACGGC
>NZ_MIJF01000013.1 GCF_001730235.1 Vulcanibacillus modesticaldus | reverse complement strand
GCTCTTGTTGTTAATTTTTTAACGTATTTGTCTTGCTTCATTTCTTCTACTTTTTGTTGTAATTTTACAGAATTGATAGGAGCTATCCATTTACCAAATGACGAAAATAGTGTATCCTTGTCCATAAGCATGGTCCTTTATATTGGATTTGGACAGGGAGCACCTGTACTTCCATTATAAAGGATTTTTTTATGAACTAGTGATTATTAGAAGAAATATTCTGACTACATTAATGCAACGCTAGTGATTTTTAATACAACCAAAGCAATAGCAGTAACAATTGGATTAGCGATTATCTATTATTGAATCACCATTAACATCTCCTTGTTTAAAATCCAATAAAAAATCCATATGTTCATCTCCCTAAAACATTTACTAATATAGTATGATTAATAGGAGGCATGTGTAACAAATCAAACCTTTTGTCAATAATAAATAGAAAGAGGTGAAACAAAATGATCTCTACATTGTTAGTTATCTCAACTATTACAGGGTTTTTATGGGCTGGAAGCCTAGTAATTACTATAGTATCTTCAAAGTATAAAATATGGCCACCACCAGCTAGGAATTCATGGCAATATTGGTATACTTGGATACTCACAATTATTACTGTATTCGGTACGCTAGTAATTAGCATATTGGACAGAAATACCTTTATTTTTACCCATCCAAGTCGTTTACTTATTGGTGGAATATTAATGGTTAGTGGTATAGTTTTTGCTTTATGGGGAGTTCGAACATTAAATGTACATATGTCTTTAGGACTCAAAGGTAAGTTAATAATGGAAGGCCCTTATAAGTATTCTAGAAATCCTCAATATGTGAGACATAATTTTTTTATTGGGCTTAATAATTTTCTCAAATTCATTTTTAGCGATTTTTCCAGCAATTTTAAGTATTTTATGGTTTGTCTTAGCTCCTTTTACAGAAGAACCTTGGCTTGAAGAACAATATGGCAATGAGTATTCTGAGTATAAAGAAAAAATACCGAGATTTCTTTAAATGATAACCAGGAATAAAATATCTCTTTTTCACAGGAGGAAATGAGTATGGCCACCTTTGAGGATTTTTTGAAGTTAGATATCAGGGTTGGAGAAATTATCAAAGCTGAATCCTTTGAAAAAGCAAGGAAACCTGCCTATAAACTATGGATTGACTTTGGAGATGAAATTGGTATCAAAAAATCGAGTGCTCAAATTACTGAATGCTACAAAAAGGAAGACCTTATTGGTAAACAGATATTAGGAGTAGTAAATTTTCCACCAAGACAAATTGCTGATTTTTTTTCAGAAGTATTAGTATTAGGTGTTTATTCAAAACAAGGAGTTGTGTTGATTCAACCAGAACAGCCAGTTGAAAAAGGTGATAAGTTAGGCTAATAACTCCCCGAGAGAATTAGAATAAACTAATTTAAAATAAAGTTAAAATTTTGAGAGAGGGGATAATATAATGGATGAAAATGTTGCTTTTGTAATTGAGAAAAAGGTTGAAAGAACAATAAAAAATTTAGAAAAAAATAATATGCATGGCTATTTCGTCCAAAATGAAGAAGAAGTTTTAAATAAGATAGAAGAGTTAATGAATGAAGGAGATACTGTATCGGTCGGGGGATCAATGACACTTTTTGAAACTGGGGTAATAGAGTTACTAAGAAGTGGAAAATATAACTTCCTAGATAGATATCAGGCAGGACTGACTCCAGAACAGATTAAAGAAATCTATAGAAAAACATTCTTTGCAGATGTGTTTTTAACTAGCAGTAATGCTATTACAGAGGATGGCGAACTTTATAATGTTGATGGCAGAGGTAACAGAGTAGCGGCGATGATTTATGGTCCTGACAAAGTTATTGTAGTTGTTGGAATAAATAAAATCGTTAAGGATTTAGATGGGGCAATTATGCGAAATCGAAGAATCGCTGCCCCAGCAAATACCAAGAGGTTAGACCGAAAAACTCCATGCGTTAAAGTTGGGTATTGTATGGACTGTAATAGTGCCGATCGAATTTGCAATGAATATGTTTTAATAAAAAGACAACCTACAGCTGGAAGGATCCATGTAATAATAGTGAATAAAGAGTTAGGTTATTAATATCAAATAGAATCGGTATAGAAGTATTTCTAATAACAGGGGTTATTCACCCTGTTATTTTTTTGATAAAATTTGAGATTGAATATCTACTAGAATCATTTAGATTTACGTGATAAAATACTATTTATGCTGTGAACAACTTTAAACATCTAAAATTAATTTAATATATAAAAATCAAGACTAGATGAAGGGGATTGAGAAATGACAACATTAGTATTTGGGCATAAAAATCCTGATACAGATTCAGTAACATCTGCAATATCTTTATCCTATTTAAAGAATCAGCTGGGTTACAACACTAAACCTGTGGCCTTAGGCAAGGTCAGCAGGGAAACAAAATATGTATTAGACTGTTTCAAGGTTGAGGAACCGGAAGTTATCGACAACGTAAAAATACAACTTAAAGATTTAGAGCTGGACAGGGTTCCTGGTAGTTTACCAACTAACTCTATCATTGAAATCTATCATATTTTTAAAAGCAATCCAGAAATTAAAACTGTCCCTATTGTTGATGAAAATAATCGACTAATAGGTATTGTTACGATGAAAGATATAGCGATGGGATTAATGAATGGGAATATCTATAAACTAGATACAACCATGGCAAATATAATCAATGGTTTGGATGGAAAGGTTCTAGTTAAATCCAATGAAGAAATACAAGGAAATATTGGAGTAATTGCATATTATTCAGAGAGTGTCATTGGACATTTGAACCAATACGATATTATTATCGTTGGGGATAGATACAAAGTAATAGAAGATGCCATAAAATCTCAAGTGAAGTTAATTATCATCACCGGTGGTAAAGAAATTCCAGAAAAATTTTTAGAAATGGCTAAAGAAAATGGCGTTTCTATGATTAGTGTAGATAAGGATACTTATACTACTTCAAAATTAATAACACAATGTAATTATGTCTCTTCAATCATGAGACATGAAGATATTATTCAATTTAATGAAAATGATTATTTATGTGAAGTAAAAGAGGAAATGATAAATAGTAATTTTAGAAATTACCCAGTAGTAAATCAGAATATGGAGTACTTGGGGTTTGTAAATAAGAAGGAAATAATTAATCCTCATAAAAAAAATGTAATTCTTGTAGATCATAACGAGTATCGTCAAAGTGCAAATGGGTTAAAAGAAGCTAACATTATAGAAATTATCGACCATCATAAAATCGGTGATATTACTACAGATAATCCAATCAACTTTAGGAATATGATAGTCGGTAGTACTTGCACAATAGTGTATCGGATGTTTAAGGAATATAATGTGGAACTGCCTCATAATATTGCGGGATTACTTATTTCAGGTATCATTTCAGATACATTATTATTAAAATCCCCTACTACAACTGATTTGGACAAAGAGGCAGTTAAGGAGCTAAACGAGATTTTAGATCTTGACCTAGAAAGATATACATTAGATATGTTTAAAGCAGGAACATCATTAGAAGGATATACTGCTGAAGAAATATTTAATAGAGATTTTAAAGAATTTACTCTTGAGACCAAGAAAGTGGGTATTTCACAAGTATTTACCTTAGATATTGAAAGTGTATTCGAAAGGACTCCTGAATTTATAAATTATATCAAACAAATTCATTTCGAAAATGAATACTTCTTAACTTTAATGGTTGTAACAGATATCATGAAAAATGGATCATATCTAATATATAAGTCTGACAACGACCGGTTAATATCCTTAGCCTTTGATGTTAAGGCAGAATTAGGTACATTCGTTGATGGAGTTGTATCTAGAAAGAAACAAGTCGTTCCTAAAATAACTCAAGCATTACGAATGTTATAAAAAGTTAATAATAAAGCTAAAACCCACGTCTTTGTACGTGGGTTTATTATTAAGCCATTAAAATTTTTTCTTCGTTATATTCATTTAAATTAAGATTTTTGGTGTCTTTAACAAAATATTGATCGTACCAGATTAAAAATGTATAAACAGTCCAGATTTTTCTACTATTATCTTTTTTACCGTGGTAATGATCATCCAGTAATTTAACTAGTTCCTCGTGGTTAAATAATTTTTTTGCAATCTCTGATGTAAAAGTTTTCTTGACAAGATTGTAATATTTATCTTCTTTTAACCATACTCGGATAGGAACAGGAAAACCGAGCTTTTTCCTATTTGCAATGATATCTTTTAATTTCCTTTTAGCGGCTAATCTTAAAGTGTATTTAGTATTTTCTTCGTTAACACGGTATCTAACAGGAATTTGGGTGGCAATCTTGGCTACTTCCTTATCTAAAAATGGTACCCTTAGTTCTAGGGAGTGAGCCATACTCATCTTATCTGCTTTTAAGAGAATATCACCTGTTAGCCACATATGAATATCAAGATATTGCATTTTTGTAATATCGTCTTGATCTTCAACCTTTTCGTAGAACGGTTTAGTTATATCGGTAGTAGAAATACCTTGGAAATTATTGTCCTTTAATAATCGCTGTCTTTCTTCTTCATTAAAGATGAAGGCATTACCAATAAATCTTTCTTCAACAGTCTTACTAGCACGAATAAAGTAGTTTTTTCCTTTAATATCAAATGGAATCTGCTCCGCTAATAGACCGAGCATTTTTCTTATTGACATTGGAAGTCTAGTTATGGGTTGGAGACTTAAAGGTTCTTTATAAATATTGTATCCGCCAAATAATTCATCGGCTCCTTCTCCTGATAAAACTACTTTCACATGTTTACTCGCTAATTGACTAACGAAATAGAGTGCCACTGCTGCTGGGTCAGCCAATGGCTCGTCCATAAAGTATTGAACTTTAGGGATAACGTTCCAATATTCTTCTTTAGAGATAACTTTGTGATAATTTTGGATTCCAACTTCTTGGGAAAGTTTTTTAGCCTCATCAATTTCGTTATATTTTTCATTACCAAAGCCTACAGTGAATGTTTTATCCCCTTGGAATGAAGCTGCTACATAACTAGAATCTATCCCACTTGATAAAAAAGAGCCAACTTCAACATCGCTAACCTTATGCATTTTAATAGAGTCTTGCATTACCTGTTCTGTGGCATCGACAAAATCCTCAAGGCTTTTATATTGGGAATCTGGCTCACGGAAGGAGACTTCCCAATATTTTTTGATTTCCATCTTGCCGTCTTTATAAATAAAATAATGTGCTGGGGGAAGTTTATAAATACCCTTAAAAAATGTTTCAGATAAAGCAGAATACTGGAATGATAAATAGTTTTCCAGAGCAACCATATTCAATTCTTTTTCGATGGCAGGATGCTCTAAGATACTTTTTATTTCTGAACCAAATACTAAAGTGTCGGCTAACTGTGCATAATAAAACGGTTTAATACCAAAAAAATCTCTAGCTCCAAATAGTGACCTGTTTTTTATATCCCAAATAACAAAAGCAAACATTCCTCGAAGGTGGTCAAAGATACCTGTACCATATTCTTCGTATGCATGAAGTATGACTTCGGAATCGGCATTGGTTCTAAAAATATGACCCTTCGCTATAAGATCTTCTCTAATATATTGGTAGTTATATATTTCCCCATTAAACACAAGTACTAAATCATTATTTTCATTATAAAGAGGTTGTGACCCTTCTGCTAAATCGATAATACTTAGGCGTCTAAAACCTAATGATATATTTTCATCCACATATTTGCCACTTCCATCTGGACCACGATGAATGATTTTATCCATCATGGCATTAATATATTTATCTTTATCACTAAGCGTCATATTGTCAATAAAGCCACAAAACCCGCACATACAACATATCACTCCTAAAAAAAATAAATTAATAGCGATTCCAACTCAAACAATAATATTGAAAAAATATGTTATAGGTAGAAACTATTATCCATTATATCATTATCGACCATTAAACAATTATTTATTTCCTAAATTTTTTTAAATTCAAATTTTTGATGGAAACTAGTCGATCGGTAAAATATCTAATAAACTCTTACCTTTAGGAATATAAGAAACCGCCTGCAATCCCATTTGTTTCCATGCGTTTTCAAACTCTTTAATTGGTGCTTTATTATTTTTGATATTCAATAAAGGGTCATTAAAATAAACATATTCCTCATCATATCCAGTAATTAATACTGAATGCTGTTTATAAGTTACTTGAATAGGACCAGTTTTGGTATACCATACTTCAAATGCATCGGGGCTTAATTCTTTATACTTGGTATTTATGATTACCCAGACAGGAATATCATTACTTATGAAATAGAAAAGATCTTTAAAGGGTCTGCCGGTTAAATCAATTGTTTGCCCCGGTAAATAGCTTTCCATCAATTCTCTTATCGGACCGTGATACACACCAAGTCCAGGTTCATCAAAAGAATACATGTTTCCTACAAAACCATACTCTGGATTGCCGTAATGTATTCTGTTATCAACTACCTTGTAAGGCGTAGGATCCCTTTTAATTTTTCGTGCTAATTCCATCTTATCTACATTAACGCCAGCATATTGCAATAACATTGCTAGACTAGTCACCTCACAACCCCTTGGTAGCTCTGGAAGTTGAGAGATCAATGGGGCATCTATAAGCGCTTTTTCTTTTAATTGATAAGAATCATTAGCTAAACTGATTGGCAATTTTATTATGCTATTATTTGACGGAAGTTGGATGTATGGTATAGAAAAATTATCGATAAAATAAAAAAAGCTTAAAGAAACCACTGTAATCGCACCTAATATTCCAATGGAAATTATTTTGATAGGATTAAAAGAAGCTGCTGATTTAGCGGTTTTCAAATTTTTATTAGAAATATAACTTCCTTTACTATAATTTTTTGGAACGTAATTATTAGATATTTTTGTATTTTTGTTCAGTATCTTTGAAGAATTATTTAACCTATCGTTAAATTTATCATATAAGCCAAAATTTCCTTTACGGTACCTATTTTTAATAAACTCTAAGTTCTCATAATAAGTATTTGTAAATGGGTGGCTAGGACCTAACTTTTCTTCAGCCATGTCAACAATAGATTTAGCCTTTATTAATGCTTCTTGAGTTTTTCCTGAAGAGTACAGCTTAAAAACTTCTTCACTTAAATTGTTTAATTGACGGATAGTTTTACGTTCAGAAGCATTCAAGGATAACCCAACCCTTCTACATGTTTATTTAGTACAATATCAAATAGAGTATAACATCATAGCATTTTTTAGTCGAATATAATGTTGATGAGCTTGAAAAATTCGCGGATGAAGGATTGAAAAAAATCAATAAAATATGATAATCTTATATTGGTAAGATGGTATCTCTTTGAGAACCATACTTATGTTTGTAGTCTTTTTTAAGTTTGTTTTTTCAGACAACTGTATTTCTGCTTTGAGCCGTTTGGACAGAGACAGAATCAAGAATGTTAGATGTACAATATGGGATCACTATACCTTCTTGACTCGTGTCGAGGAGGTTTTTTTGTTATCCTCCATCAATGAATATTATTTAGGGAGGAATTTAAATGAAAATCGGTTTTATCGGTGCAGGTAAAGTTGGCACTGCAATGGGGATCTACTTACAAAATAAAGTTGAAGTTACTGGATATTACAGTAGAAGTTACTCTTCAGCAAGCAAAGCAGCAAGGTACACTGAAAGTAAAGGATATAAAAACTTAGAATCGTTGGTTCATGAAGCAGATATGATCGCAATTACAACTCCTGACGATATTATCAAAAGAGTAGCAGATGACTTATTGAATATTACTATGTCGTGGGAAGGTAAGATAGTTCTTCATATGAGTGGTGCTCACTCTTCAGATGTTTTATCACTATTAGCTGAAAAAGGGGCAACTATACTATCATTACATCCAATGTTGTCATTCAGCGAACCATTTAAAGCTGCAAGAGATTTAAGTTTTGCTTCCTTTACAATTGAAGGTAGAGGAAATCTCTTAGAAAAAGTAAAGCATTTATTAGATGGCATCGGTAATCATTGGATAGAAATACCTACTCAAGATAAAGTTCTATATCATACAGCGGCCGTGATAGTTTCAAATTATTTGGTAACATTAATCGATACCGGAGTTCAAATGCTAATCAGTACCGGTTTCACTAAAGAAGATGCTACTAAGTTATTAACTCCGTTAATAAAAAAGACAATGGAAACTATCTTAGAAAAAGGAGCAGAAAAGGCATTAACAGGCCCCATATCTCGTGGGGACCTAGGCACTCTTAAAATGCATTTAAATAATTTGGAAAATCGCAATAAGAGCTGGCTAGATTCTTATAAGGTTCTTGGAGTTCAAACTATCGATTTAGCACTTAGGGCTAAGAGGATAAATGATGAATCAGCAAATCAAATGAAGGGGGTATTGAGTCAGGATGATCAAAAGAGTAACAACGGCAACATTCAGGAAGATGAAACAAGATAAACAAAAGATTACTATGTTGACTGCCTATGATTACCCTACTGCAAAAATAATCGACGCTAATCAGGTTGATGGAATATTAGTGGGAGATTCTTTGGGAATGGTAGTATTGGGTTATGAAGATACTACCAAAGTTACCATGGAAGATATGATCCACCATACCAAAGCTGTCAGTAGGGGTACAGAACGGGCCCTTGTAGTGGCGGACATGCCATTTTTGTCATATCATATGGGTACTACAAAAAGTGTATATAATGCTGGACGTTTGATTCAAGAGGGAAATGCACAAGCAGTTAAGTTGGAAGGTGGAAGAGAAGTTCTTGAAGATATAAAAGCGATTATTAAAGCAGGTATTCCTGTGATGGGACATATCGGCTTGACCCCTCAATCGATCCATAATATCGGTGGATATAAAGTTCAGGGGAAAACTGTAGAACAGGCGAAAAGGTTAGTTGACGATGCAAAAGCTTTAGAAGAAGCAGGTGTTTTTGCAATTGTATTAGAACTAGTTCCTGCTGAGTTAGCGGAAATTATCACTTCTCAGCTCTCTATACCGACAATTGGAATTGGTGCAGGAGTGGGATGTGATGGTCAAATACTGGTTTCTCATGATATGTTAGGGCTATATCAAGGAAAGACAGCAAAATTTGTTAAACGTTATAGTGAGATTGGGGAGCAAATGGAAAAAGCGGTATCAAAGTATGTTCAAGAGGTAAAACAAGGTACTTTTCCAAGAGAAGAGCATAGTTATCATGCGGATTCTGAGACTATCAAAGGTTTGTATGGAGGGAAATAAATGAAGGTCTTTAAGAAAATCAAAGAAATAAAATCATATTTAGGGGAACAAATAAAACAAGGTATGACCATAGGATTTGTGCCGACAATGGGTTATCTCCATGAAGGACACCTCTCATTAATAAGATATGCGGCAAAGGATAATGATATCGTAGTTGTTAGCGTCTTTGTTAATCCTACCCAATTTGGTCCTGGAGAAGACTTGGAAAAGTACCCTCGTGATCTAGATAGAGACATTCGATTAGCACAACAGGCTGGAGCAACAGTTTTATTTACTCCTGAAGTTGAGGAAATGTACCCAAATGGGTACAAAACTTATGTAGAGGTGGAACAAATTACAGGAACTCTATGTGGTGCTTCAAGGCCGGGGCATTTTCGCGGAGTAACAACTGTCGTTAGTAAGCTATTTAATATTATTAATCCTAATCGAGCATATTTTGGCCAAAAGGATGCTCAACAAAGTATTGTTATTAAAAGAATGGTAAAGGATTTAAACATGGATATAGAGATCATTGTTTGTCCAATCGTAAGAGAATCAGATGGATTGGCAATGAGTTCCCGAAATGTATATTTGAACAAAGATGAAAGGGAACAAGCTGTAGTTCTATCTCAATCATTGTTTATGGCTAAAGAAATGATTCAAAATGGAGAAAAAGACGCTTTAAAGATAAAAAAAGCGATAATAAAGATGATTAAAGAAAAGCCATTGGCAGACATTGATTACGTTTCAATAGTTGATATTGAAACACTTACTGACGTCAGCGAAATAAATAATAAGGTATTGATTGCTTTAGCTGTTAGATTTGGTAAAACGAGATTAATTGATAATATTATGGCGGAGGGAAAGTAACATGTTAATAGAGATGATGACAGGGAAGATTCATAGAGCAGTAGTAACTGAAGCTAATCTTAATTATGTCGGTAGTATAACTATAGATGAAACACTGCTAGAAGCAGCTGGAATATTACCAAATCAAAAAGTCCAAGTGGTTAATAATAATAACGGAGCAAGACTTGAAACTTATGTTATCAAAGGAGAAAGGGGTAGCGGAACCATTTGTTTAAATGGTGCTGCAGCAAGATTAGCACAACCTGGTGATGTAATAATAATTATTGCCTATGGTTTAATGGACCAAAAAGAAGCCAAGGAGCACGTTCCAAAGGTAGTATTTGTAGGAGAAAATAATAAAATTCAAGAAATTGGCTCAGAAGCAGCCGGTGTTATAATATAAAAGATAATAAGAAAGGGCTTCGAGAAATATTAAAAACAGAAGCCCTTCATTCATCATCCTTAAGGTTTTCTTGGGGGGATATAATTAAGTTCTTCATCAAATGTTACATAATCTAAATTGACCATTAATAATAGATATCTTTTACCAGTATTAGGATCACTAATAATGATATGATCTCTACCTGCTGCCTCAATTTTTCCTTTAAAAATTTTGGCATTCCAATCTTTATTACCCTCATAGGTCATATAAAATGTTCCAATTTTCCCTAAGTTGAGTCGTAAAATATTTTCAATGTAAGATTGTTCTATCGGTAAAAGACCGGGAACATCTATACCTCTATCAGGTTGTGTAGGGGTTGGCATTGTTGGTTGCGTTGGTTGTGGCTCTGTAGGTGCTTCTGGATGTTGATAATAATAAGGTGGGTAATAAAACATATCGTAATATTCATCTTCGTATGGATACATTTTTTGATTCACATAGATTCACTCCTTTTTACCAGAAAATTTGAGGACAATTTTTGTAGTAGGGCTTAAAGAAACAATGTGATTTATAGCGCCCTGAATTTGGTTGATTAAACCATGTTGGAGGGCAAGATCCAGCTGGTTTAAAAAACCATAATGAATAACTGGCTGGGTGATACTTCCAACCTTTAAGTACTTGCTTAGCTAATCTTACTTCAACAGAACGGGGTCTTTGATAGAAATAAGATTTTTGTACTGCTTCAAATCCACCTGGAGATTGATAGATCATTCTTGGGATATCACGAATTCCTTTAAAGTCCAAACAGTTGGCAATAACTCTATTTATTGCTACATTTCCAACCATGAGCATTCCTAATTTTCCTTCACCCTCGGCTTCTGCCCTCATTAATCTAGCTAGCATTTGGACATGTTCAGGTTTTGTCTTAATTATAGCCATCAATTCACCTCTCAAACATAGGCTTCCATACCAATATATTTTTGAAAAATGTAAAAGGTGATAGATTTTTTGGAAAAAATAAAAAAAGAGACCTTATTATAAGTCTCCAATATATAATTACATAATATTGATTTTGTCAGTTTTTTTAAGTAAAAATAACAGTTCCAAATAATCATTGACATATAAAAATAAATGATAAAGCAAGGAGCGATCTTCAAATTCTCGTCTCGTTTCCGGTAATGGAGAATCTTGAAAATATTTGTTAAGATCATCGATAGAATTAAACACTCTTTTATAAGATGATGAAGTGGTTGTTTCAGGGTTCAGTTGTATTTTGGCCAGAATTTTAAACATCTTAGCAACCTTTTCTGAGTAAATATAACTATCTGATAAACGATCAGTTTCCGAAGAAATATCTGTAAGCAGGGCCAACAATTTCTGAAGTGATTTCAATTTGTATATATAAAGTTCATATTTATCCTTTGAAAGTGAATGGAGACAATTTTCTCTACCTATCTCTGCTTGATTAAGCATCTGTTTCAGCATAATTCGATGGTTCAGAATGTTATTCTTATTTGGGGTTTTAGAGCTAGAAGGATTTGTAATTGCTTCAGCGATTTCATAAAGATGTTTACTAAACAATTTATAATGGTACTTTATATTTTCTTCTAATTGATGTTCATACTTTTGTGGTGCAATAGCGTTAATAATTACACTAATAGCAATACCAATTAAAACATAAATCAGCTCTTTTATAGAAAAAATCCAAATAGTATCTAAGGTGGTGGATATAGCAGCAAGTACATGATACATTACTACTACGGCTAAGATTAATCCTTCCGTTAAGTTAAGGGTAACGATAGCTGCAATAGCAATTATTGTAGCAATTCCGAAGGCCAAAGGGCCGGTACCAATATTAAATCCCACTAATATTCCGATGAAAATTGATAAGATACTCCCTAATAATAATGTAACACCATAATCGATTGATTTCTTGGTAGTTTGCTTTACTCCAATTAGTGCTACAACCCCTGCAAAATTGGAATCAATACCGAAAAATTGTGAGGTAAATAAAGCAATAGTTACGGCAATCCCAGATTTTAAGATACGTGAACCGATAGGTATTTTCATGTATGTTCATCCCTTTTTTGATATCCAAACTAAATACACTAGATAGAATATACGAATACCTATAACCAAGCAAGGAGAAAAAGATGTATTTTTATTGAACTTTTATATCGTTATATATTTTTACCTAGTTAGAAAATTAAGCTATAATTGTTGGGAAAGGATGGTGACAATATGCAATCATTAGAAAAATTTTTAGCTTTTCCAATTGAAATGCTTCCAAGTGTAATAATAGCATTACTTCTGGCTCTCACTGTACATGAGTTCAGTCATGCTTTTGTTGCCTATAAATTCGGGGACAATACTGCCAAAGATCAAGGAAGATTAACATTAAATCCGGCAGCTCATCTTGACCTATTGGGAACACTAATGATCTTTATCGCAGGTTTTGGTTGGGCAAAACCGGTTCCAGTTAACTATTTTGTTTTTAGAAACAAAAGATTGGCCAGGGTTTTAGTATCTCTAGCTGGACCGTTGAGCAACTTGTTATTAGCAATTATTACCATGGGTTTTTGGTATGGATTGTATAGATATGGTATCTTTACATATATGAGTGAGGATAACTTCTTATATATCAGTAAATCATTCAATGTTATAATTTCGCTAAATATCGTATTATTTATCTTTAATTTGTTGCCGATCCCACCTTTGGATGGGTATAAGGTACTAGAGGATTTAGCACCACAGCAATTTAGGATCAAGTTGGTAGAATGGGAGCAATATGGTGTATTTATCTTTTTATTGTTGGTTATTACGCCTTTAGGAGATTATATTTTTAGTCCGATTTTCAATACCATCAGACCTTTAATCTTTTATTCGATCCAAAATATATTTATTTTAATTTTTGGATTATAAAAGTTGACCACTACAGGCTGATTTTAGATTTTGTCAGAATAGTGAACAAATGAAGTCATAATTGTGAACTTTGTTGTTAAACGACCAGAAATCTAATATATTTAAGGTGTCAAATATGTAGTAGCCAAATCGATGTTCCCACAATATTGGCTGGTTGCAAGAATATCGTATATGCCCTTCCCCTTATCCCTTCTGAGCAGAAGGGGTTTTTTTTATTTAAAATTTATGATGTGTTAAAATAATTAGTATATTCTTGATCAAGATGGGAAGACAAGTGTGGAAGGAAGTATGATGGTGAAAAATCAACTAGTACCAAGATTGTGGGGCAATAAGCGTTATCATACATTGAATCATTATTATCGTGAATTATTTGGTGAAAAGGTATTTAAGGTGTCATTGGATGCCGGCTTAACTTGTCCAAATCGTGATGGAACAGTTGCCATTGGTGGATGTATTTTTTGTAGCTCAAGGGGTTCAGGAGATTTTGCAGGGGATCGTAGATTAGAATTAAAGCAACAGTTTAGGGAAGTACGCGATAAAATGCATCAAAAATGGCCCAATGCAAAATATATCGGTTATTTCCAAGCATTTTCAAATACTTATGCGCCTGCAAAAGAGCTTAAGGAGATGTATGAATCCATACTAGAGGAAGAAGGCGTTGTAGGATTATCTATTGCTACGCGACCTGATTGTTTGCCAGATGATGTACTTGATGTATTGGAACAGATTAACAAGAAAACAACCTTATGGGTTGAGTTAGGACTTCAAACAATTCATGAACATACACAAGTACTAATCAATCGAGCACATGATTATCAAATATTTTTAGAAGGTGTAAGAAAGTTAAGGGAAAGAAATATCAATGTTGTAGTTCATATAATCGTTAACTTGCCGGGTGAAAGCTTAGAGGAAATGATGGAGACGGCTAAGGCTGTTGCTAAATTGCCCATTCAGGGAATAAAGATCCATATGTTACATCTTTTAAAGAAAACACCATTGATGAAATTATATCAAGATGGCAAATTGACGTTTATGGATAAGGACACATATATAAAATTAGTGGTGGATATACTAGAAATTCTTCCACCAGAGATGGTTATTCATCGTTTAACAGGTGATGGTCCACCTGATTTATTAGTTGAACCACGTTGGACTTTGAAGAAATGGGAAGTGTTGAATGGAATTGATTGGGAATTAGAGCGTAGAAATTCTTGGCAGGGTAAATATTATCAGTAAAATCAAATGTTAAAGGGGCCGATGCTTAGCAATAGCCCCTTTTGATTTTAATCATCACTATTCATTCCAACAAAAATTAAAATATATCTTAGTAATTCTAGTGCAGCTATCAAAGCAGCAGCTACATAAGTCAAAGCAGCAGCATTTAAGACCTTACCAATTCCCTTTTCTTCTTCATTTCGGATAAATCCTTCAGCTACGATTAAATTCCTTGCACGACTTGAAGCATTAAATTCAACTGGAAGTGTAATCAGATGAAAGATAACAACAGTTGCAAAGAAGATAATCCCCAATCCGATAAGATTAGCAGCTCTGAACAAAAATCCAGCTATGAGTAATATTGGTGCGATTCCTGAAGTGAAGTTAAGGATTGGGAAAAACTTATGTCTAAGCACCAACATGCTGTATGCTTCCTTATGCTGGATAGCATGACCAACCTCATGGGAGGCAATCGCTATCGATGCAATAGAATTACCATAGTATACGTCTTCAGATAATCTAACAGCGCGATTAACCGGATCATAGTGATCACTTAATGTGCCCCTAACAGGTTCTACATCTACATCGTATAATCCATTTTGATTAAGTAAATGTCTAGCAACTTGAGCACCTGTTATACCAGAAGAAGCAGCAACTTGGGACCATTTCCTAAAATTACCCTTAACTTTAAACTGTGCCCAAATACTTAAGCCAAATGCTGCAAATATTAGAAGCTCTAATATGGGGTTTGTGCCAAAGAAAAACATAACCTCTTACCTCCTTGTTTTATAGAGCGTACTAATATTATATATGTCTGTAGTCTTTTTTTAAAGACTTTTAGCTAATGACAATATGCAATTATCTTGATTGAATACTAACTATTTCATATAATTTTAAAGGAAATGCTAAAAAGGGGAGACAGAATCATGGATAACATTGAAGGTGATATGTCTTTATTAACTAATTTAAAAAGTAAATTTAATGTAAAGAGTACTTGGTTTTCAATTTTAATTTCGATTATTATCGGTATTTTAGCCGGACTGTTTGCGGTTCTCTTTCGTAATATGATAAGCTTCGCTGGAAGTGGATTTTCCGGAATAGGAAATTTTTTATTTGGTTTTTTACCAGGTAACTGGTGGTTAATTACCGTACCAGCTTTAGCTGGTTTTGTAGTCGGGCCATTAACCTACTTCTTTGCCCGGGAAGCGAAAGGACATGGTGTACCTGAAGTAATGGCTGCAGTGGCATTAAAAAATGGTCGGATGAGAATGCGGGTGATCTTTGTTAAGGCACTTGCTTCAGCTTCATCAATCGGTGCCGGAGCATCTGTTGGGCGGGAAGGTCCAATCGTACAGATGGGCTCAGGGATCGGTTCAGTTATTGGTCAATTTTTCAAAATGAATGCTAAAAAAATCAAAACATGTGTGGCTTGTGGTGCTGCCGCTGGTATATCAGCAACTTTTAATGCACCAATTGCCGGTGTTTTCTTTGCACTAGAAATAATTTTAGGAAGCTTTTCCGCAAATGCTTTCAGTTTAATAGTAGTTTCATCTGTAACAGCTTCAGTCATCGCTCAGATCTTCGTGGGAGATGCACCAGCATTTATTGTTCAACCTTATTCATTGAATCATCCATTTGAACTTATGTTATATGCTTTACTAGGTACGTTTGCGGCAATTATTGGAACTTTATTTGTAAAAACACTTTATAAATCTGAAGATCTGTTTGATGGATGGAATGTTATTCCTGAATGGTTAAAGCCAGTATTTGGTGGTTTAATTATTGGTTTGATTGGGCTTAAATTTCCACAAATATTGGGTGTAGGTTACGAAACGATCGAAGCTACATTCAAAGGTGAATTGCTTCTAGGCACGTTAATAGCACTTGTTTTCATTAAGATTTTTGCTACATCACTTACATTAGGATCGGGACATTCTGGTGGTGTTTTTGCTCCTTCCCTCTTTATTGGAGCAACTCTTGGCGGAGCCTTTGGCTTAATCATGCAAGTTTTATTTCCAGAATTTGTAGGTAACCCAGGAGCATATGCAATTGTCGGAATGGGAGCCGTTGTTGCAGGTACTACTCAGGCCCCAATTACATCTGTGATCATGATTTTTGAGATGACCCGTGATTATCGCATTATTCTTCCGTTAATGATCGCGATTGTGTTTAGTACTTTACTCTCTTCTTATTTGAGTAAGGGCACGATCTATACTATCAAATTATTGCGTAGAGGAATTAATCTTAAAGCAGGTAAAGATGTCAATATAATGAAACGAATAAAAGTAGCAGATGTAATGACAACTCCGGTAGAAATTTGCCGAAAGGACAATAAAGTGAGGAAAGTCATTGAAATGATGCATCACAGTAAACATAATGGCTTTCCAGTGTTGAATGATAAAGATCAGCTAGTAGGAATCATAACCTTACAGGATGTGCGGGAAGCACCGGTTGAAGGGATCATGGAAAGACTAGTATCAGAATTGATGACTAGTAAACTTGTCGTTACTTTTCCAGAAGAAACACTTGATGATGTTTTTCGTAAGTTAAGTAAATATGATTTGGGCCACTTACCAGTTGTTTCTAAAGAAGATCCAAAAAAATTATTAGGAATATTAACCAGAAGCGATATTATAAAAGCGTATAATAAACAATTATTGCCCCAACAATTATAGTCTCTAAATTTTAAAATATTATTGTTCTTAGAATGACTAAAAACTTGGCTTAGATGCCAAGTTTTTAGTTACTCCACCAATATCTTATACGGTTCCAAAAAGAAGGATCTTCACTCGGTTCTTTGCTAGATTCAGGACTATCTTCAGCTTGATGATAATCACTATATTCAGTCGGTTCTGTACCTTCGATAAAAAATTCCAATCGTGGGTTTGGGCAATTTTCAGTAGCGATTTTTCCTGTTTCTGGACAAATATATAAGCTGGTAATTCCGTCGGGAACTACAAATAACTGAGGTGGTAAGGATTTATGGGCCTTTTCCATAAAGTCCGCCCAAATATATTTAGTAATATATGCATCACTATCTTTCAATGGCTGGTTATCATCATACCCTGTCCAAAGTGTTGTAACAAGCTGTGGGGTGTAGCCAATTAACCAAGAATCAAAATCAGTAGTCCCAGTTTTTCCAGCTATTGGACGTTTTAATCTATCAGACACATTAAATCCTGTTCCACCTTGCTCAAATACCCCCTCCATTAAATGGGTGAGGATAAACGTAGAAGCTTCGGAAACTACTTGAACCCCTGAGGTTGCTTTTCTTTCATATAAAACATTACCACTACTATCTACTATTTTTGTTATAGCTATCGGCTCCACCCTTTTACCCTGATTAGCAATTGTCGCATAGGCTTTAGTCATATCAAAAGGAGTAACCTCTTGACTGCCTAAAGCCAGAGAAGGATATGGTTTTAATTCCTTATCAATACCTAATTTATTACTCATATCTACAAGCTTATCCATCCCAATTTTCATATGTGTTTTTACAGCGTAGATATTATCCGAGTGTGCTAAAGCATATCTGAGATCAATTTCTCTATTAGGATAATTATCGCCAAAATTAGATGGTTGGTATGTTTGGTTATTACCAAAAGTAAAAATAGTTGGTTCGCTCTTCAATCTAGTAACAGGAGTGAATCCGTTTTCTAGAGCAGCTAGATATAAAATTGGTTTAAAAGAAGAGCCAGGTTGTCTGGATGCAAAAACCCGATTATATTGACTCTTTGAGTAGTCCCTACCACCAACCATAGCTTTAATAAATCCCGTACTAGGTTCAATACTGATTAATGCTACTTGTAAAGAGTTGTTTTCATCAAGATAGTTAGTTATTATTTCTTCAGCATATTTTTGGATTTCTGAATCAAGGGTTGTATATACTTTTAGGCCTCCTTGAAAAATTTGTTCTTCAGTAAATCCGTATTTGGTTTTTAAAGTTGAAACTATAAAATCACGAAAATAGGGAGCAATGGTAGGATAATTTTTCTTATTGGGATTTTTAAAAACTAATTTTTCTTGGTATGCTTCGTTTGCTTCTTGTTGGGTAATATATCCTTCTGATACCATGGCCTGTAAAACTTGTTTTTGTCTTTCTTTGGCTTTCTTTAGATTAATAAATGGTGAATAATAACCGGGTCCTTTGGGGATTCCTGCTATCATGGCGCTTTCTGCTAGATTAAGTTCAGAAACATCCTTATCAAAATAGGTCTTTGCAGCTAACTGCACACCGTTTGCTGAATGTCCATAATAAATCTGGTTTAAATACATTTCCAAAATTTCATCTTTACTATACTGTAACTCTAACTGGATCGCTAAAAGGGCTTCATTGATTTTTCTTTCCCAGGTCTTATCAAGATATAAATAGAGATTTCTAGCTAATTGTTGAGTGATGGTGCTAGCCCCTTGAACTTTGGAACGATGTTTAACATCTTGAATTAATGCGCCACCAATTCTTACAAAATCAATTCCGAGATGGCGATAAAACTTTCTATCTTCAATTGCAATGGTTGCTTCAATGAGTGATTTAGGAATCTTAGAAAGAGGTACGTAGACACGATTTTCTCCTGAATATAAATCATCAATAACCTGACCGTCCATGGAATAGATGAAAGTAGTTTGCTCTATTGTAGTTTTTGGTAATGGTTGGGACTGTAAGTAAATGAACAAAAACAATAAAGCGCTACTAGAAATAAAGAATAGAATAAGAGATACAATAATAAATCTCTTAATCATTTTTAAGAAACGATATAATGCCAGATTATTTAATTCCTGATAATTATCTTGATATTTATTCACTTATGTCTACCTCCTCTCTAAGTAAAGAACCCTTTTTTTACACCATTATTGGTTAAAAAAAAGTTGATTATACTAGTTAGTTCAATAAATTTTCCTTGCATTTTAATAAACTTTTTATATAATACAATTTGTTGACGTTAGGGCATGTAATGATAGAGATCACAAAAATAGATAAAAATATATAACGACTGATGTGAAATCGGGGAAAATCGGGCAATCTAAGAGAAATGAATAATTAATCAACGAAGATTATAGGAAGTGAGATGATTAGTTATGGAATTATGGTATACAGAAAAACAAACACCAAACCATGGAATTACTACAAAAATTTCTCGCACATTACATTCCGAAAAAACCAACTTTCAACAATTAGATATCATCGATACCAATCAATTTGGACGGATGCTCGTTCTTGATGGAATGGTAATGACTACAATTGAGGATGAATTTGTTTATCATGAGATGATTACTCACGTTGCATTAAACACCCATCCTAATCCTAAAAAAGTATTAGTAGTAGGTGGTGGTGATGGAGGAGCTATTCGTGAAATCATCAAACATCCTAGTGTAGAAAAAGCTATTCTAGCAGAAATTGATGATCGAGTTATTGAAATGAGCAAAAAATATTTACCAGAAATTGCTGGAGCATTGGATGACCCAAGGGTTGATGTAAAGGTTGTTGATGGCATTCAGTATATCCATGATCATAAGAATGAATTTGATGTAATCATGGTTGATTCTACTGAACCTGTTGGACCTGCAGTAGGGTTGTTTGAGAAAGGGTTTTATCAAGGGATTTTTGATTCTCTGAAAGAAGATGGTATCCTTGTTGCTCAAACTGAATCACCATGGTTCAACAAGGACCTAATAAGAAGAGTATTTAAAGATATAAGCTCAATCTTTCCAATTACCCGTCTATATACTGTAAGCATTCCAACTTATCCAAGTGGATTATGGAGCTTTACAATGGGATCCAAAAAATATGATCCACTAAAAGTAGAAGACAAAAACATCAAAGATTTAGATACTAAGTACTATTCAAAACAAATTCATAAAGCAGTATTTAGTCTTCCGAAGTTTGTTGAGGACTTAACTAAGGAGTAGTCATATGAGATTTGATGAAGCTTATTCTGGTAATGTATTTATCGCATCCCATCCTAATTATGATGATGCCCAAGTCGTCATTTATGGTATGCCAATGGATTTCACAGTAAGCTATCGTCCAGGGTCTAGATTTGGCCCCAAGAGAATTAGAGAGGTATCCATTGGTCTTGAAGAGTATAGCCCGTATTTAGATCGGGAGCTAAAAGAAGTAAAATATTTTGATGCAGGAGATATTCCACTACCTTTTGGTAATCCGGAAAAAAGCATTAAAATGATTAGCGAATTTGTGGGGAAAATTTTAAAGGATGGGAAATTTCCATTTGGTCTTGGTGGAGAACATCTTGTAACTTGGCCAATTATACGTGAAATGTACAAAAAATATCCTGATTTAGTCGTATTTCATTTTGATGCCCATGCAGACCTTAGAACAGACTATGAGGGTGAACCATTATCACATGCTACACCGATTCGTAAAGTGGTTGAATTAATAGGTGGCAAGAATGTATACCAATTTGGGATACGTTCAGGTTTAAAGGAAGAATTTGAATTTGCAAAGGAAAATATTAATTTTTATCCCTTTGAGGTTTTAGAGCCTGTTAAAAAGGTTTTACCGGATGTAAAAGGGCGGCCGATATACATCACCATTGATATTGATGTACACGATCCTGCCTTCGCACCTGGTACAGGTACCCTTGAATCTGGTGGAATCACATCTAAGGAAATGCTGGCTACAATTCAGGAGATCTCTAAGGCAAAACTTAATATTGTGGGGGCAGATATTGTAGAGGTCGCTCCAATATATGATTCTGCAGATCAAACAGCCATTTTAGCTTCAAAGTTAATAAGAGAAATGTTATTAGGCTTTGCTTTTCCATTATCGGAGTGAATAATATGTCTACAAAAGTAAATATTAGGATTAAATCAAAGATCGTCTATGATAATGGGGAAAAAGAGACTATAAACGAAAAATATACGGGAACTATATTCGAAAAAAACTCTGCATATTATCTAAGATATCAAGAAAACTCTGAACAACAATTTGGTAAAACTTGGACTATTGTAAAATGGAATAAGTTTGGGTTACCATTAGAGTTATCGATTATTCGACAAGGTGATATTACCATGAATCAAGTATTCCGGGAGGGTTATCAACATAGGAGCCATTACCGTAGTCCCTACGGGAAGATGGAAATAGAAGTTTATACACAAAAACTATCTTTTCAAAATAAGGCTACTACAGGTGGGGAAATTCTCTTGGAATACGAGATGAAAGCTAATAACCAATTTATAGGAAGATATCAGCTAGAAATTGACTACTTAGAATAGAGGGTGAAAAGAAATGAAAGATATTATAATGGCAACATTAAGCGGAGGAATCGTAGGATTTCTATTCGGTTTATTAAGATTACCAATTCCAGCTCCACCAGCGTTATCCGGAGTTATGGGAGTATTTGGTGTATATCTAGGTTTCCAAATTTATAAGTTATTTTTCTAAAATATCAAAGATAAATGACTAAAACACGGCTTGAGAGTCAAAACGACTTGATGGTCGTGTTTTTTTACTCCCAAAAGTGCGTAACATTTTTGTTATAACTTAAATATAGAAAAAAAGGATAAATTTTATTAATGGAGAAATAAATATTGAAGGATGTGATAATATGCAAGCGAGGGTAATTTTTTTACTAATTTTTACGCTTTTAATCGTGACATTTGCAGTAATGAATATTCAACCAGTGACAATTGATTTTTTCTTTTATGAAGCTGAAATTAAATTGATTTTCGTAATAATATTTTCGATTTTAGTTGGCGCAATTTTCATGGTAATTATTTCATCAATGAACCAAATTAAAATGATTAAGAAGATTAAAGCCCTAGAAAAGGAAAAGGCAAAGTTAAAGGAAGAACTTGAGCAATTAAAGGTTACCAACCAAGAAATTGCTTCCAAAAAAGATACCGATCAAATTACAGAAAATAATCAGAATTAGGGAGTATATAATGACCTACAGCTAGAAGCCAATTATTAAGCGAATGTGGGTGTTAACCTTGGAAATTCTAGTAAAAAAGCTGCTTCAAGGAGATAAGAGAAGTGCTGCTAAAGCGATCTCGATTGTTGAAAATAATTCACGAGAAAAGAATCAATTGCTCAATCTTATCTATCAACATACCGGAAAAGCAAAGGTTATTGGAATTACGGGATCACCAGGGGCAGGTAAAAGTACATTAGTCGATGGTTTAATCCAAGAAATTCGGAAAAATGGCTTATCTGTTGGTGTGATAGCAGTTGACCCAAGTAGCCCTTTTTCTGGTGGAGCTCTCTTGGGAGATCGGGTCAGAATGCAAAGACATGCTAATGACCCTGAAGTTTTCATCAGAAGTATGGGTAATAGGGGTACGCTAGGTGGATTATCGAGGGCAACAAATGAAACTATCAAGATATTAGATGCGATGGGGAAAGATATAATCATCGTTGAAACCGTTGGTGTTGGTCAATCCGAATTAGATATTATAAATATTGCAGACTCGATAACTGTTGTTCTCAATCCGGGTTCAGGTGATAGTGTTCAAGCTTTTAAAGCTGGTATTATGGAAATAGCAGATATTTTTGTGATAAATAAAAGTGATTTATTAGGAACGGAAAAATTATTAAATGAACTCAAAATGTTAATTGATACTTCAAAACAAAATTATGGATGGAAACCACCGATTATCAAAACAATAAGCATCGAGAAAAAGGGTATTGATTTATTGTGGAAGAAGATATTAGCACATTTAGAACACATCAGAAAGACCGGGATCTTAGAAAAAAAACGGTACCAAAATGCAGAGAGAGAATTATTTCTAATTCTCCATGATATATTTCAAGATAAGGTGAATAAATACACCAAGACCAATGATTATACCTCACTGAAAGAAGCTATGCTCAAAAAGGAATTAGCTCCGACACAGATAGCGGGTAGAATTTTTGATGATATAATCACTTCGTAATGTTTCATTTGACATCTGTAAAAATTTCGTTAAAATATTCATTGCTAGAAAAAACAGATTAATGCATTTCACAGCATTATTGTATAGTGTTCAATTGTTATATATAATATGATTATTCTTTCTGAGCGCATAGAGAAAGGTGTGTCTAAACATGAGCAAAATTAACTACGTATTTGATGACAAAAGAGTTAGTGAATTACCTTCCATTGATATTGCTTATGAAATTCTTAAGCAAACTAGAAAAACTTTTTACTTTAATGATCTAGCGAAAGAAATTTCAGAAATCAAGGGCATAGACCAAGAAGAAATGCTAGATAAACTGTCACAATTATATACAGAAATCAATATTGATGGTAGATTTGTTCATTTAGGAGATAATGAGTGGGGATTAAAGAGTTGGTATCCTCTAGATAAAGCAGAAGCAATCCACTTTGTCCGTGATGATGATACTGATGATTTGGATGATTTAGTATTAGATGATGAAGAAACCACAGTTGTTGAAGCTGAAGAACCATTCGTTGACGAAGATGTTGAAGAAGTTGATTATTATGATGAAGATTTAGATGAAGATTTTGAAGAAAGTGATATCGAAGATCAAGAGGAAGATATTTAAGATAAATCTTGACATTAGCATTACTTGCTTGTAAACTACTGTATGGGCTTTAGATTTATGAACGTTAAAATATTGTTAAATAAAACAAAAGTGCCCCTTTTTTTGGGGAGTCACTTTTGTTTTTTTGTTTTTAAGGGAAAATTATTAGCATTAAGCAGTGACATTACAGACTTTATAACGAGCAAAAGAGGGGGAATGACAGTTGACAAAGTACATATTTGTTACAGGAGGAGTAGTATCGTCATTAGGTAAAGGTATTACAGCCGCTTCCTTAGGGAGGTTGCTAAAAAATCGAGGTCTAAAAGTTACAATTCAAAAGTTTGATCCTTATATAAACGTCGACCCAGGAACAATGAGTCCCTACCAACATGGAGAAGTCTTCGTTACAGACGATGGTGCAGAGACTGATTTGGATTTAGGTCATTATGAACGTTTTATTGATATTAACCTAAGTAAGAACAACAATGTTACTGCTGGGAAAATTTATTCTTCAGTAATAACTAAAGAAAGACGTGGCGAGTATCTAGGAGGAACGGTACAAGTAATACCGCACATAACAAATGAGATAAAAGATCGGATATATAGAGCAGCGAAGGAAACAAATGCAGATGTTGTGATAACTGAGATCGGTGGAACAGTAGGAGATATTGAAAGCTTGCCTTTTCTTGAGGCAATACGTCAATTGAAAAATGATGTCGGGCGCGAAAATATCATGTATATCCATGTAACATTAATTCCTTATATTGCGGCATCTGGGGAATTGAAAACAAAGCCTACCCAACACAGTGTAAAGGAATTACGTAGCATCGGTATTCAACCAAACGTGATAGTATGTCGTACAGAATATTCATTATCAGAAGATATTAAGAGTAAAATTGCGTTATTCTGTGATATCGAGAAAGATGCAGTAATTGAAGCATTAGATGCAGATACATTGTATGATGTTCCTTTAATGTTGCAAGAGCAAGGTTTAGATGAATATGTAGTGAGACACCTAAAACTAGCTGCTCCAAAAGCAGATATGACTGAATGGACTCAACTTGTTAACAAAATTAAAAATCTTAAATATAATACAAGAATTGCGATTGTTGGAAAATATGTTTCATTGCATGATGCCTATTTAAGCGTAGCAGAAGCTCTATATCATGCAGGATTTGCTAATGATTCTGAAGTAGAAATTAAATGGGTAGACGCCGAAGAGGTTACAAAAGAAAATGTTGACCAATTATTAGATGATGTAGATGGAGTTTTAGTTCCAGGTGGCTTTGGTGATCGGGGTATTGAAGGTAAAATAACAGCGATTAAATACGCGCGTGAGAATAAAAAGCCTTTCTTAGGAATCTGTTTGGGAATGCAACTAGCTGTTATTGAATTCGCTAGAAATGTAGTGGGACTGAAAAATGCTAACAGTTCAGAGTTTGATCTTAAGACAGAACATCCAGTAATTGACATCTTACCTGAACAAAAAGATATCGAAGACCTTGGTGGAACTATGCGTCTTGGGGTCTATCCATGTAAACTTGAAGAAGGTACAAAAGCCAAAGAAAATTATCAGGCAGACTTAATATATGAACGTCATCGTCATCGTTATGAGTTTAATAATGAGTATCGTGAACAATTACAAAATTCTGGATTAAAAATATCTGGAGTTTCTCCAGATGGTAAACTGGTTGAAATTGTAGAAGTTCCAAACCATCCATGGTTTGTTGCGACCCAATTCCATCCTGAATTTACATCTAGACCAAATCGTCCACAACCGTTATTTAAGAATTTTGTTAAGGCGGCACTGCAATTAAAGCAGGGTGAATAAAATAATAACTTCAGCTGTTGACTATTAACTTGTCGACAGCTTTTTTAATTGCAAAACATATCCAAAAAAAAGCAGGAAATAATAACCTATTTGACGAATCATTTTTTTAACAAATACCATAGAATGACAAAAAATGATAGAAGGAGGTGTCAATGTTGTCTCAGGAAGCGATAAAAAATAAAAAAATTCTAATTGTTGACGATCAGTACGGGATTAGATTACTATTAACAGAAGTTTTTAATAAAGAAGGATATCAAACATTCCAAGCTGCTAACGGTAAAGAAGCTATCATAATCGTTCGAAAAGAATCTCCAGATGTTGTACTGTTAGATATGAAGATTCCTGGTATGGACGGGCTGGAAATCTTAAAACATATTAAAAAGATAAAAAATGACTTGAAGATAATCATGATGACTGCCTACGGAGAATTGGATCTTCTTGAAGAAGCAATTCAATGTGGCATCGTTACATATTTTAGTAAGCCATTTGATATTGACCATATTAGACAGGCTGTTTATGATGCTCTGTTTAATGATTCAGAACAGCAAAAGGCGAACGGAGAAAAGAATGCAGATGAAATAATGACAAAAATTTGATATAATCAGATATCGTATTGTATTGTTTTACTAATAATTTATAATACTAAATATGTCTGACCATAGGTTAGAGATTAATCAAGATCGTACATAATCAACTGTTTTGAAAGGAGACTGTTTTTATGCCATTAGTTTCAATGACAGAAATGTTGAAAAAAGCAAAAGAAGGTAAGTATGCTGTTGGTCAATTTAATATGAATAATCTTGAATTTACTCAAGCTATCGTAGAGGCTGCAGTAGAAGAAAATTCTCCTGTTATCTTAGGAGTTAGTGAAGGTGCGCTAAGATATATGGGATTGGAGTATACTGTAGCAATGGCAAAAGCTGCAGCAGAAAAAGCTGATATTCCAATAGCGTTACATTTAGATCATGGAAGTAGCTTTGAAGTAGCTATGAAACTAATCGGTGCAGGATTTTCTTCAGTTATGTTTGATGGTTCCCACTACTCATATGAAGAGAATGTGAAGTTAACGAAAAAAGTGGTTGAAGCTGCACATGCAATGGGGGTTTCTGTAGAAGGAGAATTAGGAACCATTGGAGGAACTGAAGATGATGTTTCTGTTGCAGAAGAAGATGCACTTCTAGCGAACCCAGTTGAAGCTGTCCAGTTCTATAAAGAAACAAACGTAGATGCTTTAGCAATTGCTGTAGGTAGTGCACATGGTGTATATAAAGGAGAACCAAAGATTCGTTTTGATATAATTGATGCTGTAAGTAAAGAAATCGATATTCCATTAGTACTACACGGTGGTTCAGGCATCCCAGATGAAACGATTAAAAAAGCTATCAGTTATGGAATTGGAAAAATCAATGTAAATACAGAAAATCAAATTGCAATGACTGAAAAAATCAGAGAGATTTTTGCTAATGATAGCAAAGTTTATGACCCAAGAAAATATTTAGGACCAGCTCGTGAAGCGATCAAGGAAGTTGTAAGAGATAAGATTCGTCTATTTGGAAGCAATGGTAAAGCTTAAGGGAGGCCTTGGCAATGAAATTTTTTATTGATACAGCCAATGTTGAAGAAATACGTGAAGCAGCTAAATGGGGGATTCTATCTGGGGTAACTACCAATCCTTCACTTATTGCAAAAGAGGGTAGAAAGCTAGAAGATGTAATAAAAGAGATTGATGAAATTGTTGATGGTCCTATCAGTGCTGAAGTAATAGGCTTAGAAGCAGAGAAGATGATCGAGGAAGCAAAAGAGCTTGTTAAGATATCCGATAACATAGTTATAAAAATCCCGATGACTTTAGAAGGACTAAAAGCAGTTTCCTACTTGAGTAAGAAAGGAATCAAAACTAATGTAACCCTTGTTTTTTCAGCTAATCAAGCGTTGATGGCTGCTAGAGCAGGAGCTACATATGTATCACCTTTCGTTGGTAGATTAGATGATATTGGACATGATGGAATTGCGTTGATTGATGAGATTCATCAGATTTTTGCCTATCACGGCATTGAGACAGAAATAATAGCAGCAAGTATCAGAAACCCTTTACATGTAACTAAAGCTGCTAAAGTTGGTTCTGATATTGCCACTATTCCATATAAGGTGCTTAAACAAATGGTAAAGCATCCTTTGACTGACATCGGCATTGAAAAATTCCTTGCTGATTGGGAAAAGACTCAATCATAAATTTAAAAAGCACTTTCCTATGGAGAGTGCTTTTTTAGCAGATTGGAGGATTCATCTTTGGAAAAATTGATGATAAGGGGCGGGGAGCATCTGTCAGGAAGAGTCACAATTAGTGGTGCTAAAAATAGTGCAGTTGCTTTAATTCCTGCAGCGATTTTATCTGACGAGAAGGTGGTTATTGAGAATCTTCCTGATATAAAAGACGTTTATATGCTTGCTGAAATATTGCAATACTTAGGCGCGGAGATAGAGCATCATGATGGTACCATGGTTATTGACCCCAAAAATATGGAACCTAAACCAATGTTAAATGGAAGAGTTAAGGAACTAAGAGCATCTTACTATTTGATGGGTGCATTATTGGGGAAATTTGGAGAAGCGCAAATCGGCTTGCCAGGAGGATGTAACCTAGGTTCTCGGCCAATTGATCAACATGTTAAAGGATTTAAAACCCTTGGAGCGGAAGTCACAAATGAATCAGGAGCACTCCATTTAAAGGCAAAGACTTTGGTAGGAAATCGAATCTACTTAGACACAATAAGTGTAGGTGCAACCATTAATATCATGTTAGCAGCTGCTAGAGCTAAAGGACAAACAATTATTGAAAATGCTGCAAAAGAACCAGAAATTGTTGATGTAGCAACTCTTCTTAATTCAATGGGTGTCAAGATTACAGGAGTGGGGACAGACATTATCAAAATTCAAGGTACAGACAGATTGAAGGAATGTCGTCATTCAATTATTCCGGACCGGATTGAAGCAGGAACATACATGATCATTGCGGCAGCAACAGATGGGGATGTTACTGTAGACAACGTAATTCCCAAACATTTGGAATCATTAACCGCAAAACTTAGGGAACTAGGAGCTATAGTAGAGGAAAAGGAAGATTCTATCCGTGTTTTGGGGCAATCCTTTTATAAACCTGTTGATGTAAAGACCCTTCCATATCCCGGCTTTCCAACAGATTTGCAACAACCTTTTAGTGTATTAATGACTAAAGCTAAAGGTACTAGTGTAATTACGGAGACAATTTTTTCATCGCGATTTAGACATATTGATGAGCTAAGAAGAATGGGGGCAACAGCAAAAGTAGAAGGTAGAACTGCTATTTTTGATGGCCCAACAGAACTTCAAGGTGCAACGGTCAAAGCTACCGATCTAAGAGCAGGAGCAGCTTTAGTGACTGCTGCCCTTATAGCTGATGGGATAACAGAAATTAGAGATATTCATCACATCGATAGGGGATACGAAAATTTAGAAGAAAAGCTAGTCTCTTTAGGTGCAAAGATTTGGAGAGTAATCGAGGAGGAATGAGCCGCGATTTGGGGAAATAAATTAATTAAGTAGATAAAGGGTAAAGGTGGGTGTTAAAATGGAGAGGAGTCTAACTCTCGAACTAGTGCGTGTAACAGAAGCTGCCGCTTTAGCAGCTGCTAAATGGATGGGTAAAGGTTTGAAAAATGAAGTGGATGATGCAGGAACTTCAGCAATGAGGAAGGTTTTTGATACAGTGCCAATGCGGGGGACAGTTGTAATTGGGGAAGGAGAAATGGATGAAGCTCCGATGCTTTATATAGGCGAAAAACTTGGCACAGGTACTGGTCCAGAAGTTGATGTAGCTGTTGATCCTATAGAAGGAACAAATATTGTAGCGAGGGGATTATGGAATGCTTTAGCAGTTGTTGCAATTGCAGATAAAGGTAACCTCTTACACGCTCCGGATATGTATATGGAAAAAATAGCAGTTGGACCAAAAGCTGCTGGCAAAATAGATATAAATGCCAGTGTTGAAGAAAATTTACGAATTGTTTCAGAAGCTCTAAATAAAGATATTTCAGAAGTTACTGCTGTGGTCTTAGATCGCGATCGCCATCAAAAATTGATTCAAGAGATTAGAAGAATTGGAGCTAGGATCAAGTTGATAAGTGATGGTGACGTAGCTGCTGCTATTAATACTGCTTTTGAAGATACTGGTGTAGATATATTGTTTGGTTCTGGTGGTGCCCCAGAAGGCGTTTTGGCTGCAGTGGCTTTAAAATGTTTGGGTGGAGAAATTCAAGGCAAACTTTTACCACAAAACGAAGAAGAGATCAAACGCTGTGAGCAAATGGGGATTAAGCCTAATAAAGTATTGAAAATGGATGATCTAGTAAAAGGGGAAGACGCTATTTTTGCTGCTACGGGAGTGACAGATGGAGAATTGTTAAAAGGTGTCCGTTTTCATGGGACACAAGCAACCACTCAGTCAATAGTCATGCGTGCAAAAAGTGGGACTGTAAGGGTAATTGATGGCACTCATCGCTTGGAGAAGAAGCCTAATTTGTTAATTAAATAGTGATAACCAAACATGTATAATGAATTTTTTTGAATAAAAATCCTAAGAAAAGCTTAGAATGGATTAATGGCAATTTTTAAAAAGATTAAAGTAGGTGTCAAGGTAATGGATGATTTAACTATAGCAACGTTAGAGAATAAAAAGTTAACTGAGCTTTATCAGTTGGCAAGGCAATTTGAAATACCTTATTATGGCAAAATGAAAAAAAAGGAACTCATATTTTCAATTTTAAAAGCGAAAGCAGAAAGTGCTGGCTTAATGTTCATGGAAGGGGTATTGGATATTATTCCAGATGGATACGGCTTTTTACGACCGATCAACTATCTACCAAGTGACGAAGATATTTATATATCTGCTTCCCAAATACGCAGGTTTGATCTAAGAACAGGGGATCTAGTGTCAGGAAAGGCTCGTCCTCCAAAAGAAAATGAAAGATATTTTGGTCTTTTACATGTGGAAGCTGTTAATGGTCAAGATCCCGAACTAGCCGCAGAGAGACTACATTTCCCGGCGCTAACGCCTATTTTTCCTCAGAAAAAATTAGTCTTAGAAACCTCACCAACCAATATCGCAACAAGGATAATCGATTTATTAGCACCAGTTGGCTTTGGACAACGTGGTCTAATCGTTTCACCACCGAAGGCTGGAAAAACATTACTACTTAAAGAAATAGCCAATTCAATTAGTACCAATTTTCCAGATGCTGAATTATTGATATTGCTTATTGATGAGCGACCAGAAGAAGTTACAGATATGCAAAGATCTGTAAAAGGTGAAGTAATCAGCTCAACTTTTGACGAATTACCTGAAAATCATATTAAAGTTGCAGAATTAGTTTTAGAACGTGCTCAAAGACTAGTTGAAGCAAAAAAAGATGTGATAATCCTTTTGGATAGTATCACTAGATTAGCAAGGGCATATAATCTGGTAATTCCCCCAAGCGGAAGAACGCTTTCGGGAGGGATTGATCCAGCAGCATTACATCGACCTAAGAGGTTCTTTGGAGCGGCACGAAATATTGAAGAAGGTGGAAGTTTAACGATATTAGCAACTGCTCTTATCGATACAGGTTCCCGGATGGATGATGTTATTTATGAGGAGTTTAAAGGAACAGGAAACATGGAACTTCATCTAGATCGTAGGTTAGCCGAAAGAAGAATTTTTCCAGCGATTGATATTAAAAGATCTGGCACAAGGCGTGAAGAATTGTTATTGACAAAACAGGAAATAGATAAAATATGGACTATTAGAAAATTATTGTCTGATCATAATGATTTTACAGAAATGTTCATAAAATTGTTAAAAGAGACCAAAACTAATCAGGAGTTATTGGAAAGAATAACTGAATTAAGTAAAAAGCAGAAAAAAATGACAGGATAAGATTTTACAAAAAACTGTAGTTGAAACAAATTATTAAAACGTGATATAATACGTTTTGTGTTGATAAAACTCTGTTTCGCAGATGATTCAGGGCAGAAAGAGGTGAAAGATATGAAAGAAGGAATTCATCCTAATTATAAGCTAACTACGGTAACTTGTGCGTGTGGTAATTCTTTTGAAACTGGTTCTGTAAAGGAGAACTTAAGGGTTGAGATTTGTTCTGAATGTCATCCATTCTTTACAGGTAAGCAAAAATTTGTTGATGCAGGTGGCCGTGTCGATAGATTTAAGAAGAAATATAACCTTAAGTAATTTTAAAAAGGCAAGCTTTGGCTTGCCTTTTTGTCTCTTATGAAATGGGAAAGAGGAGAGAATTTTAAAATGATGTATTATAAACATGATGGATGGATTGAATTCATCTGTGGTAGCATGTTTTCCGGTAAAAGCGAAGAATTGATCAGGAGAATTAAAAGGGCCAATTACGCTAAACAAAAAGTTCAAGTATTTAAACCAGTTATAGATGATCGATATAGTGAAAGTGCTGTGGTTTCCCATAATGGTAATCAAACAGAAGCTGAGCCTGTACATAATTCTTATGAAATTTTACAAAAAGTACTTCCAGATACTAATGTCGTGGCTATTGATGAAATTCAATTTTTTGATCATGGGATAGTGCAAGTATGTGATGAATTAGCTAATAAAGGTATTCGAGTGATATGTGCAGGATTAGACCTAGACTTTCGTGGTAAACCTTTTGGACCATCGCCTCTCATATTAGCCAAAGCTGAATTCGTGACTAAACTTCAAGCAATATGTGTCAAATGTGGTGGACCAGCATCCAGAACTCAGCGTTTAATTGATGGCAAACCTGCCAATTATAATGATCCGGTTATTAAAGTTGGTGCTTCAGAAAGTTATGAAGCCCGTTGCAGACACTGTCATGAAATTCCCGGTAAGGAATAAATAAGCAAAATTTTTTCACCTCCTCTAGGGAAAGATAATTCCTGAGGAGGTGACGCATTTGCGTACAAAAAAAATAACGATATTGCTTTTGGTCAGTCTGTTAGTGATTGTGTTGAGCGCGTGTAACGTAGGTGAACGTCGTCCTCTAACTAGAGGATACACTACACCAGATGGGATAGCACCATACACCATTTATGATAAAGATTATCGTAATGATAACCTTTATAATCGTCGCGATTATAGGTATCAATACGATAATAGGTATGGCGTTAGGGATTATGATTATCGTACTAGAAATTTTTCAACTGCTAACGTCGATGCTGATAAAATGGCGGAAATTGCTGCTAAAGTTCCAGGTGTAGATGATGCAACCGTTGTGATCGCTGGTGGAAATGCTTATGTTGCCTTAGATCTTAAAGATAGGGTCACCACAAATGAAGCGAATTCAGTTGAGCAACAGGTGTATAATGCATTGAGAAGATTTGCAACTAAATACGATATTAAAATTACATCTGATGCCGATCTATTTGGACGCTTAAGGGATATGGGAGACAATATCAGAGAAGGTACACCGCTTAATCGATATGATAGAGATTTTCGTGATTTTGACAAACGTTTCGGAACAAATTTTCGTATGAGGTAAAAATCGAATAATTTGTAACTACTTGATATACCCCTTTAGAATAATAATCTAGAGGGGTATATTTTTTAAAAATTTTTGACCTTTACCTTTATATTGGTATATAATTTTAATGTTATGCACACCCTTGTATTTTTGACAGGAACTAGGAGGTGAGTATTGTGTTTGATCGCTTACAAGAATTAGAAAAACGCTATGATAAGTTAAGCCAACTCTTGATGGATCCAGAAACAATTAGCGATCCTAAGAAGCTTAGACAATATTCAAAGGAGCAATCAGACCTAGAGGAAACAGTTCAAACTTATCGAGAATATAAAAAAGTTGTCGAAGAATATCAAGATGCTAAATCCATGCTCGCTGACAAGCTTGATGATGAAATGCGTGAGATGGTCAAAATGGAAATAGATGAATTATCCGAAAAGAAAGAACAACTGGAAGAGCAATTAAAAATTTTATTGTTACCAAAAGATCCAAATGATGAGAAAAACGTAATAGTTGAAATTCGTGGAGCGGCTGGTGGAGATGAAGCAGCTCTTTTCGCTGCTGACCTCTATCGGATGTATACTCGATATGCAGAAAGACAAGGATGGAAAATAGAACTCATTGATGCAAATCATACGGGTATAGGTGGTTTCAAAGAAGTAATCTTCATGATTAACGGTAAAGGTGCCTATAGTAAGTTGAAGTTTGAAAGTGGAGCTCATCGAGTTCAACGGGTTCCGACAACAGAATCTGGTGGGAGAATTCATACATCTACTGCTACAGTAGCTGTGCTACCTGAAGCAGAAGAAATCGAAGTCGAGATAAACGAAAAAGATATTAGGGTTGATACTTTTGCATCTAGTGGTCCTGGGGGACAAAGTGTAAACACTACTATGTCAGCGGTACGTTTAACCCATCTTCCTACAGGAATAGTTGTTTCATGTCAGGATGAGAAATCTCAGATTAAGAACAAAGAAAAGGCAATGAAAGTATTGCGAGCTAGAATTTATGAAAAGCAATTGGCCGAAGAACAGGCAAAGCTTGCTAGCGAAAGAAAGAGTCAAGTGGGAACAGGGGACCGCAGTGAACGTATAAGAACATATAATTTCCCTCAAAGTCGTGTTACAGACCATCGAATTGGACTTACTTTGCATAAATTAGATAGTATACTTGATGGTGATTTAGACGAAATCATCTCTGCACTTCAAATACATGCTCAAACAGAGTTATTAAAAGATGCTGGTATGGAGTAATAATTATGAGAATGACGATTAAGGAAGCCTATTCGTGGGCTTCTTCATTTTTAGAAAAAAATAAAATAGATAATCCAAGCTTAGAAGCGGAAGTAATGATCCGTACACTTCATAATTGGGATAGAAGTCAATTTTTTCTTAATTTGGAAATAATACTATCTATAAATAAGTATCAACAATTAAAGGAGTGGTTATATAGAAGGATTCAGCATGAACCACTTCAATATATCATTGGAACCCAAGACTTTTATGGGCGAACATTCCGTGTCACGCCAAATGTCTTGATTCCTAGACCCGAAACTGAACTTCTAATTGAAACTGTAATTAAAGAAGCAAATAAATTGTGGGGAGAAAAGCCAATTACCGCTGTAGACATTGGCACAGGTAGTGGAGCAATTGCTATCACTTTGGCTTTAGAAAAAGAAGAATGGGAAGTTCATACAGTGGATATTTCCAAAGAGGCGATTAAAGTAGCTTCAGACAATGCTGCTAAACTACATGCTAATATAACTTTTCACCATGGGGATTTATTATTGCCATTGATAAAAAAACAGATTCAAGTAGATTTAATCATATCTAATCCACCATATATCCCTAGTCAGGACATTTTAGATCTAATGCCAGAGGTTAGAGATTTTGAACCAACCCTAGCATTAGACGGTGGAATTGATGGACTTAACTTTTACCGTCAGATACTCAAACAAAGCTCAAGCATTTTAAAACTTCCGGGAATTATTGCTTTTGAAATTGGTGTTAATCAGTCAGACATGATTAAAAATTTATTTTATCAATCAGGTGCAAAAGAGGTTAAAGTACTGCCTGATTTTCAAAATATACCGCGAATTGCAATTGGGTGGTATTAAAATTTCAGATAAGAAAAAAGTCTTTTTTTCACGTTTATCTTCTTTTTTTTCTGTCCATACTGTGGATAGAGAAAAAGAGAGGGGAAACGGATATGAAAAAAGTAATCTACTTGAGCTTTGTATTTTTTATCTTATTAATGAGTTGGGACGTTAGCAAACAAGATATGGCGGTAGCCGTTGCAAACAGGACAGAAATCATTCCTGACGAAGCTATTCGTTTGCGAATTATAGCTAATAGTGATTCTCCAGAGGATCAGTGGATTAAACGAAAAGTTAGAGATGTAGTCGTTGAAAATATTGATCTTTGGGTAGAATCGATGGGGAGTATTGATGAAGCTAGATTGGTGATAAATGATCACTTACCAAAGCTAGAACAATTAGTTAAAGAAACTGTAAAAGAAAGTGGTTTTAGATATTCAGAGGGGATAAAAGTTGAACTAGGTAAGTTCCCTTTTCCTACCAAACTATATGGGCAGATAGTATATCCAGCAGGGGATTACGAAGCGTTACTAATTACATTAGGTAAAGGGGAAGGACAAAATTGGTGGTGTGTGTTATTTCCTCCCTTATGCTTTGTGGATATGTCAACAGCTGATGCTGTTGAAATGGGAGGTAATGTTGATGGCAAGGCGATTTCTGTAGACAATGTGGAAAATGTGGATGATTTGTCTTCAGAAGAGGTTGAAGTCAAGTTCTTTATTTTTGAACTATTTATGAAGCTACTGGAGTTTTTAAAATCGATTATCTGATTAGAATAACAGAATTCAAAATGGATTAATGGGTAAGCTCGATATATGAAATCGAGCTTTTTGTTGTTATTTAGCTAATTCCATAACCTAAATCGAAATATCAACAATTTTTTCACAGCTTATCAACAGAATGTTAATAAGCTGTGGATAACTAGCTATATTAGTGTTTATGTCAAACAAATATTTTGACTTGGCTAATTAATTCTTGTTTAATTGATATTAAGTGATTAAATATATGTAAGAAGACAAAGGTAGGGGAAAAGTTATGTCAGAAATTACAACTATGTTTTGGAAATTACCCCATCAAGTAGATATAAAACATCCTGATATTGTTGAAATAGCTAAAAGATTGCGTCAAGGAGAAATAATTGCTTTTCCTACTGAAACTGTTTATGGTTTAGGCGCTAATGCTTTAGATGCTAAAGCCGTTGCCAAAATTTTTGTTGCCAAGGGGCGTCCAAGCGATAATCCCTTGATCGTACATATCGCTACAATGGAGCAATTAGCTTTATTGGTAGAGGAGATTGATGAGAATAGTAGAAAGTTAATTGAACATTTTTGGCCTGGGCCGTTGACAATAATTTTCAAAAAGAAAGAAATGGTTTCAGAACTCGTTACGGCTGGATTAAATACAGTAGCTGTCAGGATGCCAAACCATCCAATAGCTTTAACAATCATTGAAGCAGCTAATTTGCCAATTGCGGCACCAAGTGCCAATCGTTCTGGAAAACCAAGTCCTACAACAGCTGAACATGTTTTTAATGACCTAAATGGAAAGATTGATGGCATTGTAGATGGTGGGCCAACAGGTGTTGGTGTTGAGTCAACAGTGATTGATTTAACTGGAGATGTTCCAATGGTTTTAAGACCGGGTGGCGTTACTATTGAAGAGTTGCAAGAAGTTTTAGGTGAAGTAAAGTTAGACCCAGCTATTGTTGGTCAGAAGGAACAACCTCGATCACCTGGAATGAAATACAGACATTATGCTCCAACAGGTGAAATGTGGATAGTTAAAGGAGATGATCGGGAGATTATTAAAAAAATCAACTCGCTTATTAAAGAAAAATCACTTATAGGGAAAAAAGTTGGTATTTTAACAACTAATGACCATCGAGAAAGTTTTCAGGAGGCAGATTTGATATTAGCCTATGGAACCAAAGATAATCTATATCCTTTGGCTGAACATTTATATGAGGCTCTCAGAATTTTTGACTTAAATGGGATTGATTATATTTTAGCGGAAGCTGTTGAGGAAAAGGGAATCGGGCTAGCTATAATGAATCGATTAAAAAAAGCCGCTGGTGAGAAATTTATTCAAATTTAGGACAAAGCTAAGCATGAATTGGAAATTTTCCGCATATCTTGGATAGATGAGGACGGAGGTATAATGTATGGGGAATCTAAATTTTGCTCAAATTATAACATTTGTGATGATGGGGATAGCATTAGGAATGGATGCTTTTTCTCTTGGTATTGGAATTGGCACACAAAGACTATCTTGGAAGCAAATTGCTAGAATAAGCATAACAATAGGTGTTTTTCATGTGTTTATGCCGCTTATTGGAATTGTCATAGGTTATTATTTCACGAATTTTATAGGTAATATAGCAACTTCGACCGGTGGTATAATTTTAATCATTATAGGTGCTAATATGATCTGGAGTTCTATTATAGGAGAGGAAAAACAGATTATTAGTTATTCTTCAATAATAGGTGTTTTATTACTAGCATTTAGTGTTAGCATCGATGCTTTATCAGTTGGGTTTACCCTTGGGTTATTTTCGGTTAGTGTTTTATGGTTTGTTGTCCTCCTATTTGGTTTTGCCGGATTTGTAATGTCGGCCTTAGGATTATCCTTGGGAAGAAAAATTGGAGATTGGGCTGGAGACTACGGTGAAGTTTTTGGTGGCATAATACTTTTAGTCTTCGGTATCAAATTCCTAGTGTGAGTTATGGGGCAGCTGTTATGGATTAGTCTTTTATCGGGTTTAGCCACAGGAATAGGAGGATTAATTGTTATCTGGTTTGGCCATCCTAATTCAAGAGTTTTGGGATTCTATTTGGGTTTATCTGCAGGAATGATGGGTATGGTCGTCCTAATAGATTTATTACCGGCATCTTTAGAATATGGAAGTATTAAAGGCACCCTTGTTGGTTTAATTACAGGAATTTTTATCATGTTAATTTTTGATTGGCTATTATCTAAAGTGTTATTTTCATCTTCATCATACCATTATCGCAATATGGGGTACTTTATGACATTGGCGATAGCATTACATAACCTTCCGGAAGGACTAGCAATCGGTGCCGGATTTGAAACCAAAGAAGAGATCGGTATTAGAGTGGCATTGATCATAGCTTTACACAATATTCCCGAAGGATTAGGGGTTGCTTCGTCCTTATATTTAGGAAATTTATCAAATCTTTTGGTCGTTTTATTACCATTAATTACTGGATTTTTTATACCAATTGGTACGATAATCAGTAATTTAATTGGAGAAATGATTCCTAATTGGATATCGATTGGATTATCTGTTGCAAGTGGAGCTATGGGGTATTTAGTAATTAAAGAGGTTGGTCCAGAGAGTCTCAGGTTAAATCGACTATCGGGACAATTTGGTGTAGTTGTAGGGATTTTATTAATGTTTATCGTATATCTTATGCATAATTGAGGCAAAGAAAAGGAGTAGATGATATGAACATCTTATTTGTATGTACTGGAAACACCTGTAGAAGTCCGATGGCAGCAAAAATTCTAGAAAAAAGAGCTAAGGATGCTAATTTAGATATTAAAGTTAAATCTGCTGGAATAGCTGCAGTAGAAGGAAGCGAAGCTTCAGAAAATGCTAAGATTATTATGAGAGATTTTGGTTCAGATGAACATAAAACAATGAGGGTGTCTGAAGAACTACTATCATGGGCCGATCTTATCTTAACTATGACCAATCAACATAAACAGATATTATTAATTCATGCTCCTCAATACGCTAATAAAATTTTTTCATTAAAAGAGTATATAGTTTCTAAATCTGAATCTAAAGAAGATATAACCGAAGAATTTAATGATTATCCAGATATTGTTGACCCTTTTGGGGGTGATTTAGAAGTTTATCGCCAGACAGCAAAAGAAATTGATCTAGCCGTCCAAAAAATGATTGAAATCTTAAAAAAATAATTAAAACTTAAAATTTGTTTAAAAATTCTGGCAGGAAAAATTAAGTTTTTGGATAACTTAATAAATTGGACATTTTAAAACACTGATGGGAGATTGGGGAACCATGGAAAAAAGAAAATTTAAAAATGGATTAACTAAGAAAATTTTGTTATCCGCAATCATAGTATCGATAATTACTTATGGAACAAGTGCCTTCTTTCTAATCGTTTTAAGGGAGTATCTAGAAAGCAGATTTGAGTTTTTAACATATGAAATGATGATTATGATTGTATTAGCATTGGGTATTTTTTGGACATCCCTTTTAGGATATATTGGCTCTAAGCTATTAACGAAACCGCTTTCAGAATTAGAGCAATCTACAAGGAGTGCCTCAACAGGGGATTTAAGGACAGAAGTTAAAATTGTTAAATCTGATGATGAACTAAGAGCATTAGGGATAGCTTTTAACAAGATGATTGAGAATTTGTCAAATATGGTTAAGGATATAAATAATAACTTTAATAGCACGGAAGGAATCGTTAATGACTTGACATTAGCTATTGAAGAAGCAGTACATACAGCAGAAAATATCGCTAAGACAATTGACGAGATGGCAAAAGGCGCCGAGTCACAGGCTATTGCAATGAACTCAACTGTTGAATCATTAAATCAAATTAACGATTTGTCCCATGAAGTGAACCTAAAAGCTGATCGAACAAAAGAATATTCACATCAAATGGAGAAAATGTTAAATCAAAGCATGGATGCGGTACATGAACTTATTGAAGGGCTAAAATTGATTACAAGAACGAATCAAGAATCTCTATCCAATGTCAAGAGTTTGGAAGAGAATGCTGATGAAATTGGTACGATTACCGAGGTTGTTAGAGATATTGCAGAACAGACCAATCTTTTAGCATTAAATGCTTCAATCGAAGCTGCTAGAGCTGGTGAGCATGGAAAAGGATTTGCGGTTGTTGCCACTGAAGTCAGAAATCTTGCTGATCAAAGTTCCAAGGCTGTACAAAACATCAGCGACTTAATTGGGCAAATGCAACAGGAAGTAGCTAGAGTGGCTGATAAAATTGCCGAACAAGTTAAGCTTGCAAATCGTGAATCAGACCGTGGAGAAAATACTAAAGATGTAATTTTTAATGTTAAAAAGTCAGTTGAACAAGTGGTAGCATCGATAGAAGAGATAAGTGTGATTGCCCAAAGACAAGTAGGACATATTCAACATACATTAGATGAAGCCAATAATGTTGCTGCCGTAGCTGATCAAACTTCTGCTGGAGCTCAAGAAATAACATCCTCCACAGAACAACAGACTGCTTTTATCGGGGAGATTGCTACTAAAATTAAATTTTTGAGGGAATCTTCATATCAATTAAAACAAACAATCGACAAATTTCAGGTCTGAGAGATGATTATCTCTCATTTTTTTTGGTAAAAAAATGAGGTATAATATGAAATTAAGGTATAATATCAAAATTTACAGTTGAATTTAAGGTTGTAAGTAACTTTAGATTAATTACATGCCAAGATGGAGGGAAATTAATGAAAGTTGCAATTGCATCTGATCATGGAGGTTATGAATTAAAAGAACATATTAAAGCAGTTATGGATAGTATGGGAATCGAATATCAAGATTTGGGGCCAAATAGCACTGAATCAGTAGATTATCCAGACTATGCTTTACCAGTGGCAAACAAAGTTGCAGCCCAAGAAGTGGACCGAGGAATATTGGTCTGCGGAACAGGAATTGGGATGTCCATTGCTGCAAATAAAGTTAAAGGAGTTCGTGCCGCATTGGTTCATGATTGTTATTCTGCAAGAGTAACACGGCAACATAATAATTCCAATGTCCTATGCTTAGGAGGTAGGACAACGGGAGTATTAGTAGCTGAGGAGATTGTTCGTATCTGGTTATCAGAAGATTTTGAAGGTGGGCGTCACGAAAGAAGAATTCAAAAAATCGAAAAAATTGAAAACAGTAGGGATTAATAACATGATGCATGATAAGATAAAAACGCAAGTTGAAATAGCGCTTGTGGATTTATTAAAGGCATTTCCAATGGATGAACGACACATCTTAGTAATAGGTGTTAGTACCAGTGAGATATTGGGGCAACATATCGGTTCGGCTGGAAGTGAAGATGTAGCTAAACAAATTTATTCCGCAATAATAGAGGCCAAGAAAAAATACAACTTTCATATAGCATTTCAAGGTTGCGAACATATTAACCGTGCCCTAACAGTTGAAAGAAAGACTGCAGAGAAATTCGGATTAGAAATAGTCACTGTTGTGCCTGTAAGAAAAGCAGGTGGAGCGATGGCTGCATATGCTTATAGACAGATGGATGATCCGGTTGTCGTAGAATTTATCAAAGCCGACGCAGGTATAGATATTGGGGATACTTTTATCGGTATGCATTTAAAGCACGTTGCTGTTCCAGTTAGATCATCTATTAAACAAATAGGTGAAGCTCATCTAACAATGGCAAAAACGCGACCAAAACTAATTGGAGGCATCCGTGCTCAATATACCATATAGATAGTAAAAAGAAATGGGCAGGGGTCCATTTGGAGAGAATGGAGGTATTCGATGGATATTCTGAAAAAGCAGGATCAAAAAATAGCTGAAGCAATTAATAAAGAGTTAAATCGTCAACGCTCAAAGATAGAATTGATTGCCTCAGAAAACTTCGTTAGTGAAGCGGTATTAGAAGCACTTGGTACAGTGCTAACTAACAAGTATGCTGAAGGTTATCCAGGTAAAAGGTATTACGGTGGTTGTGAATACGTAGATATTGTTGAAGAAGTTGCTAGGGAACGAGCTAAACAACTATTTTCAGCAGAACATGCTAATGTGCAGCCTCATTCAGGAGCTCAGGCTAATATGGCGGTCTATTTTTCTGTATTACAACCAGGCGATACTGTTTTAGGAATGAATCTTTCCCATGGTGGACATTTAACCCATGGTAGTCAAGTGAATTTCTCAGGTATTTTGTATAACTTCGTTTCTTATGGTGTAGATAAAGAAACAGAAATTATTAACTATGAAGAAGTACGAGAACTTGCCCAAAAACATAAGCCAAAACTAATTGTAGCAGGTGCTAGTGCATATCCTAGAGTTATTGATTTTGCTAAGATGAGAGAAATAGCTGATGAAATAGGAGCTCTACTAATGGTAGATATGGCTCATATTGCTGGATTGGTAGCTGCAGGAATACATCCCAATCCAGTTCCATATGCTGATTTCGTTACTTCAACCACACACAAAACATTACGTGGACCTCGTGGCGGGATGATACTTTGTAAAGCAGAATATGCAAAAGCTATTGATAAAGCTGTATTCCCTGGGATTCAAGGTGGCCCTTTAATGCACGTCATAGCTGCTAAAGCGGTTGCCTTTGGAGAGGCATTACAGCCAGAATTTAAAGAATATGCAAAGAAAATTGTAGAAAACAGCAAACGTCTAGCAAAAAGTTTAATGGATAAAGGTTTTAATCTGGCTTCAGGTGGAACTGATAACCACTTAATTTTGATCAATCTAACAAACATGAATATTACTGGTAAAGATGCTGAACATCTTTTAGATGAAATAGGGATCACATGTAATAAAAATACGGTTCCATTTGATCAAGCTAGTCCATTTATTACCAGTGGAATAAGATTAGGTACCGCTGCTATTACAACAAGAGGAATGGATTTAGGGGCTATGGATGAAATTGCTGAAATAATAGCGATGACTTTAAAAAATCCAGATAACAAACAGATCCATGAAGAGGCTAAGAAGCGGGTCGATGACCTGGTTAAGAAGTTCCCTTTATACAAAAGTATGGAATAAAGTGAACATGTAAAATAAAAAGTTGTTATTAATTAAAATCTTTAGTATAGTTGGCGAACTATACGTGTATTCCAAGCTAAAAAGCTTGAAGGGCATATCACGATAAACGCAATAAATAAAAAGGAGGACGTTGACTTAGAGAAGTGATATGCGGTTATTGATCCAAAATAAGTCAACGGATAAAAGCGATGTCTAAATTATATGTATTCGATCACCCATTAATTCAGCATAAGTTAACATACATACGAGATAAAAACACAGGTACTAAAGAATTTCGTGAGCTTGTAGACGAAGTAGCAACACTAATGGCATATGAGATTACTAGGGATTTACCATTAAAAGAGGTGACTATCCAAACCCCCGTTAGTGAAGCAAAGACAAAAGTTGTTTCAGGTAAAAAAATCGGTCTGATCCCAATATTACGTGCGGGATTAGGTATGGTGGATGGTATGCTAAAAATCATACCTGCTGCTAAAGTAGGTCATGTTGGATTATATCGTGATCCAGAAACACTAAAACCCGTTGAATACTACTTAAAATTACCTTCAGACATTGAAGAACGTGAATTAATCGTTATTGACCCAATGTTAGCAACTGGAGGTTCTGCTTCAGCAGCGATTCAACTTCTTAAAGAAAAGGGAGCAAAGAATATTAAATTAATGTGTCTAATTGCCGCACCTGAGGGTGTAAAGCGCGTACAAAATGATCATGATGATGTGGATATATATGTTGCTGCTGTCGATGAAAAATTAAATGATCATGGTTATATTGTTCCAGGACTTGGAGATGCTGGAGATCGTTTATTTGGAACAAAGTGAGGAATGCCAGAATGAAAAAAATTAAGGTTATGACCATATTCGGTACAAGGCCAGAAGCGATAAAAATGGCTCCTCTAGTTAAAATCCTGAAAGAAAAAAAAGAACTGTTTGAATGTATAGTTTGTGTTACTGCTCAACATAGAGAGATGTTAGACCAAGTTCTAGATATCTTTGAGATCATTCCCGATTACGACTTAGATATTATGCGAGATAAACAAACACTAACAGGTATAACAGTTCGTGCATTACAAGGACTAGAAGAGGTAATGCAAAGGGAAAAGCCTGACATTGTATTGGTCCATGGGGATACAAGTACCACTTTTTCGGGTAGTTTGGCGGCCTTTTATCAACAGATCCCAGTAGGACATGTAGAGGCTGGTTTGCGTACTTGGAATAAGTACTCACCTTTTCCCGAAGAACTAAATCGTCAGCTTACAGGTGTACTTGCAGATATCCATTTTGCACCGACAAAATGGTCCTTTAAGAACTTACTCCGTGAAAATAAATTAGAGAAAAATATTTATATTACAGGAAATACGGTGATAGATGCTTTTAAAACCACTGTTCGTGACGATTATAAACATCCTGTTTTAAATGAGATAGCTGATAAAAAAATGGTCTTAATGACATCCCATAGAAGGGAAAATATTGGTGCTCCCATGGAAAGGATGTTTAAAGCAATCCGGCGCTTAGTTGATAGCCATGATGATATTGCGGTTGTTTATCCCGTTCACTTAAATCCAAAAGTGAAGGAAACCGCCCAAAAAATCTTAGGAGGACATGAACGAATCCATTTAATAACTCCTCTTGATGTTGTTGATTTTCATAATTTTGAAGCTAGGGCTCATCTAATTCTTTCTGATTCAGGTGGGGTACAAGAAGAAGCGCCTTCATTTGGAGTACCTGTACTTGTTCTGAGGGATACTACGGAACGGCCAGAAGGTATTGAAGCTGGTACATTAAAGTTAGTAGGAACAGATGAAGAAGAAATCTATCGTGTTGCAAATCAGCTATTAACCGACAAAACGACTTACGATAAAATGGCTAAGGCAGCCAATCCATACGGAGATGGAAAGGCATCTGAACGTATTGCTGATGCTATACTTCACTATTTTGGATACCTAAAAGAACCACCGAAACCATTTACGACGAGTTAAAAATAAAAATGTTAGCACACTTTTGATTAAGATTATAAAAATAACAGGTTAGACTTTTTAGAATGCAAGAAGTCTAGCCTGTTTTTTCATCTATACAAAATACCACTTATATAGAATATTAGCTGATGGTATTTCTGTGATTATATAGAATACTAGCTAATAGTATTTTTGTGTTGTTATTTATAATAAGCTAAAATGTCTTAAGGTCAGGGCTAATGCTAAAATTGGCTTCTGTTTTTTTCTTAAGTTCATCAATAGTTACTTCTTCGGCAATCTCCTTCAATATCATTCCTTCAGATGAGAAATCAAAGACGGCAAGGTCCGTTATTAATCGAGAAACTACTTCTTTCCCTGTTAAGGGGAGCGAACACTCTTTTTTAACTTTGGGTTCTCCTTTTTTATTGACGTGTTCCATAACTACAACCACCCGTTTGGCTCCACTAACAAGATCCATGGCGCCACCCATACCGTTTGCCTTTTTCCCGGGAATCATCCAATTAGCAAGATCACCTTTCTCAGATACTTCCATTCCGCCCAAAATCGTTAAATCTAAATGCCCACCACGAATCATCGCGAAAGCTTCCGCGCTATCGAAGAACGAAGCTCCAGGAATAGCTGTAACTGTTTCCTTTCCGGCATTTATTAGATCTGGGTCTTCTTCTCCTTCTAAAGGATATGGACCGATTCCGAGTAATCCACTTTCTGATTGTAATAAGACGTTGTAATCACTAGGAATTTCATTTGCGATTAAAGTAGGGATACCAATACCAAGGTTTACATTCATTCCATCTTTAATCTCGTGGACGGCACGTTTTACTATTTTTAATCTGGCATTAGACATATAGCTCCCACCTTCCTTATTAAACTTGGCGAACTTTACGACGCTCTATCCGTTTTAAGCTGCTATCACCTAATACTATCCGTTGTACATAGATACTAGGAGTATGTATTTGATCGGGGTCTAATTCACCGATTTCAACTATCTCTTCAACTTCAGCTATCGTTATTTTTCCGGCCATAGCAGCTAATGGATTAAAATTTCGAGCAGTTTTACGAAAAACAAGATTACCAAGTGGATCAGCTTTCCACGCTTTAACAAAGGCAAAATCACCTGTAATTCCTCGTTCTAGAATGTATGTTTTTCCGTCAAATTCTTTATGTTCTTTGCCTTTAGCCACAAGTGTCCCCACCCCAGTAGCAGTATAAAAGGCTGGAATACCTGCACCACCAGCTCTTATCCTTTCTATCAATGTTCCTTGAGGTGATAATTCGATTTCCATTTCACCATTGAAAAACAATTCTTCTGCGGTTTTGTTCTCCCCGGCATAGGAAGCTATCACTTTCTTTACCTGTCTATTGGATATCAACAGTCCTACTCCCCAATCATCAACACCACAGGTGTTGCTAACTAATGTTAGGTTTTTTACTCCCTTATTGCGTAATCCTTGGATTAATAGTTCAGGGATTCCAACAAGTCCAAAACCACCGACGATAATCGTAGCTCCATCAGTTATATCATGTATTGCCTCATCTATAGATGTCATAATTTTTCCTTTGGTCATTTCCATACCTCCTCACTTAGACAATTTATAATTACATTAAAACATACTATTAGCAAAAAATTAAGAATATTAACAAAACAGACTAATTTTACTAGATTGACAAACCCTAAGTGATATTGTACTATAACAATTGGTGCTTAAGATTTGCTGTACTCTACTTCGCTATTTAAATCTTGGAAATAAGCATTTTTTGTAATTTTTTTTACAAAAATTTTTGTGAACTTTTTTTTACAATAATTATTGAATTTATGATTTTTTTTTTGTTATACTGTCAGGGGACTTATTTACATATGAAATTTAATTATGGGATTTTTTATTAAATAAATCCCTTGTGAGGGAAGATGCGATGAAGCAAGGCAAGGAAAAACAAACAAATCCTTGGCATGCTATGGCAGTAGTTGGAGTTGTTGGTACAGAACTGGCGACTTTACTGATCATCGGTGTCTGGTTAGGAAGAAAAGTCGATAGTTACTTTCAAACATCGCCTATTTTTTTAATTATCGGAATTTTTTCGGGTTTTGTTTTGGGGATTTGGTTTGTAATTAGGTTAATAAAACCATTTATAGAGGACTGATAGATAAAAGTGGATTCGTTGAAAGAGTATAAACTTCAAGTTAAAAGGATATTTTTTTATACTGTTAGCGTTTTCCTAGTTATGATGATTGGGACCCTTACTCCTTTCTCATTTATCTTTAAAGGGTTAGCTTTAGGTACATTTATCAGTCTACTTAATGTAATGTATACAGCCTATAAAGTAAATAAAATTGGTGAATTAGTATTGGTGAAAGATGCAAATAATAGAAGAAGATATATATCTTCTGGAATGTCGACTAGAATGGCAACTTCATTATTGGCGGTAATGGTGGTGTATAAATACCCCCAACAATTTAATTTATTTTCCACGCTGATAGGATTATTTGTGGCACAGATAATTTCAGTTGTGGATGGAATAAAAACAAGTATCAAAAGCAGCTTATAACTTCAATAAGAAAGGGGTGAGAAACCTTGGAACACTTACAACCTGTATGGGCTCCTGAATCATTACCATGGTTGTCATTTAACCTTTCTACTTTATTAATGACCATCATAACATCGATAATTGTAATTGTTATTGCAATAGCCGGAACAAGAAGGTTAACAACCGGAGTACCAAAAGGTATGCAAAATGTGCTGGAATGGTTGGTTGACTTTGTTTATGGCATTATTGGAAGTACTATTGGATTGAAGAAGGGTGCAAATTTTATCTTTTTAGCGTTGACATTGATCATGTTTATTTTTGTAGGTAATATGCTTGGTTTACCTATGAATTTTATTACGGTACATGACGAACCGTTCTCTATTTTTGGGATTGATATCGTAACCCAACAGATGATAAATGAATCTGAAATTATTGAGAATGGGCATAAAGTAGTGGATGTTGCTTGGTGGAAATCGCCAACAGCCGATGCTAATGTTACCTTAGCGATGTCCGTTTCAATAATTATACTGTCTCAAATATTTAGTATTAAATATTTAGGATTTAAAGGTTATGTTAAACATTATTTTGAACCGCATTTCCTATTCTTCCCACTGCATATTATTGAGGACTTTTCAAAAACCTTAACATTAGGTTTCCGTCTTTACGGTAATATTTTTGCAGGAGAAGTATTAATTGGTGTTATTTTGTTGATGGGGATGGCAGGTATCGTTCCGCTTGCAATTTGGCAGGGATTTAGTATCTTTGTAGGATTCATCCAGGCATACGTATTTACGATATTGAGTATGGTATATATTTCACAAAAAATCTCACACTAATATTTAATGAAGTTTGGTTATTAATAACAATTTATTAATAAATAACAAAAAGCTATTAATTAAAAGGAGGATTTACTTATGGAACTATTAGCAGCAGCTATCGCTATTGGTTTAGCAGCTTTAGGAGCTAGTATTGGAAACGCATGGGTTATTCAACGTACATCAGAAGGGATTGCTCGTCAACCTGAAGCACGTGGTGCATTACAAACAACAATGTTTATTGGTGTAGGTTTAATCGAGGCATTACCTATCCTTGTTGTAGTATTCGCATTTATTATCCTATTTACTAGATAAGTTGACATTTAGATAAGCCTGGCAGGGGGGGAATAGGGACATCCCCTGCCTTCCTTTTGTCTTTTAGCAAGAAGGGAGTGAACGGTGTGGAATTAAATTTGGGTAATTTCTTTTTTCAAATTCTTGCTTTTGCTTTATTATTTATTATCTTAAAAAAGTACGCTTTTGGCCCATTAGTTGATGTTATGGAAAAGCGTCAAAAACAGATTGAAGACCAAATTAATAGTGCTGAAGCAAATCGTAAAGAAGCTGAAAGATTACTTGAAGAACAAAACGAAGCTTTACAAAAATCTCGTTTAGAAGCTCAAGATATTATTGAGCGTGCAAAGGTTTCAAGTGAAAAGCAAGCTGAAGAGATTATTGAGACAGCTAAGGCTGAAGCAACACGCATCAAAGAACAAGCTGTTATGGAGATTCAGCTTGAAAAGGAAAAGGCAGTAGCAGCGTTACGTGAACAAGTAGGAACCTTGTCTGTATTAATTGCTTCTAAAATGATAGAAAAGGAACTAGATGTCAAAGAACAATCTAAGTTGATTGATGACGTCATGAAACAAGTAGGGGAAAGCCTATGATGGAAGGTTTAGTTGCAAAACGTTATGCAAAGGCGTTATTTGAAGTTGCCAAAGATAAGGGTCTACTTGACCAAGTAGAACAAGATCTACAACTTATTGTAAAAATCTCCAGAGAGACAGAAGATTTTATGACCTTCTTAAGAAATCCACAGATCAGTGGAAATGTTAAAAAGGATATAATTGATTCTGCTTTTAAAAATAACATTTCAGAGATCGCTCAAAACCTATTTTATCAATTGATCGATAGAAATCGTGTAGAGGTATTAGAAGAAATTTTATATCATTATGTGAAATTAGCTAATGAAGTAAGGGGAATTGTTGACGTAGTAGCGATTACAGCAACACCTTTAGATGATGCTACTACAGAAAAAATTGCTAAATCATTTAGTGATAAGATGGGCAAAAAAGTTCGTTTGAAGAATAGTGTTGATCCAACGATTCTTGGTGGAATGGTTATAAGAATCGGTGATAGGATCTACGACGGAAGTATAAATACTAAACTACAAGTAATCAAGAGAAGCCTTACGGCATCGCGAGTTTAAAGATAGGGGTGGAATTATGAGTATCAGACCTGAAGAAATCAGCTCGCTAATTAAAAAGCAAATCGAATCATATAAGTCTGAGATTGAAGTATCTGATGTCGGAACCGTTATTCAATTAGGAGACGGAATTGCTCGTATCCATGGCTTGGAAAATGCTATGGCAGGAGAGTTATTGGAGTTTTCTAATGGTGTAATGGGTATGGTTCAAAACCTTGAGGAGCACAACGTAGGTGCAGTTATTCTTGGACCATACACAGAGATTCGTGAAGGAGATCAAGTTAAGCGTACAGGACGTATCATGGAAGTTCCTGTAGGTGAAGCGCTTTTAGGGCGAGTAGTTAATCCGTTAGGACAACCTTTAGATGGTAAAGGTCCAATCAATACTACTGAATACCGTCCGATAGAGTCACCTGCTCCAGGTGTTATTGATCGTAAATCGGTTCATGAGCCAATGCAAACAGGAATTAAAGCTATCGACTCAATGGTACCAATTGGACGTGGACAACGTGAGCTGATCATTGGTGACCGTCAGACTGGTAAGACAGCAATTGCGATTGATACAATCATTAACCAAAAAGGTCAAGATATGATTTGTATCTACGTAGCTATTGGACAAAAACAATCAACTGTTGCTGGTGTAGTAGAAACACTACGTAAACACGGTGCAATGGATTATACCATCGTGGTAACAGCAAGTGCATCTGACCCAGCACCATTGTTATACCTTGCTCCATATGCAGGTGTATCTATGGGTGAATATTTCATGTATAAAGGGCAGCATGTATTAGTAATTTATGATGATCTTTCCAAGCAGGCTGCTGCTTACCGTGAACTTTCACTGTTATTACGTAGACCTCCAGGACGTGAAGCATTCCCAGGTGACGTCTTCTACTTACATTCACGTTTATTAGAGCGTGCAGCTAAGTTAAGTGATAAATTAGGAGGAGGTTCCCTAACAGCGTTGCCATTTATTGAAACACAAGCTGGTGACGTATCAGCATATATTCCAACAAACGTGATTTCCATTACCGACGGGCAGATCTTCTTAGAATCAGATCTATTCTATTCAGGAATGCGTCCTGCGGTGAGTGTTGGTTTATCAGTATCACGTGTTGGTGGATCAGCACAAATTAAAGCAATGAAAAAGGTTGCAGGTACATTACGTCTAGACTTGGCACAATACCGTGAATTACAAGCATTTGCGCAGTTCGGATCTGATTTGGATAAAGCTACTCAAGCTCGTCTAATCCGAGGAGAGCGTACGATGGAAATCCTTAAACAGGATCAATATCAACCAATGCCTGTAGAAAAGCAAGTAACTTCAATTTTTGCTGCAATTAAAGGATTCTTAGACGATATACCTGTAAGTGATGTTAAACGTTTTGAGAAAGAGCTATTGACGTATATGGACAATCATCATAGTGATATTTTCGAAACTATCCGTGAAACAAAGGATTTATCTAGCGAAACAGAAGAAAAATTAGCTAAGGCAATTGATGAATTCAAGAAAACTTTTGTCGTTTCTAAATAATAATTGTTTCTTCGAGGTAAAGCACTGGGTAGTGCTTTGTAAAGGTGGTGAAGAAGAATGCAAGGAACTCGTGAGATTAAGCGTCGGATAAAAAGTGTTCAAAATACTAAACAAATCACCAAAGCCATGAAAATGGTGGCAGCGGCAAAATTGCGTCGTGCCCAAGAGCGTGCTGAAGAGTCACGTCCTTATGCAGAAAAGATGAAAGAAGTTATCACATCAATTGCGGCAAGAACTGAAAATATTGAACACCCACTTTTAGAGGTTCGTGAAGTCAAAAAGACAGGTTACCTAGTGATAACCTCAGATCGTGGGCTAGCTGGTGGGTACAATGCAAACCTTCTTCGTAAGCTAATGCAGACTATAAAACAGCGTCATAAGTCTCAAGATGAATATGCAATATTTGTAATCGGAAGTAAAGGTCGGGACTTTTTAAAGCGACGTGATTACCCAATAATCGGTGAGATAGTTGGATTATCAGACAACCCAACTTTTGCAGATATCAAAAACATTGCTAATACTGTAGTAAAAATGTATGCAGAAGGGATATTTGATGAACTGTACCTAGTTTACAACGAATTTATTAGTGCAGTTTTACAAAATCCGACTGAGAAAAAACTTTTACCATTAGTTGATCTTGAGTCACAAGATCAGGATTCATTTACACCGATTGAATTCGAACCTTCCGCTGAAAGTGTATTAAATGTTTTATTACCTCGTTATGCTGAAACATTAATATATAGCGCGGTGTTAAATGCTAAAGCGAGTGAACACGGTGCTCGAATGACTGCAATGGGTAATGCAACAGATAATGCAGATGAAATGATTAGTGTATTAACATTAACATATAACCGAGCTAGACAGGCGTCGATTACACAGGAGATTTCAGAGATTGTCGCTGGAGCCAATGCCTTGTCTTAATATTTGAATATGTAAGGAGGTACATCGATGAATAAAGGACGCGTTGTTCAGGTTATGGGTCCAGTAGTAGATATTCAGTTTGAAAGTGGATCTTTACCTGAAATATATAATGCGATTACCATTAAACATAAAGCGCAGTCTGCAGGTGAGAGAGATATTGACTTAATCGTTGAGGCAGCTACTCATCTTGGAGACAACATCGTTCGTTGTATTGCGATGGCGTCAACAGACGGATTGGTGCGTGGTATGGAAGCCGAAGATACTGGAAAACCAATTTCAGTTCCAGTTGGAGAAGCTACATTAGGTCGCGTATTTAATGTACTAGGTGAACCAATCGATGAAGCTGGAGATGTTAAAGCTCAAGAATTTCATCCAATTCACCGTCCTGCACCAGAATTCGAACAATTATCTACACAAGAAGAAATCTTAGAAACAGGTATTAAAGTAGTTGACTTATTAGCACCATACGTTAAGGGAGGAAAAATCGGTCTCTTTGGTGGTGCTGGAGTAGGTAAAACTGTATTAATTCAAGAACTTATTAACAACATCGCTCAAGAACATGGTGGTTTATCTGTATTTGCTGGAGTTGGTGAACGTACCCGTGAAGGTAACGACTTATACCATGAAATGAAAGACTCAGGCGTTATTGACAAAACATCAATGGTATTTGGCCAGATGAACGAGCCGCCTGGAGCACGTTTACGTGTTGCATTAACAGGACTAACAATGGCAGAATACTTCCGTGATAAACAAGGACAAGACGTGCTGTTGTTCATTGATAACATTTTCCGCTTCACTCAAGCAGGTTCTGAGGTATCAGCGTTATTAGGACGTATGCCATCTGCCGTTGGTTATCAACCAACCCTTGCTACAGAGATGGGACAACTACAAGAACGTATTACCTCAACTAAAAATGGTTCAGTTACATCGATCCAAGCTATTTACGTTCCTGCTGACGACTATACTGACCCTGCACCAGCGACAACATTTGCTCACTTAGACGCAACAACTAACCTTGATCGTAAAATTGCAGAGTTAGGTATCTATCCAGCAGTGGACCCATTAGCATCAACATCACGTATCCTTTCACCAGCAATTGTTGGGGAAGAACACTATCAAGTAGCACGTGAAGTACAAAGAATATTACAACGTTATAAAGAATTACAAGATATCATCGCTATCTTAGGAATGGACGAATTATCTGAAGAAGATAAATTAACAGTAGCACGTGCTCGTAAGATTCAACGTTTCTTATCACAACCATTCCACGTTGCAGAGCAATTTACAGGATTCCCTGGAAAATACGTTCCTGTAAAAGAAACTGTTCGTGGATTCAAAGAAATTTTAGAAGGTAAACATGATGATTTACCTGAAGCAGCTTTCCTTTATGTAGGTACAATTGATGAAGCTGTGGAAAAAGCTAAAAAAATGTAAGTTGACCCCTGAAGAAGGGAAGGATGTTTAGATGAGTACGATTCGATTAGAGATCGTTACACCGGAACGTAAAGTATACAGTGAAGACGTTGATATGATAATTGTTAAAGGAGAGTTAGGGGAACTTGGAATTTTACCAAAACACGCTCCTTTAGTAACTCCACTTGTAATTTCTGCTGTACGGATTAAGAAGGACGGTAAAGAACAACTTATCGCCATAAGCGGTGGATTTTTAGAAGTTAGTTCAGATAAGGCTGTAATTTTGGCTGAAACAGCAGAGTTACCAGAAGAAATAGATATTAATCGTGCCTTAGCTGCAAAAGAAAGAGCCGAGCAACGCTTATCTAATAGTGGTGCTGAAGAATATGACTTCAAACGTGCTCAATTAGCATTGCAGCGTGCACTAAATCGTATTAGGGTCGCTGAGAGACGATAAGAATGGGGAGGCTGATTCAAAACATCGCTAAATTGATGTTTTGATCAGCTTTTTTTTCATCCGTTTTTAAAAATTGTATTTTGTAACGTGCTCACCTTGTCCGTTTCACTCCCAAAAGTCGCACTCATACAAAATACAATACTTTAAGATTTTTTTATAGTAAAAGTTATGTGATAAAATACACAAAATAAATGATAAAACGCCTATGAAAAAAAATGAATATTTAGTATTATATAATATGGGAAGTCACATTTTGTTCAAAAATACGCAGTTGACAAAATGGTGCGGATTAGTGAACAAAATTTAATCCATTGGGATACATAGTTAGATTTGGATATATTCTAGCATTGTGTTCCAAAATATCATCAAATGGAGGGGAAGTGTTCATGGACTACATTTATAGCAACAGTTACCTTAGCATTACTATCTTCATACTGTTGGGTATTATGCTGCCAGTAGCAGCGATCGAGATGGTTAGTCCGTTAATCAGCCCAAAGAAACCGTCTAAAGAAAAGAGTGTCACTTATGAAAGTGGTATTCTTCCAACAGGAGACGCTAGGGTACAATTTAATGTCAGATACTACTTATTTGCGTTGTTATTCGTAGTATTTGATGTCGAAACAGTTTTCCTTTACCCTTGGGCAGCTGCCTTTGAGAGGTTAAGTCAGTACAGTGTATTTGTATTAATTGAAATGACAATCTTTATTTTCATGCTTATTATTGGCCTTGCTTACGCTTGGAAGAAGAAGGTGTTATCATGGTAAACTTAGAAGGTATTACACCAGAAGAACAACAAGAATTAGAAAGAAGTGTCATAATGACTTCCTTTGAGCAAGTTAAGGCTTGGGCTCGTAGTAATTCATTATGGCCTTTAACATTCGGTCTAGCCTGCTGTGCCATAGAAATGATGGATGCTGGAGCTGCACACTTTGACCTAGATAGATTTGGTTCCGGGGTTTTCCGTGCTTCACCAAGACAGGCAGACGTAATGATGGTTGCTGGAACAGTAACAAAGAAAATGGCTCCATTGGTAAGACGTCTATATGACCAAATGCCAGAACCAAAGTGGGTAATAGCAATTGGTGTTTGTGCAACTGCTGGAGGTCCGTATATTAATTCCTATTCAGTAGTTAAAGGCGTGGACAAAATTGTCCCTGTTGATGTTTACATTCCAGGTTGCCCGCCAAACCCTGCGGCAATTATCTATGGATTAAATAAACTACAAGAAAAAATCCGCTATGAAGCAAAAACCGGAAAGAAGGTGCTAGTAGATAATGAGTGATGAAATTAAAGCGTCTTCTCCTAAGCAAGCAGTTCTAGATACTTATGTAAAGATAATTTCCGAAAAAGTATCTGAGAATGCGATAAAAGAAGCATATATCAACGAACCTAATTCACATAGACCAACATTAATCATTGATAAAGAATATTGGCATGATGTAGCTTTAGTAATTCGTGATGATGAGAATATGCAATTTAACTACCTAATGAACCTATCTGGGGTAGACTACGAAAAATACATGGAAGTTGCATATCATTTCTATTCATTCTCACGTGATGAATATTTAGCTGTAAAAGTTCAGACAGAACGGGACGGTGGAAGCGTATCCACTGTTATCGATATTTGGCCAGCAGCAGATTGGCAGGAAAGAGAAGCATACGACTTATTAGGAATCGGGTTTACTGGACGTGAAATTAGTCGTATCTTACTTCCTGACGATTGGGTTGGACATCCATTACGGAAAGATTACGTGCCACATGATGAGGAGGTGTAGGGGTAATGGAATTACGCACTGAAGAAATGTTGCTTAATATTGGACCTCAACATCCTAGTACTCACGGGGTTTTTCGTGTTGTAGTAAAAGTTGATGGAGAAAAAATCGTTGAAGCAACTCCTGTAGTTGGATATTTACATCGAGGTACAGAAAAAATAGCTGAAAGCTTAACATATACCCAAATTATCCCATATACAGATCGTTTAGATTATTTATCTTCAATGCTAAATAACTATGCACTAGTTCAGGCGGTTGAAGAATTAATGAACATTGAAGTACCTGAACGTGCAGAGTACCTAAGAGTTATCGTCATGGAATTAAGTCGTTTAGCAAGTCACTTTGTATGGTGGGGTACAGCGGTTCTTGACCTAGGAGCAACAACACCATTTATTTTTGCGTTCCGTGACCGTGAACTTATTTTAGATCTATTAAATGAAATATCTGGTGCGCGAATGACTTTCAACTACATGAGAGTTGGAGGAGTTAAATGGGACGCTCCAGAAGGATGGCTTGAAAAAGTTCGTGATTTTATTCCATATATGCGTAAAAAGTTAAAAGAATATCATCAACTTGTTACAGGAAATGAAATTTTCCTAGCTAGGGTTAAGAATCTAGCTGTTTACGACGGAGAAACAGCTATCAAGTACGGACTATCTGGTCCAAATTTACGTGGCTCCAACGTTAAATTTGATATTCGTAAAAATCAACCATATTCCATATATGATCGCTTTGAATTTGAGATCCCAGTTGGAGAAAATGGGGACGTTTTTGACAGATACATGGTACGCATGAAGGAAATGGAACAATCACTTAAGATCATCGAACAAGCCGTTGATCAAATTCCAGAAGGTGAAATACAGGCAAAATTACCAAGGGTTCTTCGAGTTCCTGAGGGAGAGGTATACACTAGGATGGAAACTTCTAAGGGAGAATTAGGAATACACCTTGTAAGTAAAGGAAAAGACAAACCTTATCGTTTACACTTTAGAAGACCTTCCTTTATCAACCTACAAATCTTCTCAGATCTATTGGTTGGAAACACAATGGCTGATCTTCCAGCAATCTTGGGGGCTATCGATATCGTGTTAGGGGAGGTTGATGCATAATGGCAGATTTATTAACGCGACCTTTTTCTTGGTTGAATCTGCTATACATTTCACTAGCAGCAGTGATCATGTTAGGTATCGTTTTATTCTTCGTTACGTATGCCATCTACTTCGAACGTAAAGTTATCGGATGGATTCAAATACGTTATGGTCCTAACCGTGTTGGTCCTAAGGGACTATTACAGACTGTAGCAGACGTTTTTAAGTTATTGATTAAAGAGGATATCATTCCGGAAAAGGCAGATAAAGCGTTATTCCGAATAGGACCAATGCTCGCTTATTTACCTGCATTTGCGGTTATTGCAGTTATTCCATACTCTGAAAAAATTCAATTTGCGGATGTCAATGTCGGAATACTGTATTATGCAGCGTTATCTAGTATAACAATTACAGGTATTCTGTTAGGTGGATGGGCTTCAAACAATAAGTATGCTATCATGGGTGGAATGCGTTCTGTAGCACAAATGATCAGTTACGAAGTTCCATTGATCATGTCCTTTTTGGGAATAGTAATAATGACTGGAAGTCTAAATTTAATTGATATTGTTGAAGCACAAAAGGATAGCACCTGGTTTATCTTCCCACAAATCATTGGTTTCATAACATTTTTGATCGCGGGAAATGCAGAGTTAAACCGTACACCGTTTGACTTGCCAGAGGCGGAGAATGAGCTAGTAGCTGGGTATTTTGTTGAGTACAGTGGTTTCCGTTTTGCATTTTATTATTTAACTGAATATGTATATGTATTTGCTATGGCAAGTTTAATGACAGTATTATTCTTAGGCGGATGGGATGCACCATTTGGACTTGACTTTATTCCAGGAATTATTTGGTTCATCCTGAAGTTCATGTTGCTAGTATTCTATCTATTCTGGGTGCGCGCTACCTTCCCACGTGTAAAAACAAACCAGTTGATGGGGTTTGCATGGAAAGTGTTAATCCCAGTAGCTTTGTTTAACGTATTGTTAACTGCAGTGCTTAAAATTTTAAATGTTTACTAAGAAGCGGGGTGAAATAAACGTGTGGGGAAAAGGTTTATTACAAGGACTAGGCTTAACGTTTAGGTATCTCAAAGAGCCTAAAGTGACTATTCAATATCCAGATGAAGAATATGTCCTACCAAATCGTTTTCGTGGAATTCAATATCTAGATCCTGAAAAATGTATCGTTTGTAACCAGTGTGCAAGGATATGCCCAACTAATAGTATTACTTTATCAGGAAAACCAAATCCTGACCCAGAAAAGAAGGGTAGAGTACTTGACACTTACGAAATTAACTTTGAGATCTGTATATTATGTGATTTGTGTACGGAAGTTTGTCCTACTGAGGCGATAAAAATGACTAATAAATTCGAATTAGCTAGTTACAGCCGTGATAACTTACTGAAAGATAAAAAATGGCTAGAAAATAATAATACTAACGTGAGGGAGGCGAATCATTAATGACTGGAGAATATATCGCTTTCTTCATCTTTGCTCTTATGGCTATATCTGGAGCAGTATTGATGTTGAATCTTGATCGCGTAATTCACATGGTACTCTCCATTGGGTTATCATTCATTGGAGTAGCGGGACTATTTGTACTATTAAAAGCAGAATTCCTAGCTTTTGTTCAGATATTAATCTACGCTGGTGCGATTACGATAATGATGGCCTTAGGAACAATGATGACATCTCAACACAAAGAAGATAAAAAGCTTAAAAGAAAAGGGCACACTATCTTCGCAATTTTAGGAGCTACTATTATCGGTCTTATCTTATTAAATGGTATTCGTACTACAAGTTGGCCAAATGAAGCTGCTAATCTTGGTGAAGATAATGTAATTGAGATTGGTATGGCGATGTTTACAAAACATGTCATTCCTTTTGAACTTGCTTCCCTTCTTTTATTAGTTGCATTAATGGGAGCAATCGTGCTTGCGAAAAAGGAGAGTGATAAGTAATGGTACCCTTAAATGCTTATCTAGCAGTGGGAGCAATCATGTTCTCTATTGGAATGTTTGGCGTTTTAAACAAAAAAAGCGGGATTATCGTTCTATTATCAATAGAATTGATGTTAAATGCGGTTAATATCAATTTAATTGCATTCTCTCGATTTGGTTTTTATGGAAATATTACAGGACAAATTTTTACGATTTTTACGATCACAGTGGCGGCAGCGGAAACAGCTGTTGGACTGGCGATTTTAATTGCGATCTTCCGTAATAAAGGGACCATTAGTATTACTGATCTAAATATTATGAAGCGATAAAATAGTGAAGGAATGGTGATTAAATGTTAGAAAATGCATGGTTAGTACCTCTTTTTCCGCTCATCTCCTTCGTGCTGTTAGTCGCTTTTGGTCGTCAGCTCAAGGAAGGTGCAGCATATGTTGGTATAGTGTCGTTACTATCCTCATTTATAGTGGCACTTGGTATACTTTTTGAAAGACTAGGTCATGATGCGGAAAATTATATTCAAAACTTTAATTGGTTAACTATTGGTGACAAAACATTAACAGTTGGATTTGAAATAACACCATTAAATGCATTGATGTTATTTGTGGTAACATTAGTAAGCTTGATGGTTCACATCTATTCAAAGGGATATATGCATGGGGATGAAAGATTCCCAGTATTTTATACCTATTTATCACTTTTCACATTTTCAATGTTAAGTCTTGTAATTTCTCCTAACTTGCTTCAAGCATTTATTTTTTGGGAGTTAGTTGGTGCAGCTTCTTTCTTGTTAATCGGTTTTTATTACTTCAAACCATCAGCAAGGTCAGCTGCTAAAAAGGCATTTATAGTTACCAGAATTGGTGACTTGGGTCTATTAATCGGTATCTCATTGTTATTCTGGCAAGTAGGTACATTTGAGTACGCTGGTGTCTTTGAAGCTGTAGAACAAGGATTAGTTGAGCCTGGCTTTATTACATTAACGGCAATACTGATCTTTATCGGAGCAATCGGTAAATCCGGTCAGTTTCCATTGCATACATGGTTACCAGATGCGATGGAAGGTCCTACACCTGTATCAGCTTTGATCCACGCCGCTACAATGGTTGCTGCCGGTGTATATTTAGTAGCTCGTACATTCCCATTGTTTGAAGCATCTGAAACAGCAATGTACGTTGTGGCAACTGTCGGAGGTTTTACAGCGATTTTTGCTGCTTCAATCGGTTTAGTACAAAATGATATTAAACGAGTATTGGCATATTCAACTGTCAGTCAGTTAGGATACATGATGCTAGCACTTGGATCAGCAGGGTTTATTGCTGGAGTATTCCATTTATTTACACATGCTTTCTTCAAAGCATTACTATTCCTTACTGCTGGTAGTGTAATTCATGCAGTTCATACACAGAACATCAAAGAGATGGGCGGACTTGGTAAAGAAATGAAAATCACCAGAGCAGTATTTTTAATCGGTGCTTTAGCTATTTCAGGATTCCCAGGTCTAGCTGGATTCTTCTCAAAGGATTTAATATTAATGTCAGTTTACGAAAGTGGACATGTTACATTATTCTGGATGGCGTTAATCGCAGCGGTTATGACAGCTTTCTATATGTTCCGTCTATACTTCTTAGTATTCAGCGGAAAACCACGTCATAATGCTAATGTCCACGAATCACCAAAGAACATGACTATTCCAATGATAATCTTATCATTATTAGCAATCTTCGCTGGATACATTGAGTTCTTCGGATTTGGAGAGTGGATCACTAACAACGGCGTTATCGCAGAAGAAGTCGAAGGACCAAAGTGGATCATGTATTTATCAATCATAGCGGCTTTCGGTGGCATTGCTCTAGCGTGGTTAATGTATGGACGTGATAATAAAGTTAAAACTGGAGAACCAAGAGGATTGCACAAGTTATTATTTAACAAATATTATATCGACGAGCTTTATAGTACGGTAGTTGTTCGTCCTTACACAATTTTTGGATACGTATTAAAGTTCTTTGATAAATATGTAATTGGTGGTTTAGTACAATTATCTGTATGGTTCTCAAAAGCAATTGGTAAAATCGGTTCGAGATTACAAAATGGTCAAGTACAAGCTTATGGGCTGATTACGATTATCGGATTAGTACTATTACTTGTTAGCTTGACGGCAGGGAGGTTGTTAGGATGATGGACTCAATCGGATTACTTACACTTATCACCTTCTCGCCATTATTGGGAGTCCTATTGTTAGCATTTGTCCCAAGCAACAAGGCTGGCACAATTAAATTAATTGGGGTACTAGTATCTTTTATACCATTGATTTTGTCCTTCGTGATGTTTTCAAGTTTTGATTCAACTATCAATGGTATGCAATTCGTTGAAGATTTTGATTGGATACAAATACCATTAGCAGATAATGCAATGATTGAATTTAAGTACAGTCTTGGTGTTGACGGTTTATCAATGCCTTTAGTCGTATTATCAGCAATAGTTGCAAGTATGTCAGCTATTGCAGCAGTTAATATGATTAAAAAGCGTTGGAAAGAATACTTCATCTTATTCTTTTTAATGCAAGTAGGATTATATGGCGTATTTGCAGCACAAAATCTATTCCTATTCTTTATCTTCTTTGAAATCACGTTAATTACTATGTTCTTCTTAGTTGGAATTTGGGGACTTGATAAGAGGGAAGATGCTGCATTTACATTCCTGCTCTATAATGGATTGGGTTCAGCAATTTTGCTTATTTCCTTCGTTGTTTTATTGATGAGTGCAGGTTATTACGAAGGGGCAAATGGAACCACGATCTTTACAACTGATATTCAAACAATAATCTTTAATTTAAATAATAGTGCTTCACCATATGAGTTATTAGGCGTTGGAGTAAGTGATGCAATTAAATATGGAGTTTTCTTTGCACTACTAGTTGCATTTGGAATCAAGGTACCATTGTTCCCATTCCATTCATGGATTTTAAAAGTGCACTATCAAGCACCACCTCCAATGAGTATGATCCTTTCTGGGGTATTATTAAAAATCGGTGCTTATGGTCTTTTCAGAATGAATTATGGATTTTTCCCAGAAATAACTGAAACCTTTTCAACATTGTTAATTATTTTGGGAATAATCAACTTATTCTATGGTGGTATCTTAGCATTTGTTCAAGAAGATATGAAAATGGTTGTTGTATACTCAAGTATCAGTCACGTGGGAATCATTATCTTGGGATTAGGTGCAATGAATTCATTTGGATTCCAAGGTGCTGTTTTCCAAATCGTTTCTCATGGATTGTTAGCTTCCCTATTCTTCTACATCGTAGGAGTTATGTACAACAGAGTTCATACAACGAAGTTTTCAGAGTTGGGTGGCATGGCCAAAACAATGCCATTTACAAGTGGTATTTTATTAACAGGAGCGTTGGCTTCCCTAGGATTACCAGGTATGTCAGGGTTTATCAGCGAATTCCTAACATTCTTAGGATTATTTGAAAACAGACCAATCCTAGCTGCAATATCAACGCTTGGTGTAGTTTTAACTACCGTTTATCTATTACGTTCAGTTCTTAACGTAACTTACGGACCAACTGCTGAGAAGCTAACACATGTTAGCGATGCACGCTCAGTTGAGATGATACCAATGGTTGTTTTAGTTGGATTTGTTATTTTAGTCGGGGTATATCCAGCTATACTCAGCGAACCAATACAAGCGACTTTACAATTGTTTTTGACTAGGATAGGAGGGTAGGCCGGATGAATCTATTAGAGTTAAATTGGGGGCTACTCGCTCCGGAACTTACAATAATTATATTGGCAGCGGTCATTACAATAGCCGATCTAGTCATGTCTGATAAAGGAGATCGTAAAATATTTGGCTGGGTAAGTATTGTTGGGATTGTAATTGCTATCTACTTCACATTACAACAATTAGGATCACCTGTTGAATATTTATTAGAGAACTCATATCGAGTAGATAGTTTCGGGAGTCTCTTTAAACTAATCTTCCTAGTCGGAACAGGTATAGTATTTATTATGTCAATTAACTATATTGATAAGGAAGAAATACCACATGATGGAGAATTTTATTACCTCCTTTTAACGGCTCTTGTTGGAGCTATGATTATGGCTTCTTCGGCTGATATTATTACGTTATATATTGGATTAGAGTTATTAAGTTTCTCATCCTATATAATGGTAGGAATTAGGAAGAAAAACCTTAAGTCTAATGAAGCGGCTTTTAAGTACATTATCACAGGGTTAATTTCTTCAACAGTATTTTTATATGGGGTATCGTTTATCTATGGATTAACTGGATCCACAAACCTATTAGTGATTTCTGAGCGTTTACCAGAAGCATTTACAAACGGTTTTGACTTCTATGTTTATCTTGGATTCTTTATGATCCTAGTAGGATTAAGTTATAAGATTGCTGCTGTTCCTTCTTATATGTGGGCACCAGATGTATATGAAGGAGCACCAACTCCAGTTACTGCCTTTTTAGCGGTAATCTCAAAGGCAGCAGGTTTTGCGATTATTATAAGAATTTTAGTTACAATCTTTGTACCGATTGTGACCGAATATAATTTCGCAGATCCATCACAAACTGAGTTCTTCTTCTTTGAAGCAACAACATATTTAGCGATAATAGCAGCTTTAACAATGATTATTGGTAACACTATGGCTATTTTCCAATCAAATGCGAAAAGATTATTAGCATTATCTAGTGTTGCTCATGCTGGTTACATTTTAATACCACTTGCTTCAATGAAAAGTCCTTTGACAATGTCGATAGATATTTCTAATATGATTTTCTATCTTGTGGTTTACTTAATCATGAACTTAGGAGTATTTACTGTTGTTACAATAGTTAATCGTGATGCTGACACTGAGGATATTACCTCATTTAGAGGATTATATCATCGCAATCCATTATTAGGAGTAGCAATGTCTTTCTTCCTAATTTCTTTAGCAGGTTTACCAGTATCTGCAGGATTCATTGCGAAGTTTAACATCTTCGTTAGTGCAATTACTGTAAAATCATACTGGTTAGCAGGTATCATGGTTGTAACAAGTGTAATTTCATATTTCTATTACTTTAATATCATTAGACAAATGTATATGCGTCCAGGACGTACCGAAGCAAAATTGAGAGTTTCAAACAGTTTGCAATTTGTAATTTTGTTAGCATTCTTGGGAGTATTGTTACTTGGTATTTTCCCAAATACCTTATTGGATTTCATCTATCAGAATTTCAATTTAGCTGATTTATTCACAGTTGGATTCCAAAGATAAATAAATGATGTAGTCCTAAAATGGTCCACTAAAGGGTCACACCTTTTAGTGGGCTTTTATATTTTTATATAAGTCAGAAGTTGTATTTTGTAACGTGCTCACCTTGTCCGTTACACTCCCAAAAGTCGCACTTATACAAAATACAACATACTTAGTCCCTCAAGAAAAAAGGAAATCTCCCAGATATGTCGAAAAGGTAACTTTATAAGGGATAGGGAGGAATACAGATGAAGAAATGGACGGGCTATAAAAATACTGCAATCATCGTCATCTTAACAGTGGTGATTTTCTCTTATGTTACAAGTATCACCCAAGCAACTAGTCAATTTCAGAAACAATTAGATATGATAAAAGAAGTATATGAACTTATTTCAGAATATCATATAAACAATATTGATCCAGATGCTCTGGCACAAGGTGCGATTAAAGGAATGTTAGAAGTTACTGGAGATGATTACACTACTTTCTTTACTAATGAAGAATTTAATTCGTTCAAAGATGACTTAGATGGGAACTTTACCGGCATTGGAATATATGTTGAAGAAAAGAACGGAGTTATCTTGGTACAAGCTCCAATACCAAATTCACCAGCTGATAAGGTGGGAATTAAGTCTGGCGATATAATTATCGCTGTCGATAATACCGAATTAGCAGGTAAGAGTATTGAGGAAGCAGCAGATCTTATTAGGGGACAGGAAGGTACGCTTGTAAAGTTAACAATCAAGCGGGAGCAGCAGCTTATTACTTTTGAGGTCGAACGGGCAAAAATTTCTCTTCCTATCGTTGAATCTAAAATGTTAACAGATGACATAGGTTATCTGAAATTATATACTTTCGGTAATCAATCTCCGGAGAAATTCAAAACGCATCTCCAGCAGTTAAGAGACAGTGGGATGAAGAAGCTAATTTTAGACTTACGGGGAAATCCAGGCGGTTACTTGGATTCTGTATTGGAGATTGCAAAGAATTTTATAGAAAAAGGTCCTATTGTTTATGTACAAGATAAAAGTCAAAAAGAGAGAGAATTGGGTATTGAAAACGGAAATTCATGGGATTTACCAATGGTGGTGTTAATCAATAAAGGATCAGCAAGTGCAGCAGAAATTTTGGCCGGAGCGCTACAAGATTACAAAAAAGGGATTATTATAGGTGAAAGGTCATTTGGAAAAGGGACAGTACAAACGCTAGTACCGTTAGAAAACGGGGGATATCTCAAGTTGACAGTCAATGAATACTTTACACCTAATAAAAATAAAATGAACGGAATTGGGGTAAAACCAGATATTGAAGTGCTACAACCTGACTTACAATTGTCGACAGCAATATTAAGTTTGACCGAAGATAAGCAATTCAGACCTACGTTGGGACAAGAGTGGATTAAAGTAGCAGATAAAAACCTTATATCTTTGAGAAAATTAATCGAGTATATTGGTGGCGAAATTAATTGGGATCCAAAATTAAGAGAAATAGTTATTAAGTTTGAAGATGAAACCCTTAAACTACAGACAGATAGTAACCCTGATACAACAATAATAAATGGGAGCACCTATTTAGAAACAACGAAAATAAAGGAATTATTTCCACAAATTATTATCATGGATGATGGAGAAAAGATAACGATTTTTTATCCTTAATATGATAAGATATTTCTAAGTATCAGACCTTAACTAGCGCATTCTAATAGATGCTTTGGAGAGGATTAAAGTGACTAAGCTATTAAATAAAATCATAGCTATTATGGTTATAACCATTATATTGACTAGTATAGGGATGCTAGTAGAAAACAAATATTTACAGAACGACCAAGTGATGTCCTACCCTAAGGTAGGCTATAAAGTTCGTATTGCCCAAACACCTAATGATACCTATTTTGAAGATCAATATTATCTACAACAAATTAAAGCTGAGGGCATATTCGAAACAGATACGACATCTGCAAATGAAATTATCATTGCTATTTTAGATACGGGGATAGATTTAACCCATCCAGATTTAAAGGATAATATAGTTGAAGGGATAAACCTATTAAATAAGGATGAACCACCTCAAGATGATAACGGACATGGAACTAACCTGGCTGGAATTATAGCGGCGATAAGTAATAATGGAATTGGCATAAGTGGTATGGCTAATAACACTAAGATAATGCCAATTAAGGTCCTAGATCATAAAGGAGAAGGTGATCCCTTCTTTGTTGGATTGGGTATCCGCTATGCGGTGGATAATGGAGCGAAGGTCATCCTTCTTTCCTTAGGAGAATCTAGTTATACACCTTTGATGAAAGAAGCTGTTGATTATGCCGAATCAAAGGGTGTTTTAGTTATAGCAGCTTCAGGTAATGAAGGAAATAGGCTAAATTATCCTTCAGCTTTTTCCAATGTAATATCGGTTGGGGCAGTGGATAGCACAGATAACTATGCCAATTATTCTAACTATGGGCAACAGTTAGATGTTGTTGCCCCAGGGGAAGGAATATTTACTACCAAATTAGGTGGAGGTTACACCTCCAATTCTGGAACTTCCATGGCTGCTCCTCAAGTAGCTGGCTTAGCAGCATTGATTTTACAAAAGTATCCTGAATTAACTCCAAGGGAAGTAGCAGATATAATTAGATTTTCTGCTGATGATGTAGAAGAACCTGGCTGGGATATAAAAACAGGATACGGAAGAATTAATGTAAACAAAGCCCTATCAATGCCTTTGGATACTTTAATAGATGGATATGAACCTAATCAAACGATCCAAACCGCTCATATTTTTCCTTTAGGAGATAGATTTAATGCCCAACTTACAGAAGAAGATATTGACTGGTATTATTTTCAATTACCCTATGATGGAAAGTTTAGGATTTCTCTAGGTTTAGATCAACTTCTAGAATATGGGGTGTTACTTGAAATCATACCTTCTGACCAAGTTGTCCCAGAAGTTACAGAGCAACAAAATGAGCAAGAGCAAGAACTAGATCTAGAAGAAGCACCCACTCAGCCTGAACAGGAGGAATCTTCTCAAGATGAAGATGGTATAAATTCTGAAAGCGATCAAGAACAAACATCTCAAAATGAAGAAGAACAAACTTTTCAAAGTGGAGAAGAACAAACAGAAGAAAATACTTCATCAGAACAAGATAATACGGACAAAATGGTCTATCAAATAAGGGGAGAGCAAACATTAGATTTCGATCTTCCAAAGGGAGACTACTATATAAAAATTCAGTTTGCGCCTGAACAATTACAGACAGAGGTTAAATCAATTAAATACACCATAAGTAATCAATTCAAGATTTATGACGACCCTTTTGAAGAAAATGATAAACCTTGGGAAGCTTATGTAATTGATAACATTAATACTCCAATTACAGGTACATTAAATGAAGATTATGATCAGGATTGGTTTAAAATCCATTTAAATAAAAAGGGTACCTTATCTGTCACGGTTTCCGTAGATACTTTACGATTAGACCCAGTGTTATTTTTGCAACCAGTAGGAGGTATTGGACAAGAATTTGATTACCAAGGTTCTGGTAGAGAAGAGTTCGGATATATTAATATAACCCCAGGTGATTACTATATTAGAATAACAGATTATAACAATTATGCCGTCAATGGTGAGTATTATCTAGAATTAGGTTTTAAAACGGAAGATGGGGATACCAATGAACCAAATGATATTTCTTCAATGGCTAAATTGTTAGATTTAACTGATCAAAGAATTAAAGGAGTGATCTCCGATAATTCTGATTATGATTGGTACACCTTTAAAATAGAAGAACCAACCTTTACCACCATCAATTTTGAAGCAAATGAGGATATTGAAGCAGCTATATTAAATAGTGATTTAGAAGTGATTTGGCTAAACGAGACTAAAAAGTGGGAAAGAAATAACATGATGGAAAAAGGCACCTACTATTTGAGGTTTTATTCCACTAAGTCAAACGTTAAATACAACTTTGAAGTAATTCAAATTGAATTAGATGGTAATTTTTATGACATCCATAGTCATTGGGCTAAGGACTCGATCGTGAAGTTATATGAAGAAAAGATAATTGAAGGTTATCAAGATTTCACTTTCAGACCGAACCAACCCATCACCAGAGGCGAGGTGGCCTTGGCAATCAGTAAAGTATTACAATTACCTGATGGCAATCAATCACCTTTTACTGATGTCAACAAAGAAAGCGAACTCTATCCGGTGTTAGCTAAACTTTATCAAGCGAAGATAATGATGGGGTATGCAGATAATACCTTCAGACCTGATCAACCTATTCGAAGGGATGAGTTGGTCATTATCCTTTCTAGAGCTTTTAATCTACCAGTAATATTGGATATTGAGCCATTATTTAAGGATGTTAATGTTGGAGATTTTGGTTATAATGAAATAAATACCTTTAAGAGATTCGGTTGGATAAATGGGTACGAAGATGGAACATTTAGAGCAAAGCGTGATACATCAAGGGCAGAATTTGTAGTATTGTTGGATAGAGTGAGAAACATCGAACCAATTGAATTACGGGAAAGTTCGGAACAGCTAACTGAACAAGTAAATCAACCACAATAATTGTAAAATATAATAAAGAATACCTATAATAACTACTAATGATAAGGATGATTGCGATGGAATCATATTTCGCATATACGAGTTTAATGGGAATAACAATATCCCTTGCAAGTATAGTTGTAACATGGTGGGCTTTGCAGGCTTTCAAGTTTGACCTGTTTACCCAAAATCCAAAAGGTGCAAGAGCAAAAGCATTACAAGTAATCCTCTCAATCGTAATTGGTTATCAATTAGCACAATTTTTGATCAACTATCTTGGATGGTCCTATAATTTAAAAAATCTCTTTTGATAAGTGTATTTCTGAAATACCAGCTTAAAATGCTGGTGTTTTTTTTTGTCTCCTCCCCTAAATTAAAAAAATAAGTCGTATTTGGATATGTGTAAGAATTAAGGTATAACTCAATTTAAATCTGTGAACAATGATTAACAAAAAGAAAGAATTTTTAATATAGAAGGAACAGAGAGGAGAATTATAAAATGAAAAACAAAGTTATAATCGCTGTGGTATTATTATTTGCCTTATTTTTTAGTTTAGGTATTACCGTTAAAGGTAATGGCGGGCAGGATGTAGAATATTTAATTAAAGCTTTTAATAAAACAGGTGCCAAAATGGATACATACTGGCTGAATTTTGGTATTCCATATGGTAAATATGAAGATGACCAACAACTACTACAAATCGGAAATAGACTTAGCAGCTCATTTAAGCTTCCGGTGGCCAAAGAACTTATTATAATTGGGGCACAAAAAGTTTATTCAAGTAAAGGTACTTGGGGAGACGGAACGGAAGTCGAATTGCAAATTAAAAAGTATAGTCAACAGAGTAACGACTTATATCTGCTTTTCCATTTAAAAGGAAATAGTTCGACAGATGATCTGCTAAAATATTATAATTTGCTCGAAAAAATTCTTGATGAAAATAATCTATATCCTAAAATTAACTCTTGTGTCCAAGGAAATATAGATGATAAACTTAGTAATGTAGACCAGTTTGTCCTAATTGAAGAATTACTGGCATCTTTAGAAGCAAAGGAAATTGAAAAATTGGATACAGATTTGGTTAAAAGTATTTCTGCTTATTCGCCTAAGATTACAAATTCGATTTGGACAGGCGACAAAAAGATGAATATTCAGATTGCAACCCATGTTAGTAATCTTCAGCAAAAAACTATTATAACGATGGGAACGCCTATAATAACGATTGAATATTAATAATCATGGGAATAAAAATCAAGATACGCGGAGGGAAGGACTTTGGAAAAAATTATCGTCCGCGGTGGAAAGCAATTGATTGGTAGTGTTAAGATCCATGGCGCGAAAAATGCTGTACTACCAATACTTGCTGCATCAATTCTAGGGCAAGAAGGGGAAAGTATTATTACAGATGTCCCAGCCTTAGATGATGTCAACACCATTTTAGAAGTATTATCGTTTATTGGGGTAAAAACTCACTATGAAAATGACACTGTAAGAACAAGAGCACCGGAGATTTTAAAAACTGAAGCACCTTACGATTTAGTTCGTAAAATGCGGGCGTCCTTCTTGGTTATGGGACCATTATTAGCAAGAGAAGGCCATGCTAGAATAGCTTTGCCTGGTGGGTGTGCAATTGGAAGTCGTCCTATAGATCTGCATCTTAAAGGTTTTGAGGCATTAGGTGCCAAAATCAACATTGGCCAAGGTTATATAGATGCTAAAGTGGATGGCAAATTACAAGGAACTCGGATATATTTGGATTATGCAAGTGTGGGAGCAACAGAGAACATCATTATGGCGGCAACACTTGCTGAAGGAACAACAACAATTGAAAACGCTGCTCAAGAACCAGAAATAGTTGATCTTGCTAACTTTTTAAACGCAATGGGAGCTAAAGTTAGAGGAGCAGGCACGGGAACAATAAGGATACAGGGTGTAGAGCGACTTACTTCTACTAGCCATTCAGTTATTCCTGACAGAATAGAAGCGGGAACATTTATGGTTGCTTCGGCGATGACTGGTGGCAATATCTTGATTGAAAATGCGATTGTTAATCATTTAAAGCCGATCATTGCAAAATTAGAAGAGATGGGTGTAGATATTCAAGAAGAAGAAAATGGTCTCCGTGTAAAAATGAATAAACAACTTAAAGGAGTAGATCTCAAAACACTTCCACACCCGGGATTCCCGACAGATTTGCAGTCTCAGATGATGGCCCTACTTCTTACTGCAGAAGGTACGAGTATTATAACTGAGACAGTATTTGAAAATCGTTTTATGCATGTTGAAGAGTTTAAAAGAATGAATGCCAATATTAAAATCGAGGGTAGGACTGCAATCGTTGAAGGTAATGCTAGACTAAAGGGTGCGAAAGTGCAAGCTACTGATCTTAGAGCAGGGGCAGCTCTAGTTCTTGCAGGATTAGTTGCCGAAGGTGAAACAGAAGTAACAGGACTTCATCACATTGATCGTGGTTATGTTGATCTTGTTGGCAAGCTAAAGAGTCTTGGGGCGGATATTGAAAGAATAGACGAAAAGAAAAAAGAATCAGCCCAAGATTTACAACCATTATGGATCTAAACATCTAAATATACTCTGTTCAGACTGAAGATTAACCTCATGCTAGACTACATAGTATGAGGTTATTTTTATCAAAAATGTTCAAAATCCTATGCATAATAAAATAGGAGTGAATGTTTCATGTCTAATTGGAAGTTTAATTTGTTTATCAAATGGTTTTTTATCTTATCTTTTGCAATAGGCATCCCAATAGTAATAATTGATACATGGAAAGATGCTACATTGTCTTATGATGAAAAAATTATTTTTAGCCTTTTTGTTATTTTGGTCCCACCATTTATGGCATTCTTAGTTTATAAAATTTTTTTAATTATTCAAAAATACACTTAAATATTTATATATTTTTAATAGTAAACAACTTCTAAAATAAAAAAAGCTAATGTTTGAACTTGATGACTTCGGTATTGAACCGGGGTTATTTTTTTTGATTATAAGTCAAAAATAGTATTTTAAAGCCGCACTTTTACAAAATACTCTTACGTTTATAACTTACTGGTAGCTTTATTTTAAAGCAAAAAAGAGATATGATTGTAAATGTATGCTAAAAAGGTAAGGAGGGGTATTGTGGGAAAAACTAAAATTATCCTTTTGATTATTTTATCTACTTTAATGATAGTTTCGTTATCTGGCTGTTCTATAAATAAAGAAGAAGAACAAACCCAATCAGATGAACCTACTCCGGTAGTAATAAAGCAAGTTGAAGAAAAATCAGTACAACAAACAAAAAGATACATAGGTAAAGTTAAAGCGGTTCAAGATATTATGGTTTTATCAAAGATAGCAGGTACAGTTAAAGAGATCTACGTTAACCAAGGTGATATGGTTAAAGAAGGACAACTGTTGATAAAACTCGACGATAAAGATGTAACTGATGCTTTGCATCAAGCAGAAGCAGCTTATCAATCAGCCTTGGCGAATCTTGTCCAAGCGAAAGAAGGAAGAAGCTCAAGAATTTTACAGGCAGAAACCCAACTTAAACAAGCTGAAGATGCTTATATGCAAGCTAAGAAAAACTTAGAACGAATTAAGGAGTTATACGAAGCTGAAGCAATTCCTAAAACACAATTAGAGCAAGCACAAACAGCATATCTACAAGCAGAAAATGGACTAAAGATTGCTCAAGATACCTTAGAAAAAGCTAATTCAGATGCCAATATTGATACCCTTGAATCTGCAGTTGAACAGGCAAAAGTTGGAGTTGAACAGGCGAGACGTGCTGTATCAAATACTAAAATCGTTGCCCCAATCACAGGCCAAATAGCCGTGTTAAATATTGAAAAGGGTGAAATAGCTTCGCCACAATTACCGTTATTACAGATTGTGAATCAAGATCAAATATTGGTAGGGTTAAATGTTACAGAATCATCATTGAAAAACTTTGAACTAGGTAAAAAATTAGCTATTTATGTTCCGGCAATAGATGAAAAAATTGAAGGAGAAGTTACCTTTATTGCACCTGCAGCCAACAGCCAAACATTGACTTTTCCAATCGAGATTAAAGTTGAAAATTTAGACCAGCGAATAAGATCAGGGATGTTTGTGGAAGTACAAGTAACAGATTCAGAGGATGAAAAATACGTGGTAGTTCCAACTCAAGCGGTTCTAGGAACTGGTGCTGATACATATGTTTTTGTCTATCTAAATGGAAAAGCTGTAAAACAAAATGTCAAAGTTAAGGATATGACATCAGAAGAAACTATTATCAGTGAAGGACTTAACCGGCAAGATAAAATCATCATCAAAGGACAATATGGATTAGAAGATGGGATAATCGTTGAAGTTATTATGGAAGAAGGGAAATCTTCATGAAAATAGTTGATGTCTCTGTAAAAAGACCAATTGGAGTCATCATGATCGTTATTGCTATTATCTTGATGGGAACTATTTCTTTAAAAAATCTAGCAATAGATCTATATCCGGAAATAAATTTGCCGATTACCATCGTAGTTACAGATTATGAAGGGGCAGCTCCCCAAGAAGTTGAAAAAATGGTTAGTGAACCACTAGAGGGTGTTTTGGGAACGATTGAAGGAATAAAAAAAGTCCGATCAATCTCTGCTCCGGGACAATCACTGATCATTTTAGAATTTGATTGGGGTTCTAACATGGACACCAAGATAAATAGTATTAGAGACAAACTCGATCTGGTCACAAACATCTTACCAGATGAAGTATCTAAACCCCTTGTATTAAAAATGGATCCAACTGCGATTCCAATCGTTCGTTTATCAGTTTCTGGAGATATGGAAGCCAGTCGTTTAAGTAATATAGCTGAAGATATTATTAAACCAAGGTTAGAAAGAACTTCAGGAGTTGCTAACGTTGATTTAATTGGTAATAAAGAAAAGGAGATTAAAGTAGAAGTAGCGCCTATTTACCTTAATGGTTACGGTCTTTCAATCAATCAAATTATCCAAGTACTTGCTGGTGAAAACATCGCTACTACTGCTGGTAATATAAAAAGAGGCGATCAAGAGCTTCTTTTAAGGATTAATGGTGAGTTTAGTAGCATTGAAGAAATAAAAAATTTATTGATCCCATTACCTACTGGTGGAACGGTGAAACTAGATGAGATTGCTAATATCACCGAAGATTATAAGAAAAGCGATACTATTACTAAGGTGTCAGGAAAACCTAGCTTAAGCTTTGATATTTCAAAAAAATCGGATGGTAATACAATTAAAGTTGCAAACGAACTATATAAATCTCTAGAAAAAATTGAAAAAATTTTGCCTGAAGGTGTAAAAATAGATATTGTTTATGATCTCTCGATTTTTATTCGTCAATCTGTGGATAATGTAGTGCGTAATTTAATCATAGGTGGAAGTCTTGCAACTATAATCTTATTCTATTTTTTACGCAGTGTAAGATCTACATTAGTTATTGCAATTACGATGCCGATTGCTGTTATAACAACATTCAATCTCATCTACTTCACGGGCGAAAGTTTAAATATTTTAACATTGGGTGGTTTAGCACTAGGCATTGGAATGATGGTGGATAGTTCGATCGTTATCTTAGAAAATATATTTCGCTATCAAGAACTTGGTTATGACAGGATAGAGGCAGCCAAAGAAGGCGCAAAGGAAGTTGGTTCAGCGGTTATTGCTTCAGCATTAACCACAGTTGCCGTTTTCTTACCTATTGTATTTGTAGAGGGGTTGGCAGCGGAATTATTTCGTCCTTTGGCATTAACGGTTAGCTTTGCTTTGATAGCTTCTTTAATAGCTTCATTAACAATTGTCCCAATGCTATCAGCATATCTATTGCAAAATAAACAAAAAGAACAATCTAAGATCATGAGTTCAGTATATTCAGTCTATAGACGATCCTTAGAGTGGTCTTTAAACCATAGAAAGACAGTTGTTTTTGGAACTCTTGCCTTGATCCTAGCTACATTTGCTTTGGTCCCAATGGTTGGAACAGAATTTCTTCCTCAAATGGATCAGGGAGAGATTAATATTGATATTACATTGCCAGAAGGAACCCTGTTAGAAGAAACAGATAAAACAATCGATTATATTGTCGAACGACTATGGGAAATTAAAGAGGTAGATACTATCTTCACAAGTGCTGGAAGCGGTGGAGTCTTTTCAATGGGAGTATCTAATACTAACGTTGGTAATATATATGTAAGATTAGTACCATTATCGGAAAGGAAACGTTCTACCGATCAAGTAATGGAAGAGATTCGTCGGTTGACGAAAAAGATTCCAGGTGCGGAGATAAATGTCTCCCAGATCCAAAGTGGTGGTTTTGGTAGTTCAGCCCCAATTTCTATTACGATTACAGGTGAAGACCTAAAGGTACTAAATAATTTAGCCGAACAGATAAAAGCAGAAGTTGAACAAGTAAAAGGCACTAGAAATGTTATAAATACGGCAGAAGAAGGAAGACCGGAAATGCAAATCATTGTCGATCAAGAAAAGGCGGCAATGTATGGTCTTAATTTTAGCCAGATTATGTCCACAGTAAAGACAGGATTTAATGGGCAAGTTGCTACTAGATTCCGAAGTCAAGGACAAGAAATAGATGTTAGAGTTACACTACCAGAAGAATATAAGCAAGATATGAAACAGGTTGAAGATATCTTAATTCAAACTCCATATGGTTCAGCAATTCCATTAAAAGAAGTGGCTGAGTTGGTTCAAGTGAAGGGACCAGCTCAAATAGAACGAGAAGATCAAAGGAGAAAGGTTAACGTAACAAGTGATATTGTCAATAGAGATCTAGGAAGTATCACCAAAGATATTGAAGATAGACTGAAAAAAATTCAAATCCCGGAAGGTTATATAGTAGAGATTGGTGGTCAAGTTGAGGATATGGCTGAATCATTCGGTAGTCTCGTATATGCCTTGATATTAGCGATCTTTTTAGTATATATGGTTATGGCAGTGCAATTTGAGGCAGTATCATATCCATTTATTATAATGTTTTCAATGCCAGCAACTTTCATCGGGATCGTGGTAGGATTGGTTGTCACTGGTCGAACATTGAGCGTCGCGGCTTTTGTTGGTGTTATCATGTTAGCTGGAATCGTTGTTAATAACGCGATCGTACTAGTAGATTATATTAATAACCTAAGAAAAAAAGGTAATAAGAGGTCGGAAGCCATTTTAATTGCCGGTCCTAATCGATTGCGTCCGATCTTAATGACAACACTAACTACTATTTTAGGTCTAATTCCATTAACTCTAGGGATAGGAGAAGGAGCAGAGACCCAAGCACCATTTGCAACAGTCGTCGTTTTTGGATTAGGTTTTTCCACTTTAGTAACACTATTATTGGTTCCGGTTGTGTATACGTATATCGATGATTTTGAGAAATGGTTCAAGAGAAAACTAAGCTTTAAAAGATAAAAACCAGTTCTAAAATAAAAGCTCCTTCAATAATTTGTATAGACAAGGATAATTTGTCCAAAAACAAGGTTGAAGGAGCATTATTTATGAAACCAATTATTCTATTATTTCTATTCCTGTTAGGTGCCTCAATGATTTTAATTCCTATTTTCTTTGTTATTTTTTTAAATGTTCCAGTTGCTAATGAAACAGCTTTTGATACGGCCTTTATAAAAAAAATTGAGCTAGAACTAGATCCAAGCAAAAACGTTCCGATAAGTGTATATAGAGCTAATTCTAAAAAAATCGAGACATATCCTCTAGAAGAATATGTGCGTGGCGTGGTCGCTGCAGAAATGCCAACGGAATTTGAACTAGAAGCACTAAAAGCTCAGGCAATTGCAGCAAGAACTTACATAGTAAAAAGAATTGCTGAGAAGGATTTTTCAGATGTGCCAGAAGGGGCAGTGGTAAGTGATACCGTAAAACACCAAGTTTTTTTATCCGATGATGAATTAAAGAAAATTTGGGGGATCGCCTATACCGAAAGAATTTCCAAAATCAATAAAGCAATCAATGAAACGATTGGACAAGTCATAACATACCAAGGAAAGCCGATTGATGCCTTGTTTTTCTCTACAAGTAATGGTTACACTGAGAATTCTGAAGACTACTTTGAAAAAGAGGTACCATATTTGAGGAGTGTAGCAAGTCCTTGGGATAACCAATCCCCAAAGTTTCAAACGAGTTTAACTATTTCTTACGATGTAATAAAAAGTAAGTTAAATGTGGACCCGGTCATTTTAGCCTCAACGGGACAAAAATGGATAGAAATATTAGAAACGACAGCAGGTAAAAGGGTAAAGAAAATCAGGATAGGAGACAAAATCTTATCAGGACGCCAGATAAGAGAACTATTTAACCTAAGTTCCTCAAGTTTTACCTTTGAGACTAAAGGTGATGAAGTAGTTTTTTATACTAAAGGGTATGGTCATGGAGTAGGTATGAGTCAATATGGAGCAAATGGAATGGCTAAAGAGGGTAGAACAGCTCAGGAGATAATCAAATACTATTATACTGGAGTAGAGATAACTGACATTGGGCAATGGATTAAACCAGTTTCATAAGTATTTACTCATCTCAGCAAGATATTGCACTTTGAGCAGAAAATTTATTCTGTCAAGGTATAAAGAGGTAAAAAATGGACAGAATGGATGCTGAGGTGATGTATAAATGAGTGCCAATTTTAAATGGAAAAAATTATTAGCAAAAAAATGGACATATCCAGCACTTTATTTAATTGCTGCAGCACTTATTCTTGCACTAATGTGGTGGTATCAGGATCCAAATGAATATCCATTAACTAGTGACGATTTAGGTTTGGAAGAGATTAATCCTGTGGCGGTAGGTGAGTTAAGTGACAACATTATCGCCAAAAAGTTAGGCGAGGACCTAGGTGAAGCAATCGCTGTAACGAATTCAGTCAACATTATGAAATGGCCAGTGGAAGATCAAAATGAAGTCGCAATCAGTATGGGATTTTTTGATAAAAACGCGACCGTTGAGGAAATGGAGAATGCTATTGTAACTTTCCAAAATGAGCTCTTACCGCATACAGGAATTGATATCGTTTCCAAGAATGGTGAGGCATTTAATGTTGTTGCAGCATTAAGTGGAGAAGTTGTAAGGGCCGAAAAAGATCCAGTTGTAGGATATGTGGTAGAGTTATCCCATGATCAAGGTCTTGTTACTTACTATTCTAGTATCGCTGAGTTAAAGGTGGAAAAAGGAGATACCGTTAGTCAAGGAGATATTTTAGGAGTAGCAAGCAGAAATATTTTTGAAAAAGATCAAGGGGTTCATCTTCATTTTGAAGTGCGAAAAGACGAGGTAGTTCAAAATCCTCAGCAGTTTTTAAACCGAGACATTAGTCAAGTTGTAAAGGATGAAGATGGTTCAGTGCAAGATTCAAATTAATGTAATGGCTAAGGCTACCAAGTTAAAAACTTGGTAGCCTTTTTTTTTTTGGTTCACTCCCAAAAGCCGCACTTATACAAAATACAATCTTTATTAGTAAAAAAGTGAATCATCTATTTTGTAACATCAAAGGTGTGTGAGCGTTTTTTCTTAAAAAATTTTGTGAATTAGCTTGTCAGGGCTTGGAACAAAAGAATATATGCCTATCCTTCTCATATAATGTAACAGATGATTTTGAATTGGGGAGGCGAGGGGAGTGCACGATTACATCAAGGAAAGGACCTTAAAGGTAGGTCTGTATATATTGGAGACTAGAAATACGGTTCGGGCAATAGCTAAAGAGTTTGGAGTATCAAAAAGTACGGTGCACAAAGATTTGACGGAACGACTGCCTGAAATAAACCCAGAATTAGCCAACCAGGTAAAAGAAATTTTGGAATACCACAAATCAATAAGACATATCAGAGGGGGGGAAGCTACAAAGATTAAATATAAAAGAGAAAGTAAGAACGCCTAAAAGAGGATACCCCATTACTCCCATGCTAGAAAAATCGGATAATTACTTGCTATTATTTGCAATTTTAATCTATTATTAAAATTGTAAAATAAGTATGAACTTATAGATAAAAAAGAGGATTTATGAAATATTTAGCGAATAGATGTAACTAATGACATTATTCGGACGATTACGAACAAATATTCGGGATTTCCGTAGTTAAAGTTAGCGGCAGGGAGGATGAATATGTTTAGTAAGGATATCGGAATAGACTTGGGTACTGCAAATGTACTGATCCATGTTAAAGGACGCGGTGTAATAATCAATGAGCCCTCAGTTGTGGCGATAGACAATGAAACCAAACAAGTTCTTAAGGTAGGAGAAGAAGCAAGACAAATGGTTGGTAGAACTCCGGGTAACATTGTGGCAATTCGTCCATTAAAAGATGGTGTGATTGCTGACTTTGAAATTACAGAAGCGATGCTGAGGCATTTCATTAACAAAGCAGGTGTAAAGGGGTTTTTTGGTAAGCCAAGGATTTTAATCTGCGCTCCAACGGAGATTACCTCAGTTGAGCATAAGGCTATTCGTGAAGCTGCTCAAAAAAGTGGCGGTGGAGAAATTATTCTAGAACAGGAGCCTAAAGCTGCTGCAATCGGTGCCGGGTTAGATATTTTTCAACCTAGTGGAAATATGGTCATTGATATAGGCGGAGGAACGACTGATATTGCTGTCTTATCGATGGGAGATGTCGTAACCGCCGCTTCTATTAAAGTTGCTGGGGACAAGTTCGATCAAGCTATTATGACCTATATCAAAAGAAAGTATAACTTGTTAATTGGTGATAGAACGGCAGAAGAAATGAAAATAAACATTGGTACGGTATTTAAAGGTAGTAGGAATGAATCGATGGATATTCGTGGACGGGATCTGGTTACAGGATTACCTATCTCGATTACTGTAACTTCTGATGAAGTATGTGAGGCACTTAAAGAGCCAATCTCTGCAATCATCACTGCTGCCAAGTCTGTTTTAGAAAAGACTCCTCCCGAGCTTTCAGCAGATATCATTGATAAAGGGATCATCTTAACAGGCGGTGGAGCTTACCTTCACGGAATTGATCAGCTGCTATCTGAAGAATTAAGAGTTCCCGTATTGATAGCAGACGACCCGATGACTTGTGTTGTAAAGGGAACAGGAATTATGCTTGAGAATTTAGATAAATTAACTAAAAAAAGATAAGTTGATTTTAAAAAATATTGTTGAAAATAACGGATTGAAGGAGAAAAACGATGATCAGAGGATTATATACTGCGGCGTCAGGTATGATTACTCAACAACAACGTCAAACTATCTTAACCAATAATTTGGCAAACATTAATACTCCAGGGTATAAGTCATATCAGGGAACAATTAGGGCTTTTCCGGAAGTTTTGCTTCAAGCTATCAATCAATCATCTGGAGGGAAGACTAAGAGAATCGGCTCAATTCATCAGGGAGTTTTTGTTGAAGAAAGTGTGCCAATTTTTTCACAAGGTGATATAATCGATACCGGCTTGTCTAATCATATAGCAATCTGGGATACAGATTTGCAAGTTGACGAAGAGACAGGAAAAAAACCGCAAATATTTTTTACTATAAAGGATGAAAATGATAACATCTTATACACAAGAAGTGGTTTGTTTACCGAAGATGCATCGGGACAATTAGTAACCCCAAAGGGATATATGTTGTTAGATGATATGGATAATCCAATCCAAGTGAAAGGTAGAGAATTTACCATAGATGAGAAGGGAAAAATCCTCTTCTCTGATGGAGAAGAAGTAAGGATTCAATTAACCAAAGTAAAGGATCCTTATAAGCTGGTAAAACAAGATAATGGGGTTTTTAAAATAGATGATGAAGAGATAATTGATTTAGATTTTGAAGATAACTATGAGGAAGAAAATTATAGATTATTACAAGGAAAACTTGAACGATCCAATGTAGATCCTACTCAAACTTTGGTTGAGATGATGACTGCTTTAAGAATTTATGAATCAAATCAAAAAGTAATTCAAGCAATTGATCGAACTTTAGAAAAAGCGGTAAATGAAGTCGGTAGGGTATAAGACATTAGTAGAGAGATAATTGGATTGAAAGAGGAGAGTACTGATGAATAACTCGATGATCAGCTCATTGGTTAGTATGCAAACGTTACAAAAGAAAATCGACACAATTGCTAATAATATAGCGAATATTAATACAGTAGGGTATAAGGGGAAGGAAGTATTTTTTTCTGAGATCATGTCCCAAAAGTTAAACCAACCGAAGGAGTTTTCTTCTTCAGGTAGAAAGACGAATCTAGGGTTAGAACAGGGATTTGGTGCCAAGATAAACTTAACACTAGCAAACTTCACACAAGGAACACAATTGGATACTGGCTTAGCAACTGATTTTATGTTGCGTGGTGAGGACATCTTCTTTACTGTGATACCAGCTGATGGTGATCCTATTGAATCTAACGATGTACGATACACACGGGACGGACATTTCCAGTTAGATGCTTATGGTTATTTGCTTACGAGTACTGGAGATTACGTATTGAACACTGACGATGAAAAGATACAAATCCCAGAGAATACGACCTTTAATGTGGACAAGCAGGGTAGGATAACAATCCAATATCCTGATGGTGAAATAGAAGAGTTAGGTTATCTTAAAATAACTAGGATGATAAATCCAAAAGTCCTAGAAACAGTCGGTAACAATCAGTATCAAATACCTAAAGAGTTAATTGAGCGGGACGTAATAGTGGTGGATGAAGAGTTTGATATACTTGAAGAAAACTACGCCAATAAATACTCAATCGTTCAAGGAAGTCTTGAAGGATCAAACGTAGATCTTGTTAAAGAAATGACTCAATTAACTGATACACAACGGGCTTATCAATTTCTTTCAAGGGGGTTATCAATTTCTGACCAAATGATGGGAATAGCTAATAACTTGAAAGGTTAGTCAATTAATATTATTATAAAGATGATTATTGTAATTGAATAACCGATGAAAAAGGGTTGAGACAAATGAGTTCTAAGCAAATTGCTATAAAATCAAGAAGTCAAAGAAGTTCTAGTACTAAAAACAGTTCCCAAAAGAGACGTACTTCATCTAGAAGAAAGAGAAGTTCCCTTTCTGTGTTTCTTTTTGTGTTAGCTATTTCAATTATCATGTTTATCGTAGGTTTGATGATTGGTTATGGAGTACTGGGTAAGAGGAATGGGATGGAAGTTTTTGATATAAATACATGGTTACACGTGTATAATTTGATATTTGGCTAAAAAAATCAGTCATCTTCCCTTAAATTGAGGATGACTATTTCTTTTATAAGTATTTGGAGTAAAACGAGGATTAAGGACATATATTTTAGTATTAGGTCGTTGCAAAGTTAGGAGGTATTCAGCCTTGAATTTACCGAATATCTTAACCATCAGTCGTTTTTTTCTGATACCTATTTTTTTATTTGTATTTTTTTTTCTAGAGTATGAGATCGTTGCCTTTGTGGTGTTTTTATTAGCCGGTTTAACCGATATAGTTGATGGTTACATAGCTAGAAAGTATGATTTAGTTACCGAGATGGGGAAATTGTTAGATCCTTTAGCAGATAAGTTAATGATGTTAACGGCAATCATTTCATTATTAATTGTAGGTAAGATCCCTTGGTTTGTGGCTGGATTAGTTTTTTTTAGAGAAATAGGAATGATCTTCAGTGCGATTTTTTTTCATGTCAAGGGCAAAAAAACTGTACCTGCTAACAAACTTGGTAAATCAACAACGGTTCTCTTTTACATAGCGATTTTAATGATTACTTTTCAATTACCTTATGATATTGAGTTTTTATCCTTCGTTGTAGCTTTTTCATTCCTCACATCTATGGTTTACTTGATTGAAGTTAGAAGAGCTAATAAGGAACTAGAAATTTAAAGTTAAGGATTATAGTAAGGGAGCACAACCAGCGTTAAGTTGGCTGTGCTCCTTTATGTTAACCCTATTCCACCCAAGGTGGTAGTGGGGACACTATATATTCTAAATCGGAAACCTTAATTTATGCAGGAAAATATTACGAACTAAAGTGATTCTACACCAGCTGCTATTCGAACCTGTTTTTGATGACTTTCGGTCATTTTTCCATCTTTATGTCGAGTGCTATTGAGGAAATGAATATCAAAGTGGCCGTTATAATTATTGTCTTTAATATATTGAATATCATGAGGCATTGAAGTCATTGAAGCCGCTATTCTTCTTCCGTCAACCTCAATGATTATTGCCCGTTTATTCCAGTTATATGTGCCTCCCCAAACCTCTTTAATAATTGCAGCATCCTTTGCAGTTAAGGGTTCACTATCAGCGTGATTAGCCCCGATTGTCCGTTTAACATACCATGTTCTTCCGGTTTGAAAATCGGTAACCTTAGCCACTTTTCCAATTGGAAAGACATATTGGGCTTCAGTCCACCAGTCCAAAAGCTCCCCATGTTTCTCGGAAACAACAGGTTTAACGGGAATATGATGGACTGGAATCGTTAGTTTTTGTCCTAAAGTAAGGGTGCTGTTTTGAGTAAGTTTATTAACTGATAATAATTCTGTGAAAGGAATTCCATACCTTATGCTTAAATCCCATAGGTTATCTCCTTTGGAAACAGTATGAGTAATATATGTCACAGTTGGCTTGGTGTAAGTTTCTTGAGTTCCTTTGTTTTGAGTAGCTGTATTTTCTACTGTGGGAATCGTTAGTTTTTGTCCTACATGGATCCTATCTGATGTTAAATTGTTAATCTGTTTAAGGGCTAAAACTGACGTACCAAAACGACTAGCTATTTTCCAAAGGGTGTCTCCAGAAACGACGGTATAGGTTGTCTGCTTTGGTGTCGTGATATTAACAGTTCTTGTCTTAGCATCCCAATTAACATTATAACCAAATGTTTCGGAGATAAAGCGAATTGGGACGTAAGTGGTACCATTCATAATCTTAGCTGGTGATATGGTGATTTTGTTTCCATTTACCCTTGCAGTATTAGAACCAATGACAAAAGCTATTTTTATGTCATCACGATTAATTCCAACTGTATTTGATGATTCGTTCCACCATACTGTAGCCCCTAAGGAATTGGCAATCGCCCTAATGGGGATATAAGTTGTTCCATCGATAATCATCGGTTCGGGAACAATTTCCTTGACTTGGCCATTTATGTTAATGGTGACGTCCATGGAAGAGGTGGTTGGAATTCTTATCGTTTGTCCAACATATAGAGTATCAGATGTTAATCGATTATAGTTCTTCAGCTCACTGACAGAAACTCCAAAACGATTAGCAATTTTCCATAACGAATCTCCCGACTGAACAGTATAACTGCTAGAAGTGTTGTCAGTAGCTGCAAGAACGGAGCCTAAAGGAATAGCACTAATCAGTGTGGCTCCGATCATCAATTTAACAGCTTTGATTTTTAAATTAGGGAATTTTTCTTTAATAAAATTTTTAATATCTTTAAATAAATTGTTATTTGTTATTTCCGTTCTTTTATCCAAATCTTTACTAAATTCTTGATGGAAATTATCAAGGTAGATCACAAGCGTATATTCGTCGCCATCCTTTTCAAGCTCGTAATGTTCAAATTGTCTCAATGGAACTAACTCCTTTACTGTATGATTTAGACAGTCTATTCTTAGTATTAGTAATTTATTTTTGTAATATGCGTTGTCCATCATCATCAACGCAATGCATGTTTTGACAATAATATGTTGTCCATCATCATCAACGCAATGCATGTTTTGACAATAATATGTTGTCCATCATCATCAACGCAATGCATGTCTCAGACAAGCTTATTTGAATGAGCTCGAAGACTTTAGGAATTTTCAAAACTCGCCAATGGCTCAAACAATGAAAATTCTACTCTAAAGTCCCCTGCGCTCTATTGATTAATGTACTCGCCAATGCTCTGCTTTAGATGATTGATGGACATATTTGTTCAGAATCATCGGAAAAGGGAGGTTGAAATGAGAAGGTAGGTAAAATAAAATATGTGATATAAGATGAGATAGAGCGGCATTAAAAGCATGATGAAAATAGAAAGGAGTCGAATTATGTTAGATATAAATGAAATTAAGAAAATTATTCCCCATCGTTACCCTTTTTTATTAGTTGATAAGATAATTGAGCTAGAGGAAGGAAAAAAGGCAGTAGGTATAAAAAATGTGACGATGAATGAACCGTTTTTTCAAGGGCATTTTCCTGAGTATCCGGTTATGCCAGGTGTGTTGATCGTAGAAGCTTTAGCACAGGTTGGAGCCGTGGCAATGTTAATCAAAGAAGAAAATAAAGGTAAGTTGGCTTTTTTCACTGGAATAGATAAATTTAGATTTAAAGCTCAAGTTAAACCCGGGGATACGCTAACTTTAACAGTAGAAGTGATCAGAATTAAAGGACCAATGGGTAAAGGTAAAGCAACGGCTTTTGTTGGTGATAAACTTGTGGCTGAAGGTGAAATAATGTTTGCGATAAAATAAGCTTATAATCAAAATTTGATCGATATGACTTTGTGTATGAAAAAAATGAGTAGGTTATAGTTGGAGGAGATATGTGTGCTTTTTTATCCAGTAAAATTTGCAGCAATACCCAAAGAAAGGATCTGGGGTGGGAATAAGTTAAAGGCACTTTTCAAAGAAAAAAGTGAGGAGCCGATTGGCGAGTACTGGGTTCTCTCTGGTCATCCAAATGGTACAAGTATAGTTGTAAATGGTGAATTAAAGGGTAAAAGTTTGGTCGACCTAACAAAACAATATCCAGAAGTTTTTTTGGGTAATTCACCACAAGATCGTTTCCCGTTATTAATTAAGTTTATTGAAGCTAATGATGATTTATCGGTTCAGGTACACCCAGATGATAATTATGCCTTAAAAGTAGAAGGGGATTATGGTAAGACGGAAGCGTGGTACATTCTGGGTGCGAAAGAAAATGGTCAAGTTATCTTTGGCCATCATTTTAAGAATAAAGAAGAATATAAGTCTGCTATTGAAAATAAACAAATAAAAGACTTTTTAAATTATCAAAAGATTGAAGAGGATCAATTGCTCTATATTCCATCAGGAACGATCCATGCTTTATTATCTGGGACAATCTTAATTGAAGTCCAACAAACTTCAGATATTACTTATCGAGTGTATGATTGGGATCGTGTCGATAAAAATGGTAAAGGCCGAGAGTTACATATTGAAAAAGCAGCTGATGTAATAAACTATACTGATCAAACGACACAGGACGAAACGAGGCATTCAATAGTTGCCACGGATTCCATTTCACATGAACAGTTGGTTAAAAGCGATTACTTTGTGATAGAGAAAATAATACTTGAAAATACCGCATATCAACTGCAATTAGGAAAGGAAGGAAATCCTGATGTATTGATTATTGCTGAAGGTGAAGGGACATTGATTGCAGGTCAAGAAATTGAAACTATTGCATTACAAGCTGGAGACACTTTACTAGTTCCTACGACGATCAAGAATTATGAGATACAGACAAAATCAAAAATAAAAATATTGAGGACATATTATTAAAAAATAATAGGGCTGCTTGATAGCCCTATTTGTTTTATTATGAATTGTATTTTGTAAAGTGCCCACTTTTATGCTTTTAACCACATTTGTTTTTGTTCATCTGTAATTATCGCCATTTTCATTCACTCATCCTCATGTTTATCTGTAATTAATTTTATCAATCTAAAGATTTCTTCAGCATTTTTGGTTAGGAACATCTTTGCTGTCGTTGGTTCCATTGCTTGTTCAACTGTAATTGGGTAATTGATAATCGAGAAGATAGCATCAATTCCTGCTTCATGGGTAAGAAAGCTTTTATCATCAACATATCCAGCTAGGGCGATTACCGGCACATTATATTCTTTGGCGATTTTTGCTACCCCTACTGGGACTTTACCGTTAATTGTTTGGCTATCGATTTTGCCTTCACCAGTAATGACGTAATCGGCGTCATGTAAATATTTTTTTAAGTTTGCTTTTTCAATAATGATATCAATGCCTCTTTTTAAGGTTGCGTTAACAAAGGCAAACAATCCTCCACCTAAACCACCTGCAGCACCAGCCGCTGGTAAGTTATGAATGTCTTTTTTTAAATCGCGATAGATAATTTTGGCAAAGTTTTTAAGTCCATTATCTAGTTCATTTAACATCTTAGGTGTTGCCCCTTTTTGAGGCCCATATATATAAGTAGCGCCATTTGGTCCGTAAAGGGGGTTTGTAACATCACTTGCTACGATAAAATTAGCTTTAAAGATGCGGTGATCGACGTTAGTTGCATCAATTCGTCGTAAATTTTGTAATGAACCGCCACCAAAAGCTATTTCCTGGTCATCGGCATCTAATAGTTTATAGCCAAGCGCTTGAGCTAGTCCTGCACCGCCATCATTAGTTGCACTACCGCCCAAGCCAATGATAAATTCAGTACAACCACGATCTAATGCGTGTCTAATTAATTCACCAACACCGTAAGTAGTTGTAATTAAAGGATTTAATTGATCTTGCGGGACTAATGTAATACCTGCAGCAGCTGCCATTTCGATCACTGCTGTTTTTTTATCGGTAAGAATCCCGTATGTTGCGGTAACTTTTGTTCCTAATGGTCCGGTAACGTTGGTGGTAACAAGTTCTCCGCCAATTGAACTGATAAAGGCTTGTACAGTTCCTTCCCCGCCGTCAGCAATCGGGAACTTGATAATATCCGCCCGGGGATAAACTTTTTTTATCCCTGATTCAATCGCTTTAGCTACTTCAAGTGAATTTAGACTACCCTTAAAAGAGTCACTAGCAATAACTATTTTCACGAAGCTCTCTCCTTAGAATAAATTATTCAGAATTTTACTAGTCCTTGTTCATCTACTGTAAATTTATCACCTAGAGAAATAATATTAAAGCCTTTGGTTTTAATATCTGTCTTGTCTCATCGTCTAAAACCCTGATATTGGATAATGAGGCTCTTGATAGCTAGTTTTCCACTTTTAAATGTGCTAAGATGTGAATAAAATAATAGATTGCAAGGGTAGGAAAGATTGGAAGGGAGTATATTTATATGAGTCATCTTGAAATGTATCTTAAATGGGTTAATCATCCTAATTTAACTAAAAGCCTAAAAGCAGAACTAGAAGCTATAGCTAATGAACCGAAAGAAATTGAGGAACGTTTTTATCAGAATTTAGAATTTGGTACTGGTGGTTTACGGGGAATTATTGGTGCCGGAACAAATCGGATAAATATCTATACCGTACGAAAGGCAACTAAAGGGATAGCTAATTATATTTTAAAAAATTATCCAAATGAAAAACAGCAAGGAGTTGTCATTGCCCATGACTCCAGGCGCTTCTCTAAAGAGTTTGCAGAACAAGTTGCCTTAGTTTTGGCGAACGATGGAATTAAGGCTTATCTATTTGAAGATTTACGTCCGACTCCGGAACTTTCTTTTGCTGTAAGAGAATTGAAAGCTTTATTTGGAGTTGTTATCACGGCAAGTCACAATCCACCAGAATATAACGGATATAAGGTATATAACTCCGACGGTGGCCAGATCACCGAAAAATTAGCCATGGCTTTGATCAATGAAATCAAACAAGTAAATGATGAATTGAGCATTAAAGTTGCTGATAAAGAGAAGGCGATCGAAGCCGGGTTATTAGAATATCTTGATAAAGAATTAGATAATAAATACATCGAAAAAGTTAAACAAATATCCCTTAATCCATTAGCGGAATTAAAAATCAAATCGCCAAAGATCGTCTATTCGCCACTACATGGAACGGGAAATATTCCTGTTCGTCGGGCATTAACGGAACTAGGTTTTGATGTTGAGGTAGTTGAAGAACAAGCAAGCCCAGACCCTGATTTTTCAACTGTTAAAGTACCAAATCCTGAGGATCCAAATGCTTTTACCTTAGCTTTGGAATTAGCTAAAGAAAAAGCCGCTGATCTAATTATGGCAACAGACCCTGATGCGGATCGTCTCGGAGTATTTGTTAAGGATAATGATAACTACGTTGCTTTAAATGGTAATCAATTAGGGGTTCTACAGCTTTACTACGTTTTATCACAGCTTAAAGAAAAAAATGAGTTGCCTGCAAATGGAGTTGTTATTAAAACGATTGTAACCTCAGAATTGGGTAGGGTAATTGCTAAATCATTTGGTATAGAAACTATCGATACCCTAACTGGATTTAAATATATTGGGGAAAAGATTAAAGAATTTGAAGAAACAAATGAGCATACATTTCTGTTTGGCTATGAAGAAAGCTATGGATATTTGGTAAAAGGTTTCGTGCGCGACAAGAGCGCAATCCAAGCCTGTGTTTTAACAGCTGAAATGACCGCATATTATTTGAATCAAGGTAAGACATTACTTGATGTGTTAATTGAGTTATATGAACAGTATGGGTATTATAAGGAAGAATTAGTTTCGTTCACGATGCAAGGAATTGAGGGAATGCAAACGATTAAAAACATCATGCAATATTTACGGAAAAATTCACCTACAACCATTGCTAAACAGGGTGTAACAATCATAGAAGACTATCTAATTAGTAAAAGGAGATATACAAAAGAAGATTTAGAGGAAGATATAACGCTACCAAAATCCAATGTTTTAAAATATATCTTAAATGATCAATCTTGGATTGCGGTAAGACCTTCAGGTACGGAGCCAAAGATAAAGATCTACTTAGCTACTCGAGGAAAAACTGCAAAAGATGCAAAAGAAAAACTACAAGGTATTAAAGAAGCAGTGTTGCAGTTAATTGATGTGGCACAACAAGTGAAGCAAGTAGTTTAATAAAAGATACTATTATGACCAAGAATCTAATGGTTCTTGGTTTTTTCTTGAAACCAAAGTAGTATTTTGTAACGTGCTCACCTTGTCCGTTACACTACCAAAAGTCGCACTTATACAAAATACTACTTACACAAAAAAGTTAATTAGTGGTTGGTTGGTATATCTTGTAATAAAAGAGAACATTTTTTGACAATACGTGAAGGAATTTGTTATTAAATGACGAATAGATAAAACTAGCTAAATATCACCAATGAAATAGGAGGAAGATATGGAGGAAATTAGACGGAACGAAGACGTTGAAATCGATTTAAGAGAGTTATTGCAAATCATTAAAAAACGACTGGGAATGATTTTGGTTATAGTTTTAGTTGCGACTCTTGTTAGTGGGATCATTAGTTTTTTCTTTTTAACTCCTATTTACCAAGCATCGACAGAGTTATTGGTTAATAAGAGTGATCAAGATATGAATAGCATTTATTCATATTCCGATATCCAAACTAACTTAAAGTTGATTGAAACCTATAACGTAATCATCAAAAGTCCACGGATTATCGATTTAGTAATTGCTAATTATAACCTAGACCTAACAGCTCAAGAATTAATCAATAAGATTTCGGTGAATACGGTTAAGAACTCCCAGGTGATGTCAATAACCGTTACTGATCCCGATTATACCAAAGCGGTGATGTTAGCTAATGCAATAGCTGACACCTTTGAGAAAGAAATAGTTAATATTATGAAAGTAGATAATGTACAAATCCTAACTAAAGCCAAGGCGGTACAAAATCCAGCACCTATCAAACCAAAGCCAATGTTGAATATTATGATCGCCCTTGTCTTAAGTTTGATGTTAGGAATTGGATTAACGTTTCTATTAGAGTATCTGGATAATAGTATTCGGTCAGAAGCAGACATCGAAAGATTACTAGGTTATCCTGTATTAGGAAGTATTTCAACCTTTGAAATAAGTAAAGAGAAACATAAGATAGTTAGGCAAGTAAATGGAACTTTACAAAAGAGGGGTGAGGTACGTGAAATTTAAGACGAAAGGAAAAACAAAACGAGAACGCAAGTTGATCACAATTTATAGTCCTAAATCACCAATTTCCGAATCTTTCCGTACCTTACGGACCAATATTCAATTTGCCAGTATTGATCAATCATTAAAGACGTTGATGGTAACTAGTACAGGGCCAGGGGAAGGAAAATCTACTATCATCGCCAACCTAGCAGTTGTCTTAGCACAACAAGAAAAGAAGGTGTTGCTTGTTGATGCTGATATGCGAAAGCCAACAGTTCACCATACTTTTCGTCTACCTAATCTTGTAGGATTGACCAATGTACTTGTTGGGAACGAAGTGTTAGAGGATGCAATTCAAGAAACTACAGTCAATAATTTAAATATTTTAACTTCCGGTCCCATTCCTCCTAACCCTGCAGAACTATTAGGTTCCAATAGAATGTCACAGCTAGTAGATGAAGTGTCGTCAACTTATGATATTGTTTTATTTGATGCTCCTCCGGTTATTGCTGTAACAGATGCTCAAGTCCTTTCACGGATAATTGATGGGGTTTTATTGGTAGTACATAGTGGTAAAACTCATCGTGAGATGGCAATTAAATCAAAGGAGCTATTAGAAAATGTTCGAGCCAATGTGATTGGAGTTGTATTAAATCATAAAGAAGTAAAAGGAGAAAATTATTACTACTACTATTACGGCGAAAATTAAAACCTTCATAGATTATGATCCTATCTCGTCAGATGACGAGATTATTTTTTTCGCTATAATTCGACATAATTCTACATAAATTTACATTATTGAAAGAATATTAAATAAATTAATAAAAAATAGTTTATTTTTTTTCCGGATAGTAGTAATATAGAACTAGTTTAATTTGGTATTATTGGAATTAATGATTCTTTGGAGGGATAATATGGTCGATTTACACAGTCATATCTTACCGGTTGATGATGGGGCTAAAGACTGGGAGGAGTCTTTGGCAATGGTTAAACAGGCTGCTAGAGATGGAATTCAGACAATTGTGGTCACACCTCATCATAAAAAGGACACATATGTCGTTGACCCTGTTGATATTATGGCTAAAGTAACCTTACTCAATGAACGAATCAAAGAGGAAGGTCTTGAAGTTACGATTTTACCCGGATCAGAGATTCAAGTCTATGAAGACTATGTAATAGATTTGAAGAAAGGGAATCTATTAACTATTAACGACCATAAGTATGTCTTTTTGGAGTTTCCGTATGACCGCGTACCGGTAGGTGCTGAACAGCTAGTTTTTGAAATTCAACTAGCAGGTTACATACCAATTATTCCTCATCCGGAACGTAATCGTGAAATCAGAGAAAACCCGATTAAAATTTATCAATTAGTTAAAAAAGGTGCACTTACACAGATAACAGCTGCTAGTCTATTAGGTAAATTTGGCAAAGAAGTACAAAAGTTCACTTTGGAATTAATAGATGGCAATTTAACACACTTCCTAGCGACGGATGCCCATAGTTCTAGAGGGCATCGGGGAGTAATGTTAAAAGCCGGGTATCAGGCTTTAGAAGATTTCGCTGGGGAAAATTTAGTAGAGCAATTTAAACAGAATGCAAGAGCGGTAATCGAAGGTAAAGATATTTATGTAGATATGCCAGAAAAGATTATGAAAAAGAAGCGGATTTTAGGTTTGTTTTAGCTGATATTGGTGATGTCTCCTAACCATTATCAATGGAGGCACTCGGTCACGCTGTGGGGAAGGCAACCTTAGACGCGGGTCGTCGATGGTGTGATGTGAGGGAGGGTTAGATGCCCAAATCTCTTAAAATAAAATGTCTAAGTATCAAAATGAGTAACTCTATTAGGGTTATTCATTTTGGTGTTTAAACTATTTAAGGAGGATGGATATGGGGCCAGGTAGAAAGTTATTAACAATCTTTTTAGCAATTATTTTAGCTCTACCGCTAAGTTTGGGAAGTCTATCAAGTACATATGTTGTTAATGCTGCAGCGGAAGATTACGTCAATCAGGTAATCAGTGCTTACGGGGCATTATCTGATGAAGAATTAGCCCAAGTAAGAGCTGTTAGAGATGCAATCAAACAAAAAGATTGGTCATGGTGGAAAGATACAGTGATTGCTGATGAGGAATTTAATACCAAATTAACTCAGTTATATCCGACAGATGAAACACCGGTATATACCATGATTAGCGATTTTGTTCAACTATTTTATACCGCTGATGATTTACAGGCGACAGTTGATAGTACAAAGGCTAAGCACACAGCAACGTTCCAAACCTTATTTGGTAGTGATTTTACTTTCGATGATTTACTGGACTTTTTCGGTGAATTACAGAACCAGGCAGCATTAAACTTTTTTATCGGTAGTCTCTTTAACGACAGTTATACTGTAAATGATGCTATAACCGATGCTATTACTGATACTTTTGCAACTGGAAATTATGATCTTTTTGAAGGGAAATTAAGTGAACTAGGTTTATCTGTAACAGATTTAATTAGAATCAAAGATAATTTCCAGACAGCATTAATCGATGAGGGTGTTCCCGTAATAGAAGCACGCAATGCTGTAATTGGAGGTTTTGCTAGAGTTAATTCTGATATTGTATTTACAAATGAACAGCCAACCATTGGCAGCACACAACAACTAAGTTATAGTGTGTCTTATCCATTTGCTGTTACCTTAAATGAAGGATTAGACTATTATTCTTCAGATTCAAGTGTAGCAACAGTAACATTAGATGGCTTTTTTCAAGCCGTCTCTGAAGGAACGACAACAATAACAGTTGCCGCAAAAGGTATTATTGTTGGTTTAAAGGAAATAACAGTAACCGCTCCTCCAAGCAGTGGAGGTGGAGGGGGAATAATATCCATACCAGGAGGTTCTGATGAGGACGAGGAACCAGTCACTGAACCGCAAGAACCTGTGGATGAGGGAATTATTAGTGAACCAACAACACAACCAATTGATGTAGCTGAAAGTGTTACGATAACCGAGGATGATGAAACAGGCTTAACAATCACTTCAGCTACTGTAAATGAAGAAAATGTTCTATCACAAATAGCTGGTACTGATCAACCTGCGGATATTAGAGTGGAAATAACAAATGATTCTGATCTATTTAATGTTGAATTTAGTTCAGATTTTATTGCTAAAACAGATGCAGATAATACGAACAATCGCTTATCCGTAATTTCCAAATTAGGTAGTACGACAGTATCAGTAAAAGATATAAATGCAACTTTAACAGCGCTTAAAGATAAAGGAATAGATCTTGAACAAGGTAAGGTTACAATTTCATTTGGTAAAGCATCAGCCACTATAAAACAAGCAATCTCTGATCAGATAACATCAAATGGAGCAAAAGTACTATCCGAAGCTTTAGAAACAAAAGTAATGGTGGTAGTAGACGAGGAAAGTTATCCAGTCAAAAATGTTACTAATTATATAAAGTCAAAAATAACCATTGATCAAATGGTCGATATTAAGAAGGTTGTAGCTGTCGAGTGGAAGCACAAAGATGATAATGTAAGTAAGTCTATTATCAGAATGGCTAGCCCCGATGGTGAATTAACTTCTGTACCAACATTAGTTGAAATTAGCGAAGGTAAGACGATCATTACCGTTAAGCAGCGTACATTTGCACCAATTATGGTAGTCGAAAATGATAAAACCTTTAGTGATGTAAGTGATTCTTTCTGGGGTAAAGATGATATCAATCTACTAGCATCGAAAATGATTGTTAAAGGTAGAGCAGAAGATCGTTTTGAGCCAAATGGAAAAATTACACGGGCAGAGTTTGCGACAATGATTGTAAGAGCGCTAGGATTAAATAAAACGATGACAACTGATTATAAAGATGTAAAGGCAAATGCTTGGTTTACTGGGTATATTGGTGCAGCAAGTAAAGCAGGAATAGTAAATGGCATGGGTGACGGTACATTTAAGCCTAATCTAGAAATAACTCGTGAACAAGCTGCGACAATGATCATTCGTACTATAGAATACCTTGGTGGTAATATTACTCTAAGTGATGAAGAGAAAACAAAACAACTAGCGAAGTTTAACGATAGTTCTCAGATTAAGGCTTGGGCTGTAGATTACGTTGCCAAGAGTGCCAAAGTAGGAATTATTTTAGGTGATGATAAGCAAAACTTCAATCCCGCAGCTAATACTACACGGGCAGAAAGCGTGGCGATGTTGAAACGTTTCATGAAGATAACCAATTTACTCAGTGAGTAATCATCATTAAAAACAGCCTCCCTCTTTTTTAAAATGTCCTTTACAAAGGGTACATTTTAATTCAGGAGGGAGGTTATCATTTTTTTGGAGGATAAGATGAAACGTTGGTTAGTTGGCCTACTGACAATGTTAATTATAATTACTGGTTTTAGCTGGTATTTATTTAATTATTATACAGACCGTATGATTGAAGAACTTGCAAACAATATGGATTTTTCACTAGAACAAGTAGAAGAAGTAAAGGAAAAGATTCCAGAAAATCCATCAGTTGATGAAACACCCAATAGAGAAAGTCTAGAGGAAAATATAAAAATAAAGGAAGACAAAAATAAACAAGTAGAACAACAGTCAGAAAGTAAACAGAAAGAAGAAATAAATAATAAGCAAGATAGTAATGAATCAGCTTCAAAGGATGAAAACATGGCAGTAGAAACAGAGAAGATTACAGAAGAAAAAAACGAAGCGGAAAAATTGGAAGATGCAACATCCAACGACAAAGATATAGATAATCAAGTGATGGGAGTGGAGATCAGCCAAGAAGAAATAAAGGCCAAAAGTGAACTTGTCACAACACAAGACAAAATATTAGCAGCACAAATTCTACTATCCAGTTTGACAAAAGAGGATATTGAAAAGATTAAAACAATGGCTAAAGATGGTTTTTCAGCCGAAGAAAAACAACAAATAAAGTCAATATTGCAATCTCGACTTACTGAAGAAGAATATGCCATTATTTATGGCATGGTGCAAAAATATAAATAAACTTAATAGTAAATTTAGGAAATTGATGTTACTTTCGTCTTATTATCTATGATGATTGTAGAATTAAGCAGGATTATGAGACTTTTTGTCGAATTCAAAAAAATTGACTTAAAAATTAGATAAAGGCGGGTAACATCATGGAACAAAGCTATGAAGAAATTTCGTTGAGAGAACTAATAGAGATTTTATTAAAGGGTAAGAAAATCATTATTTGGACCACCATTATTGCAATGATAATTAGTGCTTTCGTAAGCTTTTTTATGATTGCACCTACATATGAAGTGACAGCTTCAGTTATTGTTAAGGATATTAAAGGAGAAAAAAGCAGCTCTGTTATCGGTTCAATCATGGATAGTGAGGTAATTCCGCTTCAGACTTTAATAAGCGCTTTTAAAAGTACGATTGCAGGGCCAGATATGTTAGAACAACTTAGAATAATTTCTCCAGAGTGGGAAAATATTCAGGCTAATGCATTAAAGAATATGATCAAGATAGAACTGGTTAAAGATACTACCCAAGTTAACATTATTGTAAGTGCACATTCTGCAAAGGATACGGTGGCATTGGCCAATATTGTAACTAATAGCTTCCAGCAGTTTGTTGAAGAACAGAACTATGATACCTTAGTTGCAAAAGTAAAATCTGTTAAGAGACAGATGGAAATAGATATAGAATTACTAAACAATAAGATTGCTAAAGCAGAACAACAACTAGCAGAGCTAGATGAGGTACTAGTGTATAAGAAATCGATTGTTGATGATTCCTATTTACAAGAGTTGGCTGCTAAATTGGCTAGTACTACTGTAATAAATCTAAGTGAATTATCGATCGAAAATGAAGAGCCTAATCCAGCTTACCTAAAAGTATTAGATAGCATTACAGCTAATAAACTGGCTTTAAGTAATCTGAAAAGTCAGTATGCTGAATTAGTTAAGGCTGAAGGACAATTAAAAGAAATCGCTAAAGAAACAGGGATGAAAGCATCTATTGTAAGAGATGTTGTTGAACCAGGGCAACCTGTAAAGCCAAATAAAATGCTTAATATTGCTATAGCAGGTGTATTAGGATTAATGATTAGTGTATTTGTTGTGTTTATGATGGAGTATTGGAGAAATACAGAGAAATAACTATACTTAATATAAGAAGGTGAAGGATTTGGACTATCGACGAAGAGTTGTGCTCCTAAGCCTAATAGATATTGGTATTATTGCTATTGCTATTAATCTAGCATATTTGTTACGTTTTGATTTTCAGGTGAATAGTAAAATTTTTGTTTTTATACCATACGTTATCTTGATGCATTTATCTATAATTTTGATAGCTTTTAAGAGAGCGAAACTTTATAAAAGGGTTTGGCAATATGCTAGTGTAGGTGAATTAATTGCAATTATAAAAGCTGTTACCACTTCTGAAATTATATTTTTTATTTTCCATTATATAGTTCAAAAATTCAATCCAGAATTTCTAGTTCCACGTTCAATATATTTATTATCATGGACGTTAATTATATTGGGAATCGGTGGTTCAAGGTTTGCATGGAGAATATTCCGTGATAATTACTTGAAGATCCAACCGTATCATAAGAGAGCTTTAATTGTTGGTGCAGGTGATGCCGGAGCTTTAATTGCCAAGGAATTAAAACATACAGCGGATAGTGAATTTTATCCGGTAGCTTTTATCGATGACGATCCTACTAAACAATCTTTAGAGGTTATGGGGTTACCAATAGTAGGTAATAGAAAAGATATTTCACTTGTTGTTAAGGAGTATAATATTGACGAGATTATTATTGCAATGCCATCAGCTCCCAAATCAGAGGTAGCGGAGATAATTAATATTTGTAAATCTACGACAGCTAATATCAAGATTCTACCTCGTGTATCGGATTTAGTTAATGGCAAAGTTTCTATAAATACGATTCGTGAAGTGAATGTTGAGGACTTACTTGGGCGTGAGCCTGTTAAGATTGATTTGAGGGGAATTGCTGATTATGTAAAAGGTCAAATAGTGTTAGTTACCGGCGCAGGTGGTTCAATAGGCTCTGAACTTTGTCGTCAGATAGCTCCATTTGATCCAAAACAATTATTATTATTGGGTCACGGTGAAAATAGTATTTATGAGATTGAATTGGAATTAAGGAAGGATTATCCGGATCTAAGAATCGAAACGGTAATAGCAGATATTCAGGATCGAAATAGATTGAGATACGTGTTTGATACATATAAACCAAATGTCGTTTTTCATGCTGCGGCCCATAAACATGTTCCATTAATGGAACGTAACCCTAGCGAAGCAGTTAAAAATAATATTTTTGGAACCAAAAACGTTGTGGATTGTGCCCATGAGTATGGGGCCTCTCATTTTGTAATGATTTCTACAGATAAAGCGGTAAATCCAACAAGTGTTATGGGTACGACTAAACGTATTGCTGAAATGATTGTTCAAGATAAGAATCAGATAAGTGAAACCAAGTTCGTTACCGTTCGCTTTGGTAATGTGTTAGGAAGTAGAGGTAGTGTTATCCCAATCTTTAAACAACAAATTAAGCAAGGTGGACCAGTTACTGTTACTCATCCAGAAATGGTTCGTTATTTTATGACGATACCAGAAGCTGTTCAACTAGTTATACAAGCAGGTGCTTTTGCTCAAGGTGGAGAAATCTTTATTCTTGATATGGGTAAACCGGTTAAGATAGCAGACTTGGCCAGGGACTTAATCCGCTTATCTGGGTTTGAACCAGATAAAGATATTGAAATATTCTATACCGGTATTCGACCTGGAGAGAAACTGTATGAAGAAATATTGACTGATGAAGAGGGAACTAAAGCTACAAAACATGACCGGATCTTTATAGGAAAACAATTAACAATTTCTAGAGATGATTTTCACTTTATGTTGAGGAAACTTGAAAAACTTGTTTACAATGATGATTATCCCGCTGACAACGATGAAATAAAGGGATTGCTAAAACAAATAGTTCCTTCATATAAATATGATAATCAAAAAAATATTTCAACAGATGAATCTAAACATACAGAAACTTTCAATCTAGCAGGTGAACTAGCAAAGCAAGAAATGAAATTAGCTAAGATAGAATTGGCATCGGCCAAGGGGGAGTAATAGTTATGTTTTTCGATAACAGGAGGAGATTTTGTTCATGAAAATACCATTTTCGCCTCCAGATATTTCTCAGCTTGAGATAGATGAGGTTGTTGATACATTAAAATCAGGTTGGATTACAACTGGACCTAAGACAAAATTATTTGAAAAGAAAATAGCAGAGTATTGTAATACCTCAAGGACAGTTTGTTTAAATTCAGCTACGGCAGCGATGGAAATGACACTAAGACTTTTGGGAATAGGTGAAGGAGATGAAGTAATAACTTCTGCTTATACATATACAGCATCAGCGAGTGTTATTCATCATGTCGGAGCAAAAATTATACTTGTTGACACTGCTAAAGATTCATTTCAAATGGATTATGAACAATTAGAACAAGCCATAACAGAAAAGACAAAAGCAATTATTTCTGTAGATATAGCAGGAGTGATGTCTGATTATGATAAGATATTTGAAATAATTAATAGAAAGCAAAATCTTTTTGATCCCTCAAACGAAATTCAAAAAGCAATAGGTAGAGTTATTGTATTAGCAGATGCAGCCCATTCCTTTGGAGCTATGTATAAAGGGAAAAAAAGTGGAGAAGTTGCAGATTTTACATGTTTTTCATTCCATGCTGTAAAAAACATAACCACTGCTGAGGGTGGAGCTGTCACTTGGAGAGATATACCTGAGATTGATAATGATGAGGTTTACAAAAAGTTTATGCTACTATCTCTTCACGGACAATCAAAGGATGCATTAGCCAAAACAAAGCTTGGTGCGTGGGAGTACGATATAGTTTATCCTGCTTATAAATGTAATATGACTGATATTATGGCATCTTTAGGTCTTGCACAATTACAAAGATATCCTGAAATTCTAAAGAGAAGAAAACAAATTATAGAAATGTATGATAAAGCATTATTAAGTGATGAAGTAGATACTTTAAAGCATTATGGTGAAGATTTTTCATCAAGTGGTCATTTATACCTTGTGAGACTACTTGGTAAAGATGAAAAATATAGAAATAAAATAATAGAAAAAATGGCTGAAAAAGGGATTGCGACAAACGTTCATTATAAACCATTACCAATGCATACTGCGTATAAGAATTTAGGATTTGATATAAAAGACTATCCTAATGCTTTTGATATGTATAAAAATGAAATAACGCTGCCATTACATACATTGCTTACTGACGAGCAGGTGGAGTATGTTCTAAAAACTTTTAAGTCCATTGTACTTTAGAGTTAATTTTGGCGATTTGTAGAAGAAATACGTTCAACATTTTCCTTTTGGGGGTTCATTATGTATGTATAAAAAATATGTTAAGAGGATATTGGATATTATATTTTCGTTGATGTTATTACCTCCAGTTTCATTAGTAATTTTAATTTGTGGAATTTTCATCAAATTAGAAGATAGGGGACCAATATTTTATTGTGGCAATAGACTTGGGAAAGATGGACAAGTTTTCAAAATGTATAAATTACGTTCTATGAAGGTAAATGCACCAGATTTGAGAAATGCAGATGGATCTACGTATAACTCAGATGACGATCCAAGATTAACAAAAGTAGGTAGAATACTTAGAAAAACAAGTTTAGATGAATTACCTCAATTAATTAATGTAATTAAAGGAGATATGAGTTTTATTGGTCCAAGACCTGATTTACCAGAACATATCAATTATTATGAAAGAGATGAAGGAAAAAAACTTGAAGTACTACCAGGTATTACTGGATATAACCAAGCATATTTCAGAAATACTGTGGAATGGAAGCAAAGATTAAAAAACGATATTTATTATGTTGATAATATTTCACTTTGTCTTGACTTTAAAATATTTTTCAAAACAATAGAGGGAGTTATATTGCGGAAAGGGGTATATGTTACTTCCCAATCTGACAGTGTAAAAGGTGAGCATTAATGAAAATGAACAATATAGCAAAGCTTAATAGCAAATCTTTTGAAGCATTTCCTTTAAATTGGGACACAAAATATTTTGGTATTAAATCAGCAAAGGTTGTTCTAAATGATAGTATATCTGAAGTAGAACAATATGAAATTTTAGATTATTGTAATAAATATGATTTTGTTACAATCACTAATTTAGGTAATATCAACCAAAATAATATTTGGATAGGTGAAAAAACAAAAGCTTTTTTAACCGATATGAATATTCAATTTGTTAAGCCAATTAATAAACAATCAAGCATAGTAGATGAATTTACGAATGTTTATAATTCTTTTCCGAGAAATGAAAATATATTAAATATAGCACAAAAGGCCTTTTTATATTCACGATTTTTTAATGATCCTTATTTACCAAAAGAACAGGCACGAAATATATATGTTCATTGGACTGAGTGTGCTTTCGATAAACCTGAAAAATACTTTGTAATTGTTCAGAGAAATGGTGAAATTGCAGGTTACTTATTATTTTCCATGAATTTAGAATATTCATTTGCAACTATTGAACTGATTGCCGTTGACGATAAATTTAGAGGTCAGAATATTGGTAAATTACTAATAGCCGGATTAGAGTTTTTTGCACATGAAAAAGGAATAAAATTAATAAAAGTAGGAACTCAAGTTGATAATGTGTTAGCTATTAAATTTTATAATGCAAGTGGATTTCAGTATGTAAGTATTAATTCAGTATATCATTACTGGCCAAACAAATAAAATTTGAATGAGCAGAAGATTTTATGAATTTAAGAAAAATTAATTTTTATCGTATTAAAATTGGTTTCGATATTAAAGTTTTATGACATTACTTAATACATATTAAAGGAGAATATTACAATGGCAAGAGTATTGGTTACTGCACATCTTGGTCGGCATTTCAGAATTTTTGGGCACTATGATTATAAGGTTTTATTAAATATGGGACATGAAGTACATATTGCAGCAAACTTTAATGATAAAATAGACAATTTTGAAGATCCAAATGTAATAAAACATCAAATTGATTTTGATAGGAATCCTTTTAGTATTGGTAATATAAAAGCTCTAAAACAGCTTGAAGAATTATTTAATGATATTCATTTTGATATTATTCATTGTCAGTCACCTTCTGGCGGGGCTATAACTCGTTTGGCAGCTAGAAAAACAAGAAAAAATGGTTCTAAAGTGTTATATACAGCTCATGGCTTACATTTTTTTGAAGGAGCACCACTTAAAAACTGGCTAATTTATTATAATATTGAAAAATGGTTAGGTCGTTTTACCGATTGTATTATTACAATAAATAATGAGGACTACACTTTAGCTCAGAAACGATTAAAAATAAATGACGTAAGATATATACCCGGTGTCGGTATTGATTTAAATAAATTTACCCCTCCAACATTTGAAGAGAAGAAAGAGTTGAGAAAACAGTACGGATATGATGAAAATGATTTTATTTTAATTTATGTTGCTGAAATGAGCTATAGAAAACACCAAGATTTACTTATAAATGCAGTTAATATATTAAGAAAGAAAATTCCCGATTTAAAATTATTGCTAGTAGGTACAGGAGATTTAATAGATAAATATAAGGAACATACTAAAAAATTAGATTTAGAACAATATATTCATTTTTTAGGATATCGAAAGGATGTACCATATCTTATGACTATTGCTGACATTGCTGTTTCATCATCAAGACAAGAAGGCCTACCAGTTAATGTTATGGAAGCAATGGCAACAGGATTGCCCCTTGTAGTTACAAACTGTAGAGGGAATCGAGATTTAGTTAGAAATGGTGAAAATGGGTATGTTGTCGGTATAGACGATGTAGATGGGTTTGCTAATGCAGTTGAGGAATTTTATTTATTAGAAGAATTAAGAGAGAATTTTGGTCGAAATAGTTTAGAACTTATTAAATCGTATTCGCTTGAGCAGGTAACAAAAGAGATGAAAGATATATATTTGAGCTATCTAAACAAGAAATAGATTTAAAATAAATGAAGATGTATTTAAGTAATGTTTTAATTAAGGAATTGGAACACCAAGTTAAAATGATATGTGAAGTACTTAGGGTTTCAAGAAGTAGATGTTACCAATTATTACATAAATCACAGTCAAAGCGTGATCATGAAAATAAAAAATTAACGGACGGAAAGAATCAAACAAATCTATCAAGATAGTAAGAAACGATATGGTGATCCTAAAATTCATCATATACTTCTAACCAAGAATTATCATACTAGTTTAAAATGTCAAGCCATTGAAGATCAATTAAAACATTTAGTACAGGATTTAACTTTTTCCTGTCCAAAATATTGACTCAAATCCAGATGGAGGGGAAAATGTCATTATATTTTTTTATTGTTTTAATAGTTTATTCTATAGCTTTAATAATCAAAACTAAAAGTTTAACAAAAAAATGGACAGTTTTAGATATATTTATATTATTAGTTCTTATAATTTTTTCAGGAATTAGATTTAATGTAGGTACTGATTATGGAATGTACTATCATATTTATAATACTTATATATCAAAGGTATTTAGTCTAAAAGATTACTATTCTACTAAGCAAGAGTTTGGTTACTATTTATTAAGTTGGATAACAAAAAACATATCGAGTAGTAGTTATGGGATTTTTTGGACGAGTGCAATTATAACGTATATTCCGATTTATTCAAGAATAAAAAAAGAATCTAAAAATTTTACTTTTTCAATATTACTTTTTATTCTTTTAGGATTTTATACAGGAGCCTTTAATATAATTAGGCAATGGATAGCAATTGCTATTAATTTTTATGCTAATCAGTATATAGAAGAAAACAGAAAAAAATTTGTTTTGCTTAATATAATAGGATCATTTTTTCATTCAACTTCTATTATAGCTATGCTTATTCAGTTAGTGGTTAAAAAGATAAAGCCAACATTTAAATTTTTTGTTTTTATAATTGTTTTAGGTATCATATCTACAATAATTTTTGAAAGAATGTCTTTTATATTTAGTATGTTAGATAATTTGAATCCTAGATATATTAATTATTTTGAATCTCGACCTGCTGGAAAAGGATTAAAACTCTTGTTTGTATTAAGGATTATAATAATATTATTTGTTTTAATACTTACTAAAAAAACAGAATATCAGTATGATAAAACTTTGCTAATAGTATCATCATTTTTTATGATTATTGGATTTACTAATGTTTTTATAGCGAGGATTGAATATTATTTTAGTATAGTTCTGGTTCTGTTATTACCTAATATTTTAACTCAAATGGAAAAAAAAGAAAGATTATTATATCAATACTGTTTTACGGTAGTTTTCTTAGTAGTATTTATTTTATCTTTAATGTACTATTCTGATTTAATTCCATATAAAACTCATCTTATGTGAGGTGGTAATAATGACAAAAAAAGTCTCAATTATTATGGGAATTTACAATTGTGAAAAAACATTGACTGAATCTATTGACTCAATAATAAATCAATCTTATGATAACTGGGAATTAATTATGTGCGATGATGGTTCTACAGATAGGACATATGAAATTGCACTTAAATATGCTGAAAAAGATAATCGAATAAAATTAATTAAGAATAAAAAAAACATAGGTTTAGCTAAGACATTAAATAATTGTTTAGAAATAAGTACTGGAGATTATATAATGCGCCATGATGGAGATGACATCATGGTAAAAGATAGAATTGAAAAGCAAGTGGGTTATATGAATACTCATAATTGCGATGCATGTGGTTCAGGTGCCTATTTATTTGATGAAACAGGCATATGGGGACTTCTTCAACCTTCAGCGATACCTGACAGAAAATGTATGGTTACTGGAGCGCCTTTTATCCATCCTACTGTAATTATGAAAAAAGATAAACTAAATCAAGTAAGAGGTTATTCAGTTAATGAATTAACAAGACAAAGACTTGAAGACTATGATTTATGGATTAAATTTTTTGAGCGTAATTATATTTTACATAACATTCAAGAACCATTAATTTACTACAGAGAAGATAGAAATTCATACAATCGAAGAAAGAAAAAATTTAGAATTGCTGAAACTAGAGCAAGATTATATGCATGCAAGAGATTGAATATTCCTTATCTTCAAAGGATACTTGCTTTGAAACCACTGATTGCTATGATAGTACCAAATATGATTATGAGATATTATCATAGGAAAAAAGCAAGGAAGAAAGGTATAGCAAATTGAAAATAGATTTTGCTAGCATAGATAGTGGACACGACCTTGATGTGATAATTTAATAAAATCAAGGAGAGTGTAAAAAATTAGCAAAAGAAAGCGATATACCAAGGATTTTAAGCTGAATGTAATTTCAATGGTGAAAGAACAAGGTTTAAAACAGGCAGAAGTAGTGAGAACAATGGGCTTACATGTTAATGCTATTAATAACTGGATTAAAGAATATGAACTGAGTAAATCTATTATTCCATCTAATAATGACTTTGAAGGATCATTAAAGCAGCAAAACTGAAATTTTTACAAAAAATAGAAATTGATCGTAGAGTTCATTTTTTGGGTTTTAGGAATGATGTGGATAGAATACTTAAAACATGTGATATAGTGGTACTCTCTTCGAATTGGGAAGGGTTGAGTCTAGCTTCCTATAGAGGGACTGGCATCAGGAAAGCCGTTTGTTGCTAGTAAGGTAGAAGGACTTAAAGAAATTGTTGGTGGTCACGGTCTGCTCTTTGAGTCTGGGAATTCAGATGAACTTGGCAATATATTAGAAAAACTATTAAATAATCCTGATTTTTACGAAGATATAAGCTTTAAATGTACTAAGCGAGCCGAGGATTTTGATATAAATTCTACGATTGAATTAACATTAGCTGTTTATAATAAATTGTTGAATTAATATCATAATGTTTTTCAGTTGAATTTTAATACAAAACTAGTAGTTATTAGATGATGAATGATACAAAAGATAGATTATATGATTTATATACGTAAAATATGTCTGAACTATTATCCACAGACATATATCTACAATAATATACAAATTCAAATTCATTTTAAGTTAAGGATGTGGACATTTTGATAGATAAAAATATTACTTGGCACTCGGGTAATATTACAAAAGAAGATAGATATAGATTACTGAGTCAAAACCCAAAAGTAGTATGGTTTACAGGGTTATCTGGTTCCGGGAAGTCAACCATTGCTGTTGAGGTCGAAAAGCAATTATTTAAGGAAAATAAATTAATTTATCGCTTAGATGGTGACAATATTCGATTTGGTTTAAACAAGGATTTAGGTTTTAAAGAAGAAGATAGAATAGAAAATATACGTAGAATTAGTGAGGTTGCAAAATTATTTCATGATGCAGGTATTATTACATTAGTCTCTTTTATTACACCTTTAGAAAAAATGCGGGAATTATACAGAGGAATAATTGGAAAAGAAAATGTTATTGAAGTATATGTTAAAGCTGATATTGAAGTTTGTGCTAAAAGAGACCCAAAAGGTTTATATAAAAAAGCATTTAATGGTGAAATTAAACATTTCACCGGAATATCAGATAAATTTGAAGAACCTAATAATCCTGATCTTGTTATTGATACGGAAATGTTGTCCATTGAAGAAAGTACTCAACTAGTTTTGAATTACTTAAACAAACAAATAAGGTGGATGTAAAGGAGAAATTATGGAATTATCAAAAGACTTACATGTAAAAGAACATGAAAGTATATCTAGTAGAAAAAGAAGTGTTTTAAAAACAATATCGTGGCGAGTCGTTGCCACTTTAACTACTTTAGGATTAGTTTATTCCGCTACGGGTAAATTAGAAATCGCCGGTGCTGTAGCTGGAATAGAAGTTATATTAAAAATGGTATTATATTATGCTCATGAAAGAGTATGGGATAAGTTTAGATTTTAATATTATCTTGGAGTGATATTAATTATGGATCATTTAACAAAACTAGAAAATAAAAGTATTCATATCATTAGGGAAGCGTATAGTCAATTTAAAGATTTAGGAATGTTATGGTCAATAGGAAAAGATAGTACTGTACTGGTTTGGCTAACACGTAAAGCATTTTATGGTCATATACCATTCCCGTTAATTCATGTAGATACAAATTACAAAATTAAAGAAATGATAGAGTATCGTGATAGATTTGCTAGAGAGTGGAATATTGATATGATTGTAGGACAAAACGAAGATGCATTAGCAAAGAAGTTAACTTTTCCGGATGGGAATGTTTCAAGAATAGAATGTTGTAGAAACTTAAAATCACAAGCCTTAAAAGATACCCTAAGTGGCACAGGTAAACGTTACCGTCTGAATCAAGACACCGGAGAATATGAATTGGAAGAAAACCCCAAACCATTTACTGGTGTCATTGTGGGTGTGCGTGCAGATGAAGAAGGCAGTCGTTCTAAAGAACGGTATTTTTCTCCTCGTGATAAACAAAATGATTGGAACATAGGAGAGCAACCTCCAGAATTTTGGAATTATTACAAAACAGATTTTGCTCCAGGGACGCATGTACGCATTCATCCTTTATTAGACTGGACTGAGTTAGATATATGGGAATATATTCAAAGAGAAAACATACCTGTAGTTTCTTTATATTTTAATCAAGGCAATAACAAAAGATACCGCTCTCTAGGATGTTGGCCATGTACAAGTCCTGTGGATTCAGAATCTAGAACAGTTGATGACATAGTAAAAGAGTTAAAAACCGGAAAATTTGCTAATATTGCCGAAAGATCAGGAAGAGAACAGGACAAAGAAGATGGCGGTGGATTAGAGGAACTAAGAAAAGATGGATATATGTGATATAGGGGGCAGAATAATAAATGACTAAAATAGTTGATCTTGAAAAGGAAGTATTAACAGAAGAGAGTGCAGATAAACTATCTGAAGAAAATATGAATATAGTTATCGTAGGACATGTTGATCATGGGAAGAGTACGATCATTGGAAGACTCTTAGCTGATACAAATTCTTTGCCTAAAGGTAAATTAGAGCAAGTAAAAGAAACTTGTCGAAGAAACTCAAAACCATTCGAATATTCATTTTTATTGGATGCATTAAAGGATGAACAAGCCCAAGGGATCACAATTGATTCAGCTCGAGTATTTTTTAAAACAAAAAAAAGAAAATATATCATTATTGATGCTCCTGGTCACATAGAATTTTTGAAAAACATGGTGACTGGAGCATCTAGAGCAGAGGCAGCGCTGTTAGTGATAGATGCAAATGAAGGAGTTCAAGAAAACTCCAAGCGACATGGATATTTATTATCTATGTTAGGCATTAGACAAATAGTTGTGTTAGTAAATAAAATGGACTTAATTGGTTATGACGAAGAACGTTATTACGAAATAGTAAAAGAATATAATGCCTTTTTAAAGGAAATAGGCGTTAATGTAGATAAGTTCATCCCAGTAAGTGGGTACCATGGAGATTTCATAGTAAAGAAAACTGATAATCTTTCTTGGTTTGATGGTGAGACTGTATTAGAAGTATTAGATGCTATGGATAATAGTAAGCTTCCAATTGATGAAGTGTTTAGAATGCCTGTTCAAGATATATACAAGTTTACAAATAATGGAGATAATCGTCGGATTGTTGCTGGTACAATTGAAACCGGTAAGATTTCAGTTGGTGATGAAATAATATTTTATCCTTCCGGCAAGAAATCATCTATTAAATCTATTGAATATTTTAATGGACCGGTTAAAACTGAAGATTATGCAGGGAGTGCTACTGGATTTACTCTCACAGAACAAATATACATTACTCGAGGCGAACTTGCCTGCAAATCTAATGAGTTGAAACCTCAAGTAGCAACACGTATCAGTACGAAATTATTTTGGTTAGGTGTAAACGATTTAGTAGAAGGAAGGCAATATTTTTTAAAAAATGGTACTGCTAAGGTACAAGCAAAAATTGAAAAAGTTGTTAGAGTATTAGATGCTTCTTCATTAGTTAGTAAAGAAAGTAATCGTGTAAAACGCCATGAAGTAGCTGAAGTTATTATTGAAACGATCAAACCAATTGCTTTTGATTTAACTAAAGATTTAGCTAATACTAGTCGTTTTGTCATAATAGATGACTATGAAATCTCGGGTGGAGGAATTATTCAAGAAACCCTAGAAGATGAACAAACGTGGATAAGAGAAAAAGTATTAACAAGAAATTATAAGTGGGAAAATAGTCATATTTCAAAGCGTCAAAGAGCGGAACGTTTTGGTCAAAAACCAACCTTGGTATTAATTACAGGAAATAAAGATGTAAATAAAAAAGAATTTGCTAAGTATGTTGAAAGTAGAATGTTTGCAGAAGGCAGATTAGTTTATTATTTAGGGATGAGTAATTTACTTTATGGATTAGGTGCAGATATCAAAGTTGAAAATAGCATGGAAAACAGGCAGGAACATATAAGGAGATTAGCAGAAATTTCACATATTATGTTAGATGCGGGCCATATTGTAATAGTTTCAGCTACTGATATTAATAATAATGACATAGATATTCTAAAAAATGTGATGAAACCAGATGAAATTAAGGTGATATGGCTTGGGGATTATGAAGGAAAAGAGACAAATATTAATCTTCATTTAGATGATGAAAGCTTTGATTCTATGTATTTAAAACTAAAAACTATGTTACAAGAAGATCAAATAATATTTAATATGTGGGAGTAAAGAAAAAAATATTAAAATCAAGGAGCCATATAGGTGTCCGTTGAAAAATCATGTACCAAAGTGTAGTGGTGTAATTGGTAATTTTATCGAAGAATTTTAAGTAATGAGGGATATAAATGATAAAAACACTGAAAAGATTATCAAAATATTTAAGTGATGATGCAATTATCATTTACCAGATGGGAAAGGTAGGTTCAACGAGCATAGAAGAAAGCATTAAAAATTATTCGAAAAATGTAATACATATTCATAGTTTATATTCTCAAAATGCATATGACCATTTTAAAAATTATCAATCAATAAAATTCTATGTTTCTTTAAAAGAAAGAATTAGATATAAGATATTTGCGTATTTAAAAAGGTATATATTAAGGAGAAATAAACGTATAAAAATAATTACTTTGGTTAGAGAACCCATATCAAGAAATATATCTATGTTTTTTCAAGACATTCATATTCCGATATTTGAGATTGCTAAGTTTTTTGATAATAGATATGAGGAAAATGTTAATAATGAAATGATTTACAAAATGTATATAGATAAATTTAATCATGAATATGGGGTAGATTGGTTTGATAAAGAACTTAAAAGAGCATTTAATATTGATATATATGATTATAATTTCGATAAAGAAAAAGGTTTTTCTATCATAAAAAAAGATAATATAAATTTACTGGTCATTAAAATGGAAAAATTAAATGAATTGGAAAAACAGATTGGTGATTTTTTAGAAATAGAAGATTTTAAACTTAAAAATGTAAACATTTCAAGTAAAAAATGGTATGCTGATCTATATAAAGATTTTAAGAAGAAATTTTCTCCTAGTGAAGAATATATAGATACCCTATATAATTCTAGGTATATGAAGCATTTTTATAGTGAAGAAGAAATAAATCATTTTAGAAATAAGTGGTTAAAAAATAATAAAAGTAACTAGTTGTATTAGATAAAATATATTTTGTGGTAGGGGTTAAGGATTTGATTAGAGTAAATTTATTTGAAAAGTTTCTTATAAATAATCACTTTATAAAAAAAATAATAGAATCTTTTTTCGGAAAAGTATCATATGTATTGTTTACTATGATTTTTTCGTTAGTTGCTACTAGATTATATGGTGTAGAAGCGTTTGGTGAATACACATATGCTTTTACACTAGTATCTTTTATTATGATTTTCGCAAAAGCTGGATTGGATAATGGTCTGATCTATTATATCCCTAAGAATGGGAATAAGTATGTGAGTCTGAGTTTTTTTATCAACGCAATTTTATCGCTTCTGTTAGTAGTATTAACATTTTATTTTATTACAGATAGTTTTGTTCGATTGATGTTACCATTAGTATGGTTGCTTTCAATGGAACAGATTTATTTTGGTGTTTATCGCGCAACAGGAAAAATTAAAGAATATTATTTTGTTAATGGATTTATTTCTATATTGTTACGAATCTTATTAGTAATAGTCTTTTATTTTTTTATTGGAAAAAATGCTAAAAGTATAGCTTTAGGTGTTTATTTTTCATTTATCTTTTCAATTGCTATTTATTTTTACCAGAATAAAGATAGATTTAATAAAATTGTTTATGATAAGACTTTTTTACGATATTCGTTCCCTCTGGTTATTGCTGCTATTATGGGAGTTATGATGGATCGAATAGATATTATAATGCTTGGAACGATGATAGATAAGAAAAGCGTTGGGATCTACCAAATAGCAGTACAAGTTGCTAACCTTACTTCGGTAATTTTAGTCATATTTAATACTGTTTTTGCTCCTCAAATCTCTTCACTTTATCATAAGGGAAAACTTGAAGAATTAAGAAAAATTTATATGCAATCCACACGTATATTAAGTTTAATATCTTTGGTAGCGTTAATTTTCATAGTGATTTTTAGTAAATATATTTTGCTAGTATTTGGTGAAGATATCGTAGCAGGGCAATTTGCTTTAGTATTAAGGAGTATAGGTCAATTTATTAATGCTGCAGTAGGAAGTGTATGGTTAATGCTTGCCATGACAGGTAAACCTAAATTACAGATGTATGGGAACTTTACTGCAAGTGTAATAAATATTGTTTTAAATTTTTTACTCATCCCGAGGTACGGTATAAATGGAGCAGCATTTGCAAGTATGATTGCAATAGGATTCGTTAACATTTTAGGGTATTTATTAGTATCTAGAGAATTTAAAGTAAAAGTGTATGGTGTTATTTAGTGTTGAAATTATAATAAAACTAAGGCAGGGTAAAGAATGTTAGAGAAAATTAATATATTTAATATTGTTCAAATCTCGATAAAAGCAGGTAATGAGATCATAAAAATTTATAATACAGATTTCAATATTGAAAGTAAACAAGATAAATCACCATTGACTTTAGCAGATAAACGTTCACATGAGTTGATAGCTAGTGAATTAAAACGATTATATCCAGAAATACCATTATTAAGTGAAGAGGGCAAGGGTATCTCTTATGATGAAAGAAAAAACTGGGATTATTTTTGGCTAGTAGATCCGTTGGACGGAACTAAGGAATTCATTAAGCGTAATGGAGAATTTACAGTAAATATTGCACTTATACATAGAAACAAACCCGTTATAGGTGTTATATACGCACCTGTATTAGATACAGTTTACTTTGCAAAGAAGGATTTAGGCTCATATAAGTTAACTAATTGTAAAGAGTTTTTGCTAAATGGTAGAGATATATTAAGTGATAAAGGATTAGTCAGCCATTCTATGAAACTTCCTATTTCAAAAGAAAAAGCAATAACCACTGTAATTGCTAGTCGTTCTCATATGTCAAAAGAAACTGAGGATTACATTAATAAATTACGAAAAGAAGTTGGTGAAGTAGAAATTATTTCGGCTGGAAGTTCTCTGAAACTATGTTATATTGCCGAAGGAAAAGCAGATGTTTATCCTAGGTTCGCTCCAACAATGGAGTGGGATACGGCTGCAGGACAAGCCATCGTTGAACAAGCAAATGGTATTGTTGTCGATGTTGAAACAAATGAAAAATTAGAATACAACAAAGAGAACCTACTAAATCCTTGGTTTATAGTTAAAAGGTAATAGTTTGTTTAGAATAGGGGTTAGTTTTGTTTATAAAATTCATAGAAACTAAAATTTTTAGTGGAACTAATCCAATATCAAGGGAAGGAATTATGCTTATCCTAGCAAAGAAGTATCTTACCTGTGAAATGACCATATATCTTTGACCAAAAAGCTATGTTAAATAGAGACATTATCCTAATAGATGAAGAAGATAAATTAAATTTTAAAGTCTGTAATTAGCTAAATAAATAATTTTAAGATGGAGGATAAATTTATATGTCAATACTAATAACAGGCGGAGCAGGTTATATCGGCTCTCATACATTAAGGTATTTTTTAGATAATAATGAAGATGTAATAGTAGTAGATAACTTACAAAGTGGACATAGAGAAGCTGCTCAAGTTAATAATTATTATCAAATAGATATAAGGAATAAAGAAGAATTAGATAAAGTGTTTAAGACTCATAATGTGGAAGCTGTTATTCATTTTGCAGCCAATTCTTTAGTTGGAGAAAGTATGGAAAAACCTTTTGAATATTACCATAATAATGTGTACGGTATGATGTGTTTATTGGAAGTTATGAAGAAAAATCATGTAAATAAAATAGTATTTTCATCAACTGCTGCTACATATGGAGAACCCAAAAACATTCCTATACTTGAATATGATGAAACAAATCCAACTAATACTTATGGTGAAACCAAATTGGCTATTGAAAAGATGATGAAGTGGTTTGATAGAGCCTATGGGATTAAATATGTTTCACTCAGATATTTTAATGCAGCAGGTGCCCATGAAAGTGGAGCAATAGGGGAAGCTCATAACCTTGAAACACATTTGATACCACTTATTCTTCAAGTACCGTTAGGAAAAAGAGAAAAAATATATATTTTTGGTGATGATTATCCTACAAATGATGGTACTTGCATCAGAGATTATATTCATGTAATGGATTTAGCAAAGGCCCATTATTTAGCATTGGAATATCTAAGAGAAGGAAATAAAAGTGATATTTTTAATCTTGGTAATGGTAATGGATATTCAGTAAAAGAAGTAATAGAAACAGCAAGAAAAGTAACAGGACATCCTATACCTGCTGAAGTAAAAGAAAGAAGACCTGGAGATCCAGCGATATTAATTGCTTCATCAGAAAAGGCTAAAATTATCTTAGGATGGAATCCTCGATTTGATTCATTAGAAAAAATTATTACTGATGCTTGGAACTGGCACAGTAATAATCCCAATGGGTATAGTGATTAATTGATAATGTAAAATTATTAGGATTTGGTTAGGGGGTAAATACCAATGAAAGTACGCAAAGCTATAATACCAGCAGCGGGACTAGGTACAAGATTTCTACCCGCAACAAAAGCTCAGCCTAAAGAAATGCTACCAATTGTTGATAAACCTACATTGCAATATATTATAGAAGAAGCAGTAGCATCAGGCATTGAAGAGATACTTATTGTAACTGGTAGAAATAAAAAATCCATAGAAGATCATTTCGATAAATCTATAGAATTAGAACTTGAATTAGAAAATAAAGGTAAACATGATTTATTAGCTGAAGTAAGAAAAATCTCAGATATGGTGAATATTCACTATATCCGTCAGAAGGAACCAAAAGGCTTAGGACATGCTATTTACTGTGCTAAGAGTTTTATAGGTAATGAACCTTTTGCTGTTCTTTTGGGTGATGACATTGTTCATGGAGATAAACCATGTTTGAAACAGCTGATTGAAGCTTATGACGAATATAAAACAACTATCCTAGGAGTACAGGAAGTAGCCAAGGAAGATGTAAGTAAATATGGTATTGTTGAAGGAAAGCACATAGAAGGAAGGGTTTATAAAGTAAATGATTTAGTAGAGAAACCATCTGTAGAAGAAGCTCCATCAAATGTAGCGATCCTTGGAAGATATATTTTAAACCCTGCTATTTTTGAGATACTTGAACATACGAAACCTGGTAAAGGTGGGGAGATTCAACTCACTGATGCCTTGAAAGAGTTAGCACACAGAGAAGCGATGTATGCATATAACTTTGAAGGAAAGAGATATGATGTAGGGAATAAATTAGGTTTTTTAGAGGCCACAGTGGAGTTTGCGTTGAGAAGAGAAGATTTAAGAGAGGATTTTCTCAATTATTTAGTAAGAGTTATTGAAAGAGAAGTAAAAGCTCCTGTACATAAAGAAGTAGCTATAAGTGAAGAAAACTAATTTATGAATATATTCGACATGGAGTGAGAAATAAATGAATATAGAAACAATTTCAATAGCCCTAGGTTCTTCTGTACTGGCATCTTTAGTAACAGCTTTATATACTATAAAAGTTAAAGACAAGGAGCATATTGCAAGGTATATAGTTGAAGAACGTCAAAACTGGCGAAAAGATATCAGAGAAAAGTCTGTTAAGTTTATCGAAGCAGAGCCATGTAATAAGGAAAAAATAATGTATGAATTACAAGTGCGTTTGAACCCACATGATAAACATGATAATGAGATAATCGAATTAATGAAAAATATCATTAAGAAGTGTGCAGATAATAATTGTAAGAAAAATAGTGAAAATGAAAATATTGTTGAAATGGAAGAAAAAGAGTTTATTTATAAGATTTCTGAACTTTTGAAAGAGGATTGGGAAAGAGCTAAACTAGAAGTCAAGACAGATGTGGGGAATCTTTACAAAGTTATTCACTTAAGTTATGTATTTCTTATATACTTTGTATATTACATATTCTGGGGAAAAGAAGTTATCGATTCTACAATTAACTCTGTGATAATTGCGATTTTAATATACTTTGGTGGATTATACTTAGCTAGATTTTTAATGAACAAAGGATCGATAGTTAAGCCAAGTTCTAAAAAGGGATTATTTAGATATATTAAAGAAATAGCTACTGAACATTACACCCGAGGTTAATGTTATTCACCGAAAATAGACTTTCTGAATAAACCTACTATACACCCACATCCCCAACAACACACCAATTCCATCAATACCAACATCCATCAATCTCCCATCTCTAAAACCCGTCAAGGATTGGTGATATTCATCAGAGATAGCATACATAATGGCGATCACAAAAGCAATTACATATGTGCTTTTAGGCATATGTGATTGCTTTCTTTTTTTCATTGCTCTAAGGATAAGTAAAGTTAGTATTAGATAAACTGTGACATGTCCTAATTTTCTTATTAGAAACATTGTATCCACAATATCACCTACCTTTCTATTATATTGGTAACGAAGAAAGGAAGTAGATAAAAGCCATCCATAATATAACCGGTCCCCAAGAAATTAGCCATTTCATAAATGATCCCTACCTTTTTTATTTTTCATTATTAACACCTCGAAAAAATTTAAACCACTTAGCTCAAATAAAAATTCCAAAAAAAGAAAGAAGAAATATCAAGATATTTAATGTAATATTAAGTATAGATTGATTAATTTGAGAAGAATAATGGTAATTAGAAACTTTTGGATTAAAAAAAAGTCTAATATATAATGTACTAATTGTTTAAGGCGAAGGTGGAGAAGATATGGACTCTCAAAATAAACAACGTTTAGAAAGAGTATTAAAATCTTTTTTGATCGTTATTTTAGCTATTATGACCGTTTTTGCTGTAGTAGTTGTTTATTTGTGGAATACATTAGATAATTCTTACCAAGAGGTTGAAAGAATACCTAACAATAATGAAAAAAATGTTGTTTCTAACGTAGATAAAAATGTATTAGAAGAACCCCTATCTATCCTATTATTAGGAGTGGATGGTAATAGAACTGAGGTTGGCCGTACCGATACGATTATGCTTATGGTTTTAAATCCAAAGGACAAATCAATTACCGAGGTTTCTTTGCCACGAGACACTTATACTGAAATCGTTGGTAAAGGATATAAGGATAAGGTTAATCATTCAATGCAGTATGGGATTCCAACAGTTATCGCAACTGTCGAGAATTTCTTCAATATTCCTATCGATTATTATGTTACAATTGATTTCAAAGGTTTTGAAAAGGTGATCGATACCATTGGTGGCATCGAAATAAATGTTGATAAGAGGATGAAATATACCGATGTGGCTGGTAATCTATATATAGACCTACAGCCTGGACTTCAAGTATTAAATGGTGAACAAGCATTAGGGTATGCTAGATTCCGACATGATAAGCTTGGGGATTTAGGACGGATTGAAAGACAGAAAAAAGTTATCAAAGCTGTCTTAGACAAAACTTTAGATATTCGTACTACAAAATATATTTTTGAGTTAATGAATATAGTGGGAGATCATTTAAAAACAGATATTCCTAAAGCGGATATGATTAAAATACTTACAACCTATCGAGATGCTACAAGTAATAATCTTAGTTCTCTTAAGGTAAATGGAGAGTCTAAGCGTTTTGGCGAACTTAACTTGTGGTATTATGTTGTAAGTGACCAAGAAAGGGCAAGATTACATGATCTACTTTCTGAAAAATTATCAAAAGGTCAAGGAGAATAGTGAAGGATAGGAGGACTTATGGAGAAGCTATTAAATAAAGCATTAATCGTTGTTGTTATAATTGGATTTATAGCATCGATCCTCTTGATTAATGAAAGAATAACTTGGGAAAAAACTGCAAACCAAGTCGAGCTTGTAATGGATTATGATGATATCTTTATCTTAGCAAATAACTCTGAAAATCCAGAGCAGGTTGAGGACGGGATTTTATCTGAAATCAATGGTGATGTAAAAAGTATTGCCATCTATGAAACAACTTTAGAACGATTAAAGTTAAGAGGTGAATATACTGGTGATGTTTGGGTGTATAGTGGAAAAGAATTGCTATCCCCATTAAACACCATTCAATTCGACTTTGATATTAATCCTTATCACACATATATATTATTTAAGAATAAAGAGTTAGAAAATGTTTGGACTCCATTAATAAAACAATTTCTCGCTAAAGAGGGAGAGGTTACTGAATTTACTTGGAATGGCTTCAATGGTTTGGAACTTGCTGTACCATATCGTCAAGTAAAGCAGCTTTCTTTGGGGATAGACCCAACATTGGTGGAAAAGGTTAAATCCTATGGTTTCAATGTTGTACCTAGAATCTCTAATAGTTACTCAGATAAAGAAAGAACATTAGCTTTAATAGAACAGGTTGTACAGTTTAAACCTACCTATATCATATTTCAAGGGGAAGAGGTAACTGGTTTTCCTTCCTACTTAAATGATGTAGCAAAGATATTGAATCTAAATCAAGTTGGGTTAGGGAATGTGGAATTAATCAAGGAACAAGCCGGAATTAAAAGTCTAGCCTTTGATTTAGCTTGGTCTAATATCTCTAGGGTTCATTCCCTGTCAGAAGGTACGATGAAACTTGTAAATAATCCTATGGATTTACAGGAACAGGTGGAGTTAGCGGTAACCGAGAGAAATATTCGGTTGATTTATATCCATGCCGTGATGACTTATAGTAACCACGTTCCTTTACAAAGTTTTGATTATATAACTCTTAAAGAATCTCCAGAAAAGATTATTGATAAAACGGTGTTTGTTATCGAAAATATAGCAAATCGTTTGCAACAAGAAGGTTTTACATTGGGAAAAGCCTCTGGATTTAGTTATCAGGAGAAAAGTTGGATGGGTACTGCCCGTTGGCTGACGCTTATTGCAGGTATAGCCATAATCAGTGTAATGGTTGCTATATTTTTCTCGTTTATGAAGTGGCCAGTATTTATCTTGGGAATGCTTGGAATAGTAATAGCTAAGGTTTTAGGGTTAGAATCACTATATTTCAAATTTGTTGCTTTGGCTACTGCAGTAGCTGTTCCTGTAATAGCTATCTACTATAGCTTACAACAATCAAAGGTGTATAATAAAAAGGTTTCCTTTATTCATATATTAAAGGTATATTTAATCACATCACTAATCAGCTTTTTTGGAGCATGGATTGTTGCTGCGATGTTCAGTCATGTTAAATATTCACTTTATTTAGATCAGTTTAGAGGGGTTTCTGTCCTTTATTTAGCCCCATTATTGCTTACATTAATATTGGTGATGTGGTCCTTTAATGAGCCATTAATTACCTGGTTGAAAGGTAATTTTAAAAATTATTATTTATTGATTCTAGGAATATTGGGCGGAATGATTCTTTATTATTTAGCACGTTCTGGTAATAGTGCTACTGTATCATCATTAGAATTAAGTTTTAGAAAAATGTTACAAACCTATTTAGATATTCGTCCTAGGACGAAGGAATTTCTTATCGGGTATCCTTTATTGCTATTTGGTCTTTACTTATCATATTATTATAAACGTGCTGCTTACCTATTGGTCGCAGCAGCTATGGGTCAACTATCTATTGTAAGTACCTTTACCCACCTTCATACACCGTTTGTTGTTTCAGTAATTCGTACGTTCCTTGGGTTAGGACTTGGATTGGTTGTGGGAATAATTCTAATCATCGGCTGGAATATCATAAAACCATTGTGGATTAAATTGGTTTCGGAGGTAAACTCGTTGTGAAAAGAGTATTGATATCTGGATATTATGGATTTGATAATGCGGGAGATGAAGCTGTATTACAGTCGATTATTGAGGCTTTAAAAAAGGAAGCACCCTTTATAAAACCAGTTGTTTTATCGGCCAATCCTGAAAAAACTGCAAAATTATATAAAGTTGAGGCTGTTCACCGCTTTCGTCTAATAGATATTTGGAAATCTATGAGGCAAGCAGATGGACTAATCAGTGGTGGAGGAAGTCTTTTGCAAGATGCAACGGGTAAGTTGACAATTCCCTATTATATGGGAATAATTCAATTGGCACAGTTATTGGGAAAGCCGACTTTTATTTATGCTCAAGGAATTGGTCCGGTTCATCGGAAGGGTTTTTATCCAGTAATCCGTTCAGGATTTAATAAGGCTAAATACATTTCAACTAGAGATCGGGAATCGGCAAAATTATTACAAGAAATGAAGATTTCAGCGGATAAAATAGATGTGGTAGTAGATCCGGTTTTAAATTTATCACCGATTACTAAGCAAAAAGTGCAAAAAATATTGCAGAAGGAAAAGATTGCAGCCTCACCTGTGTTAATATCGGTGCGTTTTTGGAAAAATAACACCAAATACTTGGACATAATAGCTCAAGTTGCCGATGAGTTAGTTAAAGCGGGGGAACAGGTGGTCTTTGTTCCAATGCATGAGCCGGTGGACCGTGAAGCTTCCCAATATGTGTTAAGCAAAATGGCCCAAGAAGCACAAATCCTGAATGAGTATGATGTTCGTACTTTAATGGGGATTATTGGGGAAAGTAAATTGATGATTGGAATGAGGTTACATGCTTTAATTATCGCTACGGCTATGGGTATTCCTAGTATTGGTATTTCATATGATCCCAAAATCGATCAGTTTTTAGCTCAGCTAAATCAGACTCCAGTAGGTACAACTGACGATTTAGATTTCAAAACATTATTAGATCAGGTAAAATATGTACTAGCCCATATAGAAGACAATCGTCAAGAAGTAGAGAAAAGGTTACCAGCTTTAAAAGAGCTGGCCTGGCGTCCTGCTAAAATGATTGCTCAATTTTACACAAAAAACAATTAAAATGAACTATCTGCAACTTTTTTCGAAGCAATACGTCTAAATAAAGAGAGTATGGTGTTAAATTATGCAAGAAAAACAACTGAAGTATCGAGATTTTCCTGTTTCTGTTATCATGGATGTTCCATTTTCCAAACTTAGTTTAACGGAAACAGAAGAGTATTTAACTAGAAGAATTTTATCTGGAAAGACTACACATGTTGTTACAGCTAATCCAGAAATCTTAATGTATGCCAATAATTCACCAGAATATAAAGGGATTTTACAATCTGCTGATATGGTAGTTCCGGATGGGATTGGTGTGGTTTATGCTTCAAGACTTCGTAATGACCCTGTTACGGAAAGAGTGGCCGGTTACGACCTATTGCATCGTTTGATGTCTCAAGCAGACCAACACCAGCTTAAAGTATATTTACTTGGAGCTAATGATGAGGTCAATAGGTTAGCATTTGAAAGGCTTGCTAATGATTATCCTAATGCCATCTTTGTTGGTAGACATCATGGTTACTTTAAGGATGGTTCAGATATTGAAGCGATGATCTTAAATGACATTGCAGAGAAAAAGCCAGATATCCTATTCGTTGCCTTAGGTTTCCCTAGACAGGAACTATGGATCAGTAAGCATCAGCCACAGCTAAAGATTCCTTTAGTCATGGGAGTTGGAGGAAGCTTCGATGTTTTATCTGGAAAGGTAAAACGCGCTCCAGTAATTTGGCAAAAGTTAGGATTAGAATGGTTGTATCGTTTAATTTCTATGCCTTCTAGATGGCGAAGAATGATGGTTCTTCCCCAGTTTTTAATAAAAGAAGTTCTTAGGAAACTAAAAAATTAACGTTTGTATAGATCTACAAGATAAAATCTGTGAGATAGGGGTGAAATACTATTAGCATTATATTATCAATCGGATTTATCATTTCATTATTATCCGCATTGTTTATTACACCGTTTGTAAAAAAAATAGCGATATATTGGGGAGCAGTAGATCAACCTAATCATCGCAAGGTTCATAGTAGAATCATGCCGCGTTTGGGAGGTTTAGCAATTTATTTAGCTTTTTTAATCTCCTTCCTGCTGATAGGTCCCAAAAACATTTTGACGTGGGGTATTTTAGCTGGTGGTACGATCATTGTCTTAACCGGAGCTTTGGATGATAGGTATCAATTATCACCCAAAGTGAAGTTATTAGGTCAGCTAATTGCGGCAATTGTAGTGGTAGCATCGGGATTAAAAGTTGAGTTTATTAATCTACCTTTTGATGGTATCTTCATCTTTGGCTGGCTAAGTATTCCGATTACGATTGTTTGGATTGTTGGTATATCCAATGCCATTAATTTAATAGATGGATTAGATGGTTTGGCTGCAGGAGTATCTGCAATAGCTACGGCAACGATTTTAATCATGTCGTTATTAATTGCTAACAATACTGTATCCTTACTTAGTGTAGCGTTGTTGGGAGCGATCATTGGTTTTCTCTTTTTTAACTTTCATCCAGCCAAGATTTTCATGGGTGATACAGGAGCATTGTTTTTAGGTTTCATGCTGGCTTCAATGTCTATCTTAGGCTTTAAATATGTTACTTTATTTGCTTTTGTAATGCCAATCTTGATTTTAGGAGTACCGATCTCAGATACCTTCTTTGCAATCGTTAGAAGAATGGTGCATAATAAGCCGATTTCCGAAGCCGATAAAAACCATTTACATCATCGTTTACTGCAATTGGGTTTATCTCATCGTCAAGCGGTTATCTTTATCTATTTTGTAAGTATGCTGTTTGGTGCTAGTGCCATCTATTTTAGCCAGGCTACCCTTTGGGGGGCACTATTGATCTTAGGATTGTTACTGTTAGCTTTAGAACTTTTTGTTGAAGCTATTGGTTTGGTGAGTAAGTCATACCGTCCGATTTTGGATAGTATTCGGAAAATATTTATCAAGAACGAGCAAAAACAAGAAAATCTTTAATCATTAAGTTTCTATACGTCCTGTCCAACATTTGGCAGGATGTTTTTTTATAACACTATAAACTTTTAAATAACTATCGCCGATATTACTATTAGGATACATATACAATAGTTCGGGAAAAAGATACGAACAATCAGTTGACAACGAGGGGAGAGAAAAAGGTGAATTCGGTAAAAAAATTATTATCTGTGATGCTTATTATTGTATTGATGGTTGGTTTAATGCCTCCAATAAAATCGCAAGCTGCATCAACTCCGACAATAGAAATCATCGGTTTATATGCGCCTGATGCTAGCGGATATGTCAACAATGATATTGATAATGACTTAAAAGACCTAAGTTTGGTAACTAGGAAGACATCACAGAGTATAACACTTCAAGGAAAGTTTTATAACTTCGATCCAGCTCAAGTGGAGAAGTTCTATTATACGGTTACCAGTGTTAAACCAAATGGGGAACAGATCACCGTAGTGTATGATAAGAACACTCCATTTATAACTGGAAATAATTCTTTTGAATTTAGGAATGTTATCTTAAATGAAGGATTAAATAAGATAATCATCTATTCAGTAAATGCGGATACTTCTTCTAGACCGGGATGGGTGTACTATTATCCGGTGACAACCATTACTGATTTAAAAGTTAATGATGAAATATTTGTTGATGGGATGATTGTTCCACAAGATCCGATTAACGATGGAACTAACTTAGTAATTACGGGTACTGCACCAAATGCTGACAGCGTAGAAATCCAAGTATTAGGAAGTTCTGCACCATATTCAGGGTATTTTAATTCCCAAACGGGATATTTTCAGTTTAAAGTAGATTCAGTTGATTCTACGAGGTTAGCAGATATCAAAATTGATAGTGGAGACCAACAATTTGAAATTATTGCTACCAATGATACCCAAAGGATGACTTTAAGTAGGACATTTGTCTATAACGATGGCACACCTTTTACTTTTGAAAATAAAATAGCTAATATGAATGCAGATGGTACTTTTGGTGAATTAAAAGATTTGGTTACGCAACCAGTAATTGTAGGGGACACCAATGAAGTATATTTGCAAGGAAATATAAAAGTGGACGTTGATCCTGTAAATCCTAGCAATCTATTATTTACCGATGCCGTAATCAAGATTCCTAATCAAAGTGGTAGTGATTCTGTTACCTTCTCTTTAGATGCATTGACAGTAACTACAAGTGGAAATCCTTCATTAAGTGCAACTATTGCATTAGATAATACAAGGTCAACTAGTAACTATAAAGTGTACAATTATACGATTAAAAACATTACAATCGATACTTCAAAGCAAAAACAAAGTATTATCACCGAGTTTAATAATGCGACAGGACAAGTTATTAAGCCTACATATTATTTTGATTATGTAAATACAACATTACCTTTTATTGAAGAAGTGAAGTTTGCCGATTCTGGAATCGCTCTAATTGATGATACACAGGTAAATGAATTACCAATCAGATTACAGATGGTACCAAATACTACTTCTGCAAGCTTTTCAGATGTTCATATCTATTATGATTCTACTAAGTTATTACCAAATGATAATAATAAGGCAGAATACTATACAGCAACTGCAGGTCAAACAGTATTTACTTTATCAAAAGGCTACACAGTAGGTAATGGTTCTTTGATAGTTATCGTTAACGGTGCCTTAAAGAAACTAGGTGTAGATTATAATGAAACAGATAATAAAACTGTAACCTTTATCAATCCTTTAGCGGCAAATGATCAAGTTGTCTTTATCTATGATGCTAACTCCCTATTTGAAACATATACTGCAACTGCTGGACAGACCAACTTCAATGTTGTTTCAGGTTATGCAGTTAATACGAATTCTCTCAAAGTATATGTAAATGGATCCTTACAAACAAATGGTGTTGATTATAATGAGACAGATAATAATACCATAACGTTTGTAAATCCTCTAGCAGGTGGAGAGCAAGTTACTTTAATATATGACACCAACAAAGTAGTAGAAAACTATCGAGCAACCACGGGCCAAACTGTTGTAAATCTATCAACAGAATATACGGTTGGTAATGGTTCATTAAATGTATACCTTAATGGTGTACCGCAGATAGAAGGTACTGATTATAATGAGATTGATAGTAAGACTATTACCTTTGTTAATCCGTTGACAGCTGACGATGTAGTCACATTTTCTTATGATGATAAATTTATAATCTCTTGGCTTCCTGAAGGTACACACTCGTTAACATTTGTGCCAGTTGATATAAATGGCAATGAACAGCTAATCGGTAGTGTTACCAGGTATTTAACTTATATACCAATGCAATATATTATCGTAGATAATATTTACAACGGACAGATATTAACTGATTACTCTCTAAATACGATTTACGGAAGATTAGTAAATGTTCCTATTAACAACCAAGTAAAAGCGTATATGGGAGATACTCCAGTACCTTTTACCAGAAACACTGACAATACCTTCTCTGTGGATATCAGTGGAAAGTTGGTTGAAGGTAAAAATGTAATAATATTTAAAATCGTAGATGAAAACAATGATATTATTGCTGAATCAAACTGGGAAATCTTTGTTTTCACTACTAAAGCACCACAGCTTATATTGGATATCGAGCCTTCTATTGCTGACCTCTTTGTAAATACTGAGGAAATGAAGGAAGGTCAATATTCAACAAGAGAGAAGTCTGTAAAATTCTTAGGTACTTTCGTTGAAGCATCAAAAATAACTGTAAAAATATATCGCAAAGACGAAAATGGTGTTTCTACAGAGAAAATCGGAACTTGGTTACATCCTAATTTTAATGACTCATCAAACTTTAACAACAATAAAGATGAATTCTATGATTATAATGTGAAACAAAACTTAAACGGAACTGCATCCGAAGGAAACTTTGACTTAACAGTAGATTTATCTACATTAGGCACTACTACTATTCAGGTTCAAGTAACAAATGCTTCAGGTATTATTAGTAGCAAAACTTATGAGATAGTTAGGGAACCATTACCTTATGAAATTATTTATCCAAACTTAAGACGTTCCAATGTTATTAATAGTAACTTTGTACGGATAGAAATGTTAGCCGAAGGAGCAGATGCTGTTTACTTCAAAAAAGAACCAGCTAAGAAGGATTGGATAATCGATCGTACTGGTAATAGTGTGGAAGGATTTGTTTACGAGGTTAGAAACTTAAAGCCGGGTAGAAACAAGATCAAGTTTTCAGTTCTTCGTGGGGAGCAATCTGTAGATGGTGAAATAGAGGTTTATTATGCTGATACGATCTTTGAAGGTGCCCAGTACAAGACAAAGATTGCTAAAAGAGTAAAAGTATTTGATGGTCTGGTTCAGCTAGAATTTCCTAAAGGTACCATGTTACGAAGAAATGATGATAGTACGATTAATCCTTATTTAAGTGATCAAAGACAGATATTATTTGGTATTGCTGAGGATACCTATGGTCGTGTAGATAAGTTCCGTCATCCAATCTCTTCCGAGTTAGAAAAGGATTACGATGATGATGGTAATAGGATCGATAACTTTTATCCATCAATATCAAGTAAAGCCAAAATCGGTAAAAACTATTTAGCAGAGCCAACTGGAAGATTTAGACCAGCAAGTGAATTAATCTGGATTGATGCAGGTACATTAAGAGAAAATGCTTCAGATGTTGATGACATCATTTATGGTAGTGGAAAATTACCTTACGACTCTGATGATATTTTCTATGAAAGATATTATGCTGATCAAATTGTACCAACAGCTAGAGGAACCATTACCTTAAAATATGATGCTAATATTCGCGCTGATGCGTGGCCATATCTGACCATTTACCATTACACATATAATCCGGATAAAAATATCTACGAGTGGCAAAACATTGGTGGTGTCGTTGATACCAAAAAACAAACGATAACAGCCCCAATTGATAGTTTTGGATATTTCCGTGTCATGTATATGAATCAGAGTTTCGACGATGTAGTAGGTCACAGTTGGGCCAGAATTGACCTGGATATCTTATATTCAAAGGGTGTTATGGTGAATAAATTCTCTGATCAATTTGTTCCTGAAGAAAACATTACCAGGGGAGAATTTGTTACCCTGCTTGTAAAGGTGTTTGAGTTGCCACTTGATTATGAAGGTGAAGGGACATTCTATGATGTTTTCAAAAATCCAAGTTTCGTTGGAAATGCTCTATGGGAATACAAATATATAGAAACAGCTGCTAGGTATGGAATTGTAAGAGGGCAATTGGAAGGTACCTTTGCTCCGAATGAACCTATCTCAAGGCAGGATGCGGCAGTAATGATTGCTAGGGCTGCTAATTTGAAAACCAGTTCAGTTCTTGATGAAAAACAAATAGGACGCACCAGAAGTAAATTACAAAAATTATTTACTGATGCCAATCTCATAAACTTATATGCAGCTCCTTCTGTTGAAGCAGTTGTTAAGGCTGGGCTAATGAATGGTAAGCCTAACGTATTATTAGAAGGGCAGAAGAAGCAAACATATCGTTTTGATCCAACCTTTGAATTAAAACGTTCTGAAGCAGCTAGGATTGTAATAAATGTCTTAAAACAACAGAAAAAAATACCTAAGTAAACTAGGTAATATATTATAATAAATGTAATGAAAATGGAGTCTAGATAATTCTAGGCTCCTTTTTTGGAATAAGGGATATCGACATATTTTTGTTCTATTCTTGCTATTTTAGCTTGACCACTGGTGAGATTAGTAATTAATTTTTCAAGTTGTTCTTCTTTACCTGCTTCCGCTAAAACATAAATAGTGACATTTTCTAGATAATCTATTTTTTCAATTTGATATTTTTTATTATTTAGCTCGTTCTCTATTTTGCCTAACCAGGTATAATCTACAGTGATTGAAATTACAGTGTGCAAAATTCGCTCGATAATCCCAGCTTCATGAATTGCTTCATTAGCAGCTTGTCCATATGCACGAATTAAGCCTCCGGCTCCCAACATAATCCCACCAAAATATCTTGTTACAACTATTACAGTGTCTTTTAGTCCATTCTTTTTGATGACCTCTAATATCGGCTTACCAGCTGTCCCGCTAGGTTCACCATCATCGTTAGCCTTTTGGATCTCATCGTTTTCTCCAATAACATAAGCTGAACAATTATGTGTAGCATTCCAATGCTTTTTTTTGATCGAATCTATAAACTTAATCGCTTCTTCTTCAGTAGTTACATTTTTAACATAACCGATAAATTCAGATTTACGAATAATGATCGCTTTTTCGCCATATTCATTAACCGTCAGATATCTTTCTAACAACTTCAACACCTCATTTCTATGTAATTAATCCTATCGAAAACTATCACCCGATGCAACGGGTCCTTAACATTTTGAGAAAGTAAAATTTTCAACGATAAAATTTTAAAAAAAATTATAGTCTGCGAAACTTTTTTATAAAAAATACGTCTAATTAGTTGTAAAAAAACATAGTAATCTTATAGATAGCTTGTCCTACTTTTATGGAAAGTTGGACCACATTTATGGAATATTTACCCTTTACGAAGGCGATATCTCATTGTATAATCAGAAAAGTAGGTTTTTTATAATATACATAGTTTTCCAATTATCCGTTGTTTTATCAGTTTCCATTACATAGTTTACAAGTTTCTACGGTTAACACCGTAGACATAAATATAAAGAAATAAACGCTCAACTCAAGAGAGGGGGTGACTGGCTTGGGAGGAAAGAGCAATAAATATGCAAATAACTCTCAACCAAACAATTCTAGAGGAGGAGAAATAAAGGTTATGAAAAAATTTGTTAATGCTTTATTAGCATTCGTATTAGTATTTGCATTAGCTATGCCTGCAATGGCTGCAGCGCCTAGTGATGTAGCAGGTACTGATTACGAAGATGCTGTTGCTAAATTAACAGCACTTGGCGTTCTAAATGGTTATCCAGATGGAACCTTTAGACCTGCTAACGACATCACTCGTGCTGAGTTCGCAAAAATTATCGTTATCGCAACTGGAAAGGAAGCAGCTGCTGATCTTTTAAAAGGTACTTCAGCTTTCTCTGATATTGATGGAGATGAGTGGTACGCTGGATATGTAGCAGCAGCAGCAAGCTACGGATACATTAAAGGTTATCCAGATGGAACATTCCAACCAAAGAAGAACATTACTGGTCAAGAAGTTGTAACTGTATTACTTCGTGCATTAGGTTACAACGATGAGTTACCAGGTAACTGGCCTTTTGATTACTTAATCAAAGCTAATGAATTAGGATTATTTGAAGGTACAGACTTCGCAGCAGCAGTTAATGCTAATCGTGGTCTTGTTGCTCAATTAACTTCAGCAACACTAGATCAAAAAGTAGTAGCTTATGATGCTGATGCTGATAAGTTTGACGTAGTTAAAGATGCTAATTCAAATGATGTAATCTTTGTAAACGATAAGTTAGGTGCTGACTTTAAAACTGCTGTAGTAACTGAGCCAGAATTAGATGCTGATGGTAAGATTCTTCTTGACGGAACAGCTACTGCATTTGCTACTGATGCTTATGTAGGTGCTTGGGCTCTAGGTCAAAACGTTAATTATCTATTGAATGATGATAATGAGATTACTTACTTAGCACCTGCTACAAACTATGTAGTAAATGGTACTGTTGACGAAAATGGTAAGTTAATCGTTGATGACGTTGAGTACACTTTCAGTGGTGCAACAATCTTCTATAATGGTGTACAAGATGATTCTTACACTTTAGTTGAAGGTGACAATGTTAAAGCTTTCTTAAGCACTGAAGATGGTACTGCTGTACGTTTTGCAGTAGTAGATGGTTATGACTTAGAAGGTAAGTTCGTAGCATCAACTACTGAAACTAGCCGTTATCAGTATGTTGATTACACTGATGGTGGATTCTATGTAGATGAAGATACTGTTATTACCTTAAATGGTGCATCAGCTACATTTGATGATATCAAAGAAGGTCAAGTTCTTTATGTAAGTTTCCCAGGTGGCGACACTTCTAAAACAGCTATTAAGGTTGATTTAGTAGAGAAGAGTGTTACTGGTAAAGTAACTCGTATTAAGGATTCTGAGTACACTATTAATGGTGTAGCTTATAAATCAAATGTTGTACTTAGCTTGGGTACTGAATACACAGTTACTTTAGATAAAGATGATGTAATTGTTAAAGCTGTAGAAGTAACTGAAGAAACAACTGAAAACACAACTGTAGTAGGATACTACTTAAGCAGTGAAGAGTACAATGTATTAGATGAAAACAACAAGATCACTCAAGTTGTAGACATCAAAGTTGCAAATCTTGATGGAGACGTAGTTACTTACCGTGCAACTGTTTCAGACGTTGATAATATTGATACTGGCTATGCTCTAAATGGTCTATACACATTTACAATTGATGCTGACGGAAAAGCTGTTGTAGATTCTGTTTACGGTTCAGCAGCTGACTTTACATTTGAACAAACAGCTACAATTGCTGAAGATGGTGTAGGTACATCTTCTGTAACATTTGATACTTATGGTAAGTTTAACGTAACATCTGATACTAAGATTTGGCAAATCTCATTTGACGATGAGACTAATGAAGTTGTAGTTAAGACTTTAACTTTAGCTGATCTATCTGAATACGATGAAGTACAATACGTAGTAGATGCAGATGATGCATTCAGCTTAGCTTATATCTTCTTAACAGCTGAAGTTGTTTCAACTTCTGATGATCAACTTGATCCAGTATACGGTTTTGCAGTAGCTACATCTCAAGAGCAAGTTCTTGAGGGAGAAGATACTGTAACATACACTTATCTAACATTAAATGTTGATGGAACAGAAGTAACTTATACAGTTGATAATGATACTACATTACCAGATCTTTCATCTGCTACTCCATTTGTTAAGTTAACTGATGAAGTAACAGTTGATGGCACATTCGATATGGTTACTGTTCTTCCATTAAGTGATGCTACTGTAACATTTGATGGTAACGTGTTCTCCTTAGACAATGGTGCTAATGAATACGTATTTGTTGATGGTACTACTAAGGTACTAGTTAAGACAGTAGATACAACTGGTGATGAAACTGTTACAACTTATGAGTTAGGTGCGTACTTCAACGTACAAGATGCTAAGTACGATCAAGATTTACAAACTCCAGAGTTCAGCTATAAGGGAACTGTAGTTTCTTCCGGAGATTTATTCGGTGGTAAAGAAGTAGCTGACGTTATCGTAATTGAGCGTACTAAGTAATAACTAACAATTATCAAAACTCCCCTCTATTTATGAGGGGAGTTTTTTTAATGAATGGGTTAATTTAAGGAGTGATTATGGTAAAATTATCGTATAGTTTTCTTATGTTTTAGATAAATGAGGTGGACTGAAGTGACTTATTCCAAAAAAATTAGTCTTTTAATACCTGCAACCCTTATAGCTATTTTCATTTTAATATCGAACCTTTATAGAGGAATGTTTTTTGATCAAGATTTTTATTGGATTGAAACGGGAGTAGCTATAATCTTTCTATTTTTCATGTTCCTTAATTGGGAGCAGATCAGAAGAGTGTTTAAACAACCTGTAGTATGGTTGCTTTCTTTAGTTACATTTTTATATTTAATAACAGCACTTTTTGCAGAAAATCAATTACTGGCATATCAGCAATTTTTCAGATGGCTGATGGCTACTCAATTCTTTATTCTTGTTTTATTAATTAAGGAATATAGAAGGATGCAAGATTTTCTTTGGTATTCTATCTTATTGATGGGTACTTGGACAGCAGTGTTTGGTTGGCTGGCAGCATATAAATTAACAGATTTTAAGGATGCTTTTTTAGGCTATCGGATTAGTTCAGTATTCCAATATCCCAATACATATGCTGTAATCTTAGCAGCTGTGTTAATTGCTGTATTAATACGCTCGACAGGGAAGAAAAAAGCATTTATTTTTGATTCGTTTACTGCTTATCTATTATTAATTACTTTAATCTTTACATATTCACGAGGGGCATGGTTAGTTTTTGCACTTGTTTGGTTTGTTGGATTATTATTTTTACGATTTAAACAACAGATCTTATACATATTTCATTCTTTATTGATTGGTTTAACTAGTATTTTAACCTTAACAATCTTGAATGTAACTATTAAAGAAAGTAATTATTTTAAAGGTTTTCTAATATTGATAACTGGTTCATTAGTTGTTGGAATAATTTATTCACTTATTTCGATGATAATTAATAAAGCAGAAATACTTAATTCTACTAGATCAGCTAATAGATTTATATTCCCAATTATAATTTTCGTAGTGATGATAATTGGTGTTAGTTCCATTACCAGTCCTCAGGTAATCGAGAAATTACCAGACCAACTACAAAAAAGAATCTCAGATATTAATCTTGAAACACGAAGTGTGGTTGAACGAAATAATTTTGTAACTGATGCTACTACGATGATCAAAGATCGGCCATTCTTCGGTGCTGGTGGTGGAGCATGGAAAGAGCAGTTTGAACGTTATCAATCCTATCCATATATCTCTCGCCAAGCCCATAATTTTTATTATCAGCTTACTGTAGAAATAGGCATTGTAGGGTTAATATTATTTTTAGGATTACTTCTATTGATTCTATTATCAATAATTAAAGCACGTAAGTCTATGAACGATGAAGAATATAATCGGGTGTTAGCATTTGGCTTTATGGTGGGATTGATTTTAGTGCATAGTTATATCGACTTTAACATGTCATATGCATATGTTCTGGTATTAGTAATGATATTGTTAGGATTACTAACTTATCCTTTGAATTTTCAATTTAAGTGGGATAAAGCTGTATCATATACGGTTTTAGTATTGATAGTAATAATGTCACTTACCAGTACGGTTATGGCTAGTAGATTTATATATGCAGATAGAGTAGTCAAAAAAATTGTTAATATACCGATAAGTGAGGCAGAAGTTCTAATAGCTAAAGCAATTAATGCTAATCCATATGAAACAAAATACCGTTTTGAAAAAATAAATCTATATCTGCAGGTCTATGAAAAAACAAAGAATAATAAGGTAAAGCAAAGGATATTAGCTGAAGCTTTAAAAATAAATGCGATGAAGCAGAAGAATCCTACCGTCATGTTACAGCTATCTCAAGTATTTGCTAAAATCGGATTTTTAGGTAACTCGTTAGATGTCTTAGATGTTGGAATTAAAAATGGACCATGGCGTTGGCAGTTGTACGAACAAGATATAATCTATTCTTTCAATCTTGCTAAATATTATAAACAGCAAAATAATCAAGATAAGTTTGAGAAAATGATTTCTAGAATTTATGATCGTTATAATGAAGTAGTAAATCGGAGAGAGTATTTAGATCAACAGGTTCCCGTGTTGCAATATAAGGGTTATAAGCCTTCTTTAACCATGCGTCTATTTGTAGGCCAAACAAAAGTCGTAGAAGGAAAATATAAGGAAGGTTTAGAGATGCTTTTACCATTGACCAAAGTAAAAGATGCTAGGATTAAAAGGGATTCACTGGCATGGAGTGCCTATATTTATCAGAAGATGGGCAATCTGGATAAAGCTAATAAGTTAATCCAACAGGGTAAGGATTTGGGTGTAGATAAAATAATTAAAGGAATTTACAGTGATTGGGAGAATTAGTATTTATATAAAAGTATTGTAAAGGAGGGTTGAAGGTGAGAGGGACACTAAAGTTTGTAGGTCTCGGGTTACTGATAGTATTTTTCTCTTTTCCTATGTATTTACAAGCTGAAGAAAGAGGATTACAAATATTCTTTCGCTCCGATGCAATCATTGACGATCAGGTTGAACTAGTAGTAGAAGATACAGATCAAGTAGATCAACTTAAAGAAGATGACGACCAATCGGCAGAATCACAGCCTTTGAGATTGAACATCCTAGATGGCATATCTTTTGAGGAGGCTTATCAATTAGCTTTATTAAACAGTATAGATATTAAAAAAGCAGAATATGATTTAGAACAGGCAAAAATGCAATTTGAAGAAGTTGAGGACCTTAAGGATTTAGAACCTACTGATGAGATTCCATATGTGGATAGTATGGGGAATATACTGATGGTTAGGAGTCCAGAAACCAAACTCCAAATGAAGATTAATAAAGAAATTACTTACTATCAAGCAAAAAATGCGATAGATTTAGCTGAAAAAAGAATAAAATTAGAAAAACAAAACCTCTACCATCAACTAACGGATTCAATGATCTCTTATACTAAAGCCCTTGAAGGTATTCAACTTGCTGAACAAAATTTGAAGAGAGCGGAACATTTTTATAGGACTACAAAGGAGCAATTTGCTCAAGGATTAGTAGCCAAAACTTCTGTTTTAGATAGTGAAATAGCCCTTTCACAGGCCAAGAATGGGTTAGAAAGTGCTAAGTTGCAACTCCATACAGCTAAGGAGAGTCTATTAGTTTTGTTAGGTATCAAAGATTTTGATGGATTTGAAGTTGAGCAGATAAAGCCAGAATTTCTAGATACAAAAATTACAACTGAACAAATGGATTCTTTACTATCCTTTGCATTTGAAAATCGGATTGATTACTTAATAAAGCAGGATCAAGTAAACTTTGAGAAAAAAAGATATGAAATCTACGATGAACATTATTCCTATTACGGAAATAAAGAAGATAAAATTCGGGCCCAGGAAATCGTATATCAAAAAGAAAAATTGAACCTATTGGCGCTAGAACGTTCAATGTATTTGCAAATCTATCAAGCATTAGTTGGGCTTAATCAAGCAAGTGACCAATTGGTAAGCTTAGAAAAGAGTGTTCAACAAGCTGAGGAATCCTTACATATTACCCAATTACGTTATGAGGCTGGTCTTGGGACAATTTACGAAGTTCTATCAGCTCAAACAGCTTTAACCCAAGCTGAAAATAATCTTCTAGATGGTAAGTATCAGATAATGTCTGTTAAGAACAATCTTGAGAAAGTACTAGGAGGAACTATTGAGGACTATCAAGAGTTTATAACATCGAATCAAACAAAATAATTATTATCGATTATCGTTAAAGCTCTTCTACAAACGTAGGAGGGCTTTTTTGAATTTTAATAAACATGGATAAGTCAAAGATTGTATTTTGTTTTTGATCTAGAAACATTTACTAATGAATGGTTGTGTATACTTATGGTATAACATCAATAGATACGAATATTTGGGGGAGATAGGATGGACAGGAAGAACAAGAGAGTGAATAAAGGTTGGTATCTATTTCTCATTTTATTTTTAGTAGTTAGTATAAGTTTTACCACCTCATATTACTGGTATCTGCAAGCAAATGCAGAACAAGGAAATTTTCTGGTAAGTAAGGTTGCAAAGGATAATCTTTATCTAACATTAGATAATATGGGAGTAATAAAATATGCAAAAGAAAAAGAGATTACATCGTCAATCCCGGGTATCATAGAGGAAATATATGTTCAACAAGGAGATAGGATAAAAGCAGGTGATCCTATCTTAAAACTAGATGACAGTAACCTTCAGTTGCGGCTCAAACAAGCATATAGTGAATTAAAAGTAGAAAGATTAAAATTGGCTAATCTATTACAAACTACCATTGATAAGATTGGTAATACCTCAATTGACCAATTAACAAACATCAGAGCTCCAATTGATGGAATTGTGGAATACACATTAGAAAAAGGTGTGTATATTAACGGTAATACGGAAATGTTGACGATTATAGATAAGCAAAACATCTATTTTGAAATGGATTTATATAGTTCAGACCTTAATAGAATTAAGGTAGGACAAGAAGTAGAAATTAATTTACACGATTTTTCTGGTTCAGTAACTGGTACGATTGAAAAAATAAGTAATACCTCGAGTAATAAAGGTGGAATGATAGTCCATAATACGTTAGTTAAAGTTAAAAATCCAGGGCTATTAAAACCAGGAATGAAAGGAACAGCCCATATCAAGACACAATTAGGTACCATGATTAAAAAAGGTAGTTTTGTTCCACCGAAAAAGATAAAAATCTATTCCAATGTAACAGGGAAAATTAAAGAAATTTATATAGATAACGGTGTTTTTGTAAAGAAAGGAACCCCCCTATTAAAGATAGATGATATACAATTGCTAAACCAAGTAGAGATTCAAAAACAGGTAATCACCAGTATTCAATTAAAGATAAAAGAATTGAAAATGCTGTTAAATGATTTAGTCATAACTTCTCCCATTGAGGGTGTAATAAAAGAGTTAAATGTAGCGCCATCCCAAAATATCACCCCTAATACTAAAATTTTGAGAATTGTTGACGATAATTTGATAGCTGTAACTAAATTAGACCAACAAGATATTACAAAAGTTAGACTTGGACAGGAGACAACTCTATTAATACCCGGATATAGCAAGGGAGAGATTGAAGGTAAAGTTACTCATGTTTCAGAAAAAGGAGTAACTAAGAATGGTCATACTTTTTATGATGTAGAGATTAGTTTTCCACAAGACGATGAAATTAAGATCGGAATGATGGTTGAAACAATAATTTTAGTAGATGTAGTAGAAGATACTCTTCTTGTTCCCACAATAAGTATTTTTGACTATGAGAATGGTAAAGCAGTAAAAGTAATTGAGGGAGACAAGGTTATAATTAAGAAAGTAGATGTTGGGGTCAGTAATGGTACATTTACTCAAGTAAAAAGTGGTCTCAAATCGGGAGAGCTAATTATTATTCCTATAAAAAATATTTTATAGTAAATTGGTCCTGTGTATATTACTTTAACTTATTATTTGGCAGAGGTTTATTATTGAAAATAGATAAAAATTACGGTATATTCTATATGTTGTAAAATAGATTCGAAATTTTTGAAATTGAGGGAGATTATATGTTACATGCTTTTTCTAGAACAGAAATGCTTATCGGACCAAAAGGATTAGAAACTTTAGCTAATAGTAAAGTTGCGATTTTTGGCATCGGCGGTGTTGGCACATTTGTTGTTGAAGGACTTGTAAGAAGTGGTGTTGGTTCATTCGTTCTCGTCGATGATGACGATGTATGTTTAACAAACTTAAATCGACAAATTCATGCAACTAGAAGAACAGTTGGAAAATCAAAAGTCCAATTGATGAAAGAACGCATTTTATCAATCAATCCTAAAGCAAAAGTTGAAGCCATTCAAATGCTTTATAATTCAGAGAGTGCTGAACAATTATTAGCTGATGATTATGATTATGTTATCGATGCCATCGATATGGTATCGTCAAAACTTGATTTAATTGAACGCTGTACAAAGAGGAATATTCCGATCATAAGTGCTATGGGAGCAGGAAATAAACTTAACCCAACAATGCTTGAAGTAGCAGATATATATGAAACATCGATTTGCCCCCTAGCAAAAGTTATGCGTCGTGAACTTCGTAAACGCGGGATACCTTCTTTAAAAGTTGTTTACTCAAAAGAAAAGCCCCTTAAACCACAAACTTATGATGGAGATTGTAAAACAAGTTGTATTTGCACAAGGAAAGATCGAACTTGTGTTGTTAGGCATCAAATACCTGGAAGCGTAGCTTTTGTACCTTCGGTTGCTGGACTAATAATTGCTTCTGAAGTTGTAAAAGACCTTACGGGCATTCGTAATGAATGAATAAAAAAAGGATATTACAGATCCGTATCGAATTAGTAGAATAAGTGTATGTGGTAAGATAGGAGGGCAACAATGAAAAAATCACATAAACTGGGATTAGCGGCCATCGTGATCGCAGGGTCACTAGTTACAACAGCATTTGCAGGAGGAATTGGTGAACCAGGATCAATAGATGACCCGGTAGTAACCAAAAGCTATGTCGATCAGCAAATTTCTCAACTTCAATTTAATAATTCTGGAAATACAGCACAGATAGTGGTTGAGAAGTTATTAGCAGGAGATATTTTGCTCGGTAATTCCGGTACGGAAATAATTGTACGCACTGGTAAGGTCGTTGCCTTTGGTGATGGCTCAAATGGAATTCCAGATGTAACATCCGGAGAAGATATTGCTATCGGTCAGCAAGTTGCACTAAATCATCAGTTAATCATTCCCAGGAGCGATGGACGTGGGATCAGGGTAGTTGAAGGTACTTCTTATGTAATGATTAGAGGGACTTATGAAATTTTACAAGGTGATCTAGAAAACCAATAAATTACCAAAACCTCTGTCTAAAAAGATATAGACAGAGGTTTATTTTTATAAAAATCTTGTTTTCTTTTCTAAAGCTTCAATTCTCTTCACTAAATCATCAATAGTGATCTTCTCATTGACAGAGGAATGAAAGCTTTGGCGAGTTGTAGAAGTTTTAAATTGTTGTAATTCCTTTTTTAACGTTTTATTTTCTTCAATTATACGAGCATAATCTTGGATAACTTGATCTAAAAATTCGTTTACTTCATCAATATCATAACCACGTAAAGCACGTTTAAACTCCTTCTCAAATATATCTTCAGGTGTTAGCATTCCCAAATCACCCCTATTTATTAATAATTACTTACGTATAGGATAACATAGGAGATGCTTAATTTAAACAATAATACCACATTCTTTGCAGGGTAAATCAGTACTTATTTTCAAAAAATATGATTAGCAAATAATTAGGGGGTGATCATTTTGGCAAAGGGACAGTGGGGTAAACAGCAATTGGTCCCAGAAGCGCATCAAGCCTTGGATAACATGAAATACGAAATAGCAGCAGAATTAGGCATACCTGTATACCAAGGTAGCGAAGACTATTGGGGACAGATATCCTCTAGAGACTGCGGAGCTGTTGGTGGCTATATGACAAGAAAGCTTGTTCAAAGCGCTGAGCAATTATTAAACGGAATAACTGAATAAATATTTTCAAATTGAATAAATAATTTCACGAAAATCTTGGGGTAATTAGTTTGGGCATACTAATTACCCTTATTATGTTGGAATTATGAAGAAATTATGCATATAATCCTAAATGTTTGTAGGACATAAGTATTATTTTGACAAAATTCTGCTAATTACCCCCTAAAATTTATTATAATATTAGTACTAGTTACTATAGGAAAAATAAACAAGTAAGGGAGTTGATTAAAAAATGAAGAAATCATTTATTATGATTTTGCTGAGTTTTGTCATTGTTTTTACTCCAACGATTTCGATTATTGGACAAGCTGAAGAACTTAATACTGATACAACAAGAGTAACTGCAGATGAAGTTATATTAGATAATGGAAGTGAAGATAGCGTAATAGGAGAAGATGAAGTCGTTGATGAAGAAGTAGATGCGATCGAAGAAGATGAAATCATTGATGAAGATGAAGAAGCAATAGAAGAAGATGAAATCGTCGATGAAGATGAAGAAGCAATCGAAGAAGATGAAATCGTCGATGAAGATGAAGATGCAATTGAAGAAGATGAAATCATAGATGAGGATGAAGAAGCAATCGAAGAAGATGAAGTTATCGATGAAGACGAAGATGCGATCGAAGAAGATGAAATCGTAGATGAGGATGAAGAAGCAATCGAAGAAGATGAAGTTATTGATGAAGATGAAGATGCGATTGAAGAAGATGAAATCGCTGATGAAGATGAAGATGCAATTGAAGAAGATGATATGGATGAAATGAAAGACGGTCGCTGGAAAGAATGGGAAGCAAAAAAGATTAAGAAGGAACTTGAGAAAAATAGGAAATTACTCGAAAGATTAGAAAAAAAACAACGTAAATTAGAGAAACAAAGAGAAAAACTACAAAAGAAAATTAGAGAATTAAAAGGTCGAGTAAGTAAGAAGTGGGCACCTTTATTACAGGAGTTGAATGCAACTAAAAATACTGATGAATCAATACAGCGAGTTTACAGTTATTTAAATGAGGGCTTAGCAGAAAGAAAATTATCTAAAGACGAGATTGAAGAGTTAGAAGAGTTAATCGATTCATTTAAAGATACGATTGAAGAAGAGCTTGAACAAAAAGAAATTGAAGAAGAAGTCGAAAAAGTTGAAGACATAAAAGTGGAAATCCAAAACAAAATTGAGGCATTTAGGAAGCTAAGAGAAGTGTATCAATTAATGGACCGTCAGGAAGATGTTTTACTATCACAAGAACAAATCTTTGCTTTTACTAGAGGTGACAAAAAAGAGGCTAAGAAATTAATCGAGTTGTACAAAAAATTGAACAAAAAGCGATTAACTGCCTATGTTAATGGTAAAGAGCCAGTATTTGATGTTCCTCCACAAATTCTCAATGGCCGTACTTTGGTACCATTTAGAGCGATTTCGGAAACTTTAGGAGCAGAAGTTACATATGATCCGACAACGAAAACAGTTTCAATTAAAAAAGGTGATATAACAATTTCATTTGTTATCAGTGATAACAAAGCAAAAGTTAACGGTCGAATTGTCCAACTAGATGTACCAGCAATGGTTGTTAATAATCGTACAGTTGTACCGTTGCGTTTCTTGAGTGAGAGTTTAGGAGCAGATGTTCAGTATGATCCAGCAACAAACTTGATCTTTATTAATGACTAACATTTTTATATTGACAAGGATATCTCTTTTAGTTAATATATCTATTTGTACGGATACTCTTATCCCGAGTAGGCTAAGGGACAGGCCCGATGACGCCCGGCAACCATCATCACAAGAAAAGATGATAAGGTGCTAACCTGTAGAATGAATTGGATTCATTCTGAAGATAAGAGGTAAAGCTCAAATTTCAAGCCTTTCCTCTGAGGGAAAGGCTTTTTTTAATCAAGCAACTCCTCTTAGTAACGTTTATATTTTAAGTCAAGAGGTTTTGATCTGATTGAGAATGAATTGAGGGAAATGAGTACCGTTTGCTATAGATGAGTATAATAAAGATAAGGAGGAGTTTAAAATATGACACTTGCTAAAGGTCGTCACCTATTCACTTCTGAATCCGTTACAGAAGGTCATCCAGATAAGATTTGTGACCAAATATCTGATGCTATTTTAGATGCTATCCTAGAAAAGGATCCAAATGCTAGAGTGGCAGCTGAAACATCTGTAACAACTGGATTAGTTTTAGTAGCTGGAGAAATTACTACCAGTTGTTATGTTGATATTCCAAAGATTGTTCGCGAAACGATTAAAGAAATTGGTTATACACGTGCTAAATTCGGTTTTGATGCTGAAACATGTGCTGTATTAACATCAATTGATGAACAATCTCCAGATATTGCGATGGGGGTTGACCAAGCTTTAGAAGCACGTGAAGGACAAATGACCGATGAGGAGATTGAAGCGATTGGAGCTGGAGACCAAGGATTAATGTTTGGTTTCGCTTGTAATGAAACTCCTGAACTAATGCCATTGCCAATCTCTTTAGCTCATAAATTGGCTCGTCGTTTGACAGAAGTTCGTAAGGATGGCACATTAGATTACTTGCGTCCTGATGGTAAGACTCAAGTAACGGTGGAGTACGAAGGAGATAAACCAGTACGTATTGATACAATCGTAATTTCCACCCAACATCATCCTGAAGTGTCCTTAGAACAGATTAAAGAGGATTTAATTAAATATGTAGTGGAACCAATTGTGCCAGCTGAATTGCTTGATGAAAACACTAAGTATTTAATCAATCCAACAGGTCGCTTTGTTATCGGTGGTCCACAAGGAGATGCAGGTTTAACAGGTCGTAAGATAATCGTTGATACTTACGGTGGCTATGCCCGTCATGGTGGTGGAGCTTTTTCAGGTAAAGACCCAACAAAAGTTGACCGTTCTGCAGCATATGCGGCGCGTTATGTAGCTAAAAACATCGTTGCAGCAGGTCTAGCAGATAAGTGTGAAGTACAATTGGCATATGCAATCGGTGTAGCAAAACCAGTTTCCATCAATGTCGATACCTTTGGTACAGGTAAAGTTGAGGAAAGTGTTCTTGTAGAGCTAGTTCGCAAACATTTTGATTTACGTCCTGCGGGAATTATTAAAGAACTAGAACTTCGTAGACCAATCTATCGTCAAACAGCAGCATACGGACATTTTGGTCGCAACGATCTTGACTTACCATGGGAGCGTACAGACAAGGCAGAAATATTAAAGCAGGAAGCTTTAGCAAATACCAAATAAAATAGTGATCAATATTATATCTCTCCATCCTAATGATGGGGAGATTTTTTTATCGACAAAATTAGTGTTAAAATGCTGACTCAATCCGACAGTATTTTTAAAGTAATACATGTAAAATACAGATAGAAAAAGATTTACGGTGAAGATAGAAGTTAATAAATCGAGAATGGAGGAAGATAAGATGTTAGTTATAAGTAAGAGCAAGGAAAAGTCGGTACCAAAGAGAGTGATAAGTATTCGGCTAGACCCTGAATTAATTCAGAAGATTGATCAGATAGCAAAAGAGAGTGAGACCAACCGTAGTAAAGTAATAACAGAAATATTAGAAAAAGTAGTTCCTAAAATTAGAGTTATTTAACAAGTTATAAAAATGCAATAAAATGTTATATCTATGAAATGGTGGTAAAGTCTTCTACTATGAGGACTTTTTTATTTTTTATATACTAATGATAGCAAGGTTTGCATCAAAATAGGTCTAAAGACCTATAAAATCAATCCTCTTTAGTACAGTTAGATTAAGAGATGAAAGAAGATATATGTTAAGATTAGATAAATAATAGATGTAGGTGTAGAGAATGGGAGTAGAGCAAAAAACTGAACAGATTGAATTAGAAGAGATCTTGAATAAGACGATTGAATCTATTAAAAAGAGTAAGGAACAGATATTTGAGATTGCGGAAGATGCTAGAGCAGAAAAAGAAACTTTAATAAAAAAGCTTGATCAAATTAATGAAGATATAAAACAAGTAATTTCAGAAGTTGACGAGTTAGAATTAAAATATAAGAAATCCCGAAGTCAACTGGTGAAAGTTAGTAAAAACTTCAAAGTTTATTCTGAAAGTGACATTCAAAAGGCTTATGAGGATGCCAATCAATTTCAGATAGATTTGTTCATCGCTAGAGAAAGAGAAGTGAATTTACGGGCGGTTCGACACGATCTTCAAGTTAGGATAAAAAATATTGAATTAACTATCGAGCGTGCTGAATCTCTGATTACCCAAATTAGCGTTGTTTATGATTACTTAACCAATGATTTTGTCAAAATGTCGGAGTTGGTAGAGTCCAATCAACTTAGGCAGATGTTTGGGCTAAAGATTATCCAAGCTCAAGAGGAAGAAAGAAAAAGAGTTGCGAGGGACATCCATGATGGTCCGGCACAATCGATGGCAAATGTAGTACTCAGGACAGAAATCGCTGAACGACTGATGAACAACAATGAAATCGAGTTGGCCAGAAGAGAATTAAAGGATTTAAAACTAATGATCAGACAGAGCTTAGCCGATGTACGACAGATTATTTTCGATTTAAGACCAATGGTTCTAGATGATTTAGGATTAATTCCTACATTACGAAAATTCATCCCTGAGGTCTCTAAAAGAGAGAGATTGCCGATTGAACTGGTAATTACGGGAAGAGAGAGAAGATTTCCATCTGGATTAGAGGTGGCGATATTTCGTTTAATTCAAGAACTCATCAATAATGTTATTAAACATGCCAATGCTAGCCAAGTTCTAGTAAACGTAGAGTGTGCTGAAAGTTTTGTCCAAGTTATGATAAGGGATAATGGTGTAGGATTTATCGAAGATGAAGTAATGAGAGATAAAAACCACTTTGGCTTAATAGGGATAAGGGAAAGAATCCAATTACTTGAGGGTGAATTAGACATTAAATCAATTTTAAATCAGGGTACAACAGTTATATTTAAGATTCCAGTAAAGGAAAGCGGGGAAAGTAGCAATGAGTCAAAAGGATAAGATTAGAATTATTTTAGCAGATGATCATCAGCTGTTTCGAGAAGGTGTAAAACGGATCATTAACTTAGAAGAGGATATGGAAGTCATTGCTGAATTTTCCGATGGAACCGGTGTTCTCAATAACTATAACGGTATTAAACCAGATGTTATCCTTTTGGATATCAATATGCCTCATTTAAATGGTGTGGAAACGACTAAGAAAGTAAAAGAGTTATATCCTGAAGCCAAAATTATGATCCTATCGATCCATGATGATGAGGGGTATGTTTTTGAAACATTGCGAGCTGGAGCTTCTGGATATTTATTAAAGGACATGGATGCAGAGACGTTAGTTGAAGCGATTCGTGAAATATCTGAAGGTAAAGCCTATATCCATCCGGAAGTAACCGGGAAAGTAATAAATGAATATCGTCGTTTAAGTTTGAAGGAGCAAAATGAAGGATTACCGGAAAAACCGGTTTTCATTAAAAATGCGGTGGATTGGCGGGCAATTTTAACTACAAGAGAAATAGAAGTATTACAATTAATGGCTGAAGGAAATAGTAACCGTTCGATTGGTGAAAAATTGTTTATCAGTGAAAAGACAGTTAAAAATCACGTGAGTAACATATTACAAAAGATGGATGTTCAGGACCGAACCCAGGCTGTTATTACCGCTATAAAAAATGGGTGGGTTAATCTCGAATGAACGAAAGTAAACATGGTTGCATATGCTCTAATGAGGAGGATGCACCATGTTTTATTTTTATTTAGGAATTTTGACTTCTCTTTTTTTGTACTTAAAGGTTAGAGGTAGTCATTTTCGACCTAAAATGAGAAAGAAAACAAAACTACATTACTTTATTCTAGTAAAAAATAGCCAAGCTAATATTGAATGGGTTATAAGATGGATTAATTTTTGGAGTTGGATAAGAGGCAAACAAACTAGGATTACTGTAATTGATTTAGGTTCAGAAGATGATACTTTAGATATTTTAGAACGTTTACTATATCCTAAAAAGAAAATCGATCGTCTTTATTCTTTTCAACCTAATCAACAAGACCTTATCGATTCGTTAATAAAGGAAAGTAATTCGTCTGGCGAACAACAAATTATTATTAACGTAACAAACTACGAAAATAGTACCAGTACTACCAGATAGAAAGCATAAAAAAACTTGCTTCCTCGCTAAATAATATTGGATTAAAAAAAATCTAATAGACCATACTGGTAATAATCTATGAAAATAATATTGGAGGTATGGTCAATGTTACACACTCAAGAAGATTTAGATATGTTTCAAGAAGCATTAGATATAAAAGATCCATGGTTTGTTAGTTATAAAGAATTTAATAAAGAACAAGAACAACTTCATATTTATTTAAATTTTAAACGAGGAGCTAAGTTTACTTGCCCTCATTGTGGGGCTGCTCATAATCCAGTTCATGATATTGTTGATAAGGATCGAACATGGCGTCATCTTAATTTCTTTCAGTATGAAACCATTATACATGCTCGTTTACCACGTATTATCTGCAATTCTTGTCATAAAATACGCAGTGTTCATGTT
>NZ_MIJF01000012.1 GCF_001730235.1 Vulcanibacillus modesticaldus | reverse complement strand
AATAGAAAGAGTATTTGCAGATATGAAAGAGAAACATGGTTTGCGTTGGACTACGTTAAGAGGTTTGAAAAAAGTCTCGATGCAGGCGATGTTAGTTTTTGCTGCCATGAATTTGAAAAAGCTAGCGAATTGGACGTGGAAGAGACGTCCGAATCGCTCTCAATTTTTTATTTCATCCAAGATTTTAAGCATTTTTGACAAAAATAACTTCATACTAGGTAATTTAGCATGAGGTTAGTCTTCAGTCTGGGAGTGTCAATTAGACACTCTTTTTTATTATCTTGCATTTCCAAAAACCGCACTTATACAAAATACAAACTTCAATCCCCATTTAATTTATCTCAGTTTCAAATCAATAATTTGCTTAGCAAGTACTCTAATACGTTCATCCTCTTCTATTTGCAAGTACAGATCCCCTTGTTCCACATCCCAAGTGACGATTCTCCCGATTAATTGTTTTTTTTCTTTGTAACCGATCGTAACTATAATTTCTTGATGATTAGCAATTGCTCTATTCAGTATTTCTTGCCACTCTTCCAGTTGCTGTTGATCCAACTCCCTTATCAGATCATCCTCAATTTGTTCTTCCCTCAATAGCTCATTTAATAATTGTCGATGTTCTGACAACATCATCCGACTACCTGTCCATAAAAGATTACCCCTTCTCATGCTTCATGACCTCCTATTTTTGTCGCTCGATCAAATAATAGTCCCGCTGATGATAATGAAGATGCTCTAAAAATAGCCGTTTTACCATATCGATTTCGTATTTCGTCCATTACATTGCCCAACTGGATTTTTTTTACTTGATCAGAAAAAAAACTTAGTTGAACTTCCCGAGCGTCCTCTAATTTAGTCAAACTTACCCCTACACTCCTTACTGGTTCTTTATCCCAAAATCTATCAAATAACTGCAATACACCTCGATAAACGTCCATCGTAGCATTTGTCGCAAATGGGAGAGTCATTTGTCTGTGAAATCCCGTTGGATGATCAAAGTCAGCTCCTCTGACCGATAGATGAACAGTGTTTCCTTTTTTATGCATCAATCTAGCACGGCGACATACTTCCTCTGTAAGCTCTAGTAATACAACTTCGATGTCCTTACGATTTTCATAGTCCCTAGGTAAAGTGATACTGTTCCCAACCCCTTTGTATAATACTGTTGAACTGCTCTCAACAGGAGAGTAATCAATTCCATGGGCATTTAACCATAAAACATGACCATTTATTCCCCACCTTTTTTTCATTTCTTCTAAAGAGCGTTCCGCCAAATCTGCAATCGTATAAATACCTATTCTCTCTAGATTACGTTTCATTCGACTCCCGACACCAAAAAGTTGGTCAATTGGTAATGGCCCTGTCAGATCACGATAGTTTTGTTGGTTCAACTTAAAAATTCCCACTTTATTTTTTTTCGCAAAGTTGTCACAAGCCATTTTTGCATGGATTTTGTTTTCCCCTATTCCTATCCTCGCAAAAACCCCTACTTCATCCCAAATCCTTTGCTGAATCATTTTGGCCATTGTTTCCGGCGTTCCAAATAAGGACTGACTTTTGGTCAAATCCAAAAATTGCTCATCAATTGAAAAGACCTCAACTTGATCTGTAAATTGATTTAATATTTCAGTAATTTGTATTGAAGCTTCTATATACTTTTTCATATGGGGTCTAACGAAATTAACCTTAGGACAGAGAGCCTTCACTTGCCAAATAGGCATCCCTGTCTTTACCCCTGATTTTTTAGCTTCGGGACTTGCCGCTAGTGTAATCCCATGTCTCTTTTTGGGGTCTCCACATACAACAACAGGCTTACCCCTTAAATCGGGATTAGACGCTATTTCCACTGACGCATAAAAGCTTTGTATATCGACTAAAAAAATTATTTTTTTGCTTTTACCCATCATCAATCCCTCATTCATTAATATTAGATTCTTAGTTATTATACACCATATTCCCGATTAATAGAACTTATGTTCGTAAAATTATGTTTAATCGTTTGAAATTGTCAATTTTTTTAAAAATGTAAATTTGTTTATATGAAAAAAGAATAGAATACAGTATGATAATAATAACTACAATAGATTAGGAGTGAGGCAAGATGTTCATTCATAACTGCATAACTTATGCTAGAAATTTAGTGACTTTAAAAAAAGACGATACAATTGGCCATGCGATTTCCGTAATGAAAAAAAATCAATTAAAAAGTATTCCAGTAATAGATGATGATGGTAAATTTGTAGGTATTTTGTCAAAGGAAGGGTTATTCGAAATTTTTGAAAAAGGGCAAATAGGAGATTACGAAGATCTTAAAAGAGAACCAATAGCAATGGGGATTTCCAAGATTGAGCCTTTAAATTTAGACAGCCGTTTTGAACAATTATTACCAATTATCGTTCGCTATCCTTTCGTTCCTATCATAGATGATGAAGGGATCTTTCAAGGAATTGTTAAGCGAAAAGAAATTACCCGAGCTTTAGAATCTTCATTTGGAGTTGGAGTGTCTGGAATTCGGATTCTAATAGGAACCTTAGAGATGGAAGGAAGATTAGAAAAAATTTTAGAAATAGTTCACCATCTACATTTGAACGTGATTACTGCTTTAGCGTTTGATGCTGGGGAGAAATTTAATCGTAGGGTACTATTAAAAATAGAACATACCGATAAAAAGGAAGAACTACTAAATATTTTAGAAAAGAACGGATTCAAAATACTGACTATTCATGAAGATTAATAAAAATCACCCATTCGGGTGATTTTTATTAATTTTCAGCAACTAATTTTTCGTAAATAGATAAAACCTTATTCCATTCTTCATCATCTTCAATGTCCACTAAAAACTCTTCACCATTTTCTTCTTCTACTCGTAAAATAACTCCCTCTTCAGTTTCTGGGTTATCAGATGCTACCAAAACAACGTATTCCTTGGAATCAGATTCAAACCAAGTTACAATCGTAAATTCTTTTTCTACTCCATTTTCATCAACAAGCACTACTTTGTGTTCGTGTTCATGTTCATGGTCATGATCGTGATCATGGTGGTGATCTTTTGTCATCATATCATCCTCATTTCTAGGTATTTTTGATATTTATCAAGTTGGGGAATTATAGCAAAAATAAACCTATTTGCCATTTTTGATGATTACAGTTATTACCTTTTGTAACTTAACTATTTCTGCTTTTTTAATCCCTAACTGATATTTAGCCATTAAATATGTAGCTTCTACGAAATTCTTATTGGAGTGGCAAACGATTGGTTCGGTCGAATAAGGATTATCATATAAAATTTGCCATTCTCCATCCCTTTGATCAACTGGCACTTGTGAAAACAATTCAACTTTAATTTGATATAATTGCAAAAGATCGCGCCAAGTATTTTCAAAGGATGGACTAAAATCGACCAGATTCGGAAAAAGCTCCTCTCCTTTTTTTAACCAATTTTTCACCTGTTCAAACTCATCTTGATCCATCTCTTTAATTTTTTCATAAAATGAACGAATAAACTGATTAATGGCAGAAAAACCTTCCTGCTCAATTGATTTCTTAAAGTTTAATTTTTGTTCTTCTGTTGCAATTTCAATGAAGTTATTAAACCAAGATTCCATTCATTACATCCTTCCATATAGTTACTCAATTATACCATTATTTTTGCTTAATGAATCATTAAATATTAAAATAAAGTTCAGTTGTCATTTTCATTCGAATAGGGAAACAATTTCTCTAAAACATCTCTGATCTGTTCTCTATCAAGATATTCCCAAAATAGATGATCATAAATCAGAATATCGGAGTGGAGATGTAAACCTAAATCATTACCATCTACACCATAACTTGTTCCGGAATTACCTACATAACCTAGTATCTCACCTTTTTTTACTGATTTACCGACTTCAATTCCAGGAGCAACCCTGGATAAATGAGCATAACGGACCATTACACCATTAGGGTATTGAACCCAAACAGTTTGTCCCCTTAATTTATCTAAAATATATTGTGGAGTGTGGTCAGCAGATTTAGCAATTTCTAGCATTTCATTTCTTTCTTCATTAGTTAATTCCACATAATCAATATCCGCTCTAACCACTATTCCATCAGCCATAGAAAATACGGGAGTAGAACGATCAACATTAACTCCAATAAATCCTGAATACCAATCGATTCCTTCATGGGTTCCATTACGGTAAGCTCTCGGTGCAGCAGGTAATTGAGAATCTCTTGTACTAATATGAACCCCTTCTAAAGGCGGAGCAAGGAATGATAAATATGCTACGATGTCATCTACAGACATCTTCGGAAAAGCTTCCTCAAAATCTAAATAAGGGTTGTTTTCACCTTTCTCCTGTTCTAAATTTGATTGTTCAGACGCAAAAACAGCTACAGCCTGATCATCGTCAGAAAATTGGTAAGTAATATCAAAGACCTTTTCTAACATCTTCACAGGAATATAAACTGTCTTTTCAGAATCAACATACGGCTTCAATAAATTAGAAATATATACACCATCTTTAGATACAATTGAAGTTCCCTCTAAAAGACGGAAAACATGCTCTTTATTTCTTATATAAATAACACCTTCAAAAGAATCATATTCCCATCTAAGATCATAGAACTTACTTAAATCTTGAATTGAAAACATCGGTTCACCATTAATATTATGTATTGGTATATTATATCTTTTAGGTTCATCGACAACTTGTTCCTGGTCATTAACTTGACTATTATCTACTATTTCTTCACTATCTACTATCTCTCTATCATATGTATTGTACTCCCGTGAGATAACATAAGCTGTCCCGAAAATTAGTGCAACTAGTAATAGAATAATTGATAATACCTTCGTTTTCATTCATCCAACTCCTTTTGCAATTTAAAAAAGTCGAACCCTTTTATTATAGGTACGACTTTTCTCGTCAGTAAAATCATTGTATCATTATTTGTCGAAAAATTAAACTTTTTAAGATATCTAAAACAAAATCTCATACTATTACTTTACTAGAATTAACTTTTCACCTATCTTAACAAACTCATTCTGCGTTGATTCACTGCTTAACTGAAGTTCGACACTATAATTGCCCGTTTTTATAAAATCTATATTTTGAAAAAAATTAATATATTGTAAACTATTTTCCTCAGTAGCATCAAAAGACTGAGCAAAACCTTCCGCTACAACTTCTCCATCTGGATCCTTTAATAAGACTCTAATCTGAACATTTTCATAAGGTAGATTGTCAATTTCACTGTAGACATGGAAGCTGAAATGATAACGTTGATTTTTAGGAATTTTACCAAATGGACTATATACAACATAAGTTCGTTTCTCTTTGTCAAATACAGGATTAGCCGTAAACTGCATGTTTACATTCGGTTTAATTAGACGTGCAGTCTGCTCTTCATCATCCCAAGTGACAATTACATCTAATGATTCTGCTATCGCCCGAAGCGGCATAACGGTTGTGTTGTCAATAATAAAAGCAGGAACCTTAGAAATGACTTCTTCTCCGTCGATAAAAACTTTTACTTTATCGTAACCGTAAAAATATCCATAAATTGCACTTCCAGCATAAACTGTAACAACATTAAATAAAAAAATTAAACTGATTAAAAGTATAATCTTTTTTTTCATTTTAAACCTCCATGCAGTTTAATTAGTTTATAGGTTTAAATAATTCGTGCATTTATCAATACCATTTATTAATACACTTATTAATATATTTTTCATATTTTCATATTTTTAGACACATTAAAACATCAAAGGTTGCGAAATTTATTGATTTTTATTGGTTAAAGTATCTTTTAAGTTAAAATTTTTACATTTTTTTGAAAAAACATTGAATAAATAGGTAATGTAAACTATACTGAATATATATTGACCAATAGGTCAAAACGAGGAGGGATAGTTAAAATGAATGTGATTGAAACTCGTAATCTCACTAAATACTACCGGGACATCCGAGGAATTGAAAATTTAAATTTATCAGTAAAAGAAGGTGAAATCTTCGGATTCATAGGTCCAAACGGTGCTGGAAAATCAACAACGATTAGAACGTTGCTTAATTTCATTTTTCCAACTTCAGGCTCAGCAAAAGTTATGGGTTTAGATATTGTAAAAGATAATAAGGAAATAAAAAAACTTATTGGCTATATACCTTCCGAAGTCCACTACTATGATGATATGAAGGTCAGGGATCTTTTCCAATATTCCGCTAAATTTTACGAACAAAAATTTGAAGAAAAAACTAAAAGATTAGCGGAAATATTTGAAGTAGATATGGAAAAGAATATATCTGATCTTTCTTTTGGTAATAAGAAAAAAGTAGCGATCATTCAGGCATTACATCATAGTCCAAAGTTATTAATTTTAGATGAACCTACCAGTGGTTTAGACCCATTAATGCAAAATAGATTTTTTGAAGTCTTAAAAGAAGAAAATAATCATGGAACTACAATCTTTTTCTCCTCCCATGTACTCAATGAAGTTCAAAAATTATGTCATCGCGTGGCAATCATTAAGGATGGAAAAATAATTGAAGTTGAGGAAATCGAAAAACTAAGAAAAAGAAACTATAAAAAAGTAACGATTGAACTCGAAAAGTCAAATATGGACTTGACCATTAAATTAGATGGAATTACCGATTTCTCAGCGGATAATAACTTATTAAAGTTTCTTTTCTCAGGAGATGTGAAACAACTTCTCAACTATATTTATGAAATTAATCCACAAAACTTTTGGGTCGAAGAACCTTCGCTAGAGGAAATCTTTATGCATTATTACGAGAAGGAGGAGAAATAAAGATGACAATTTTTTTGAGAGAATGGAAAAGAAATCGTAAAGCCTTAGTTATCTGGACGATAGCAATCTCATTATTAGTGTTACTTGAAATCAGTATTTACCCAAGTTTTTCGGAGAATGCGGTCAAAATGGAAGAACTATTACAAACCTTCCCTGAAGGAGTAATCAAAGCATTTGGTATCGATAGACTTAATATGGGAAATATTTTAGAATTCTTTAGCATAGAAGCGTTTATATTTGTTACTTTGTTCGGTGGAATATATGCAGCATTGCTAAGTTCAAATATATTAGCAAAGGAAGAAAATGAGAAAACAATAGAATTTTTGTTAGCAAAACCTATCACACGAAATAATATCATTAACAATAAATTAGGAGTAGCTTTACTGAATATTTTCTTATTTAACTTTATTATAACCCTCGTAACTCTAACCAGCTTTGAAATCTATAAACCCGGTGGCTATGACGTGGATAGATTAATATTGTTAATGTTCGGTGCTTTCTTGATGCATCTAACATTTGCCGCTGTAACACTTGCACTATCTGTATTTTTTATTAAAACAAAGCAAATATATCCAATGTCAATAGGCATCGTATTAATCACATATTTCCTGGGGATTATTTCTAATGTTTCGGATAAATTCAGTTTTTTAAAGTACTTTTCCCCATTTAAATATATTGATCCGCCAAATATCATTGCTGATGGAAAAATAGAATTAATTTATTTGTTAATAATGACATTAACAATTATTTTAGGAACCGGGATAACCTACTATATATACAATAAAAAAGATATCGTTGTATAGAATGTAGCAATTAGCTCACTTCAAGGAGGAATTCTTTTGACAGAAATAAAACCATGGAGCCTCATACCAGATACAAAAAGAAAGAAGATACTCCAAGCCTGCATTGAAGAATTTGCTAATCATGGTTATCTACGTGCCTCAACTAATGAAATAATAAAAAAAGCCGAGATTTCAAAGGGGCTTCTCTTTCATTACTTTGGAAATAAAAAAAATCTATATATTTCCATACTAGATCTGATTATAGAAAAAATGCAGAAAGAATTTTTAAATACTTTAGAATATAGTTCATCTGATATTTTCCAAAGACTGTTAGATTGGACAAAAAGGAAGTTCCAAATTTTTTATAATAATCCATTAGAATATCAAATACTCGTAACTGCATTTATAGATCCGCCTGAAGAATTAAAAGAAGAGATAGCCTCACGGTACCATCAATTATCCGAAATAGGATATGCTAATTTTTTAAAAAACATTGATTATTCCCTCTTCCGATCCGATATTGATCCAAAGAAAGCGGTGGATTTAATTATTGTATCTTTGGAGGGGCTATCAAATAAATACATGCAATTATATAAAGGACAGGAAGATAAAGGTTTAAAAGAACTTGGTAATACCATGAAAGATCTTGAGGAATATTTTTATATGTTGAAGGTGGGATTATACCCCCAACATCAAAAAAAATAATACTATAAATAAGGAGACAGCTCACGCTGTCTTTTTTAATTTTAGGATCCAATCCGGATTTTGATAGATTATGAAATGTAATTAAAAAATCAATTTGTTGATTTTTTAATGAAAAAAATTTGACGATTTTGTGATATTTAGCCCGAAACCCTATTTTTTTGCTGGATTATTATTTATGATTAAATTAACTTAATTAAACTAATTTCTACTTTAGAATTATTATTATTAATTTTGCAAGTTTTAAGTTACCAATATTGCATTTAATAGGAGGCTAAAAATGAAAAAGATATTAATTCTAGGTGCTGGAACAGCAGGTACAATGATGGCTAACCATCTAAACAAAAAAATAGACAAAAAAGAATGGTCCATCACAGTTATTGATCAATACAAAAACCATTATTATCAACCTGGCTTTCTCTTTATCCCATTCGGTATTTATTCTGAAAAAGATGTTATCAAGGAGAAAAAGAAATTTATTCCTAAGGGTGTTGAGTTTATCCAGTCCGCTATCGAAATAATTGAGGCGGATAAAAACCAAGTTAAGCTTGAGAATAACTCAGTTATTAAATACGATGTTTTAATAATTGCCACTGGTAGTAAGATCGTTCCACAAGAAATCGAAGGTCTCTTAGATGACGGATGGAGAAAGAATATTTTTGATTTTTATACTATTGAAGGTTCCACTGCTCTAAGAGATAAATTCAAAGATTGGAAAGGTGGAAAATTGGTCGTTCATTTAGCTGAAATGCCAATTAAGTGTCCTGTGGCACCACTTGAATTTTTGTTCTTATCTGACTGGTTCTTTACTAAGAAGGGAATTCGTAAAAATGTTGATATTACCTATGTAACTCCATTAGGATCGGCCTTTACAAAGCCTAGAGCTGCATCAGTTTTAGGACATATGCTTGATGATAAAAACATTAAGATTGTTCCTAACTTTAATATTAGTCACGTTGATTCTAAAAATAATAAGATTGTTTCCTTAGATGACAAAGAAGTTGAATATGACCTTTTGGTAACTATTCCAACAAATATGGGTGATGAAGTTATTGAACGCTCTGGCTTAGGTGATGAGCTAAACTTTGTACCAACAGATAAACATACTTTACAATCTAAAGAATATGAAAACATTTTTGTTATCGGTGATGCAACTGATATTCCTGCATCAAAGGCTGGTTCTGTGGCACACTTTGAAGGTGAAATTTTAACTGATAACATCCTTAACTTCATCAATAACAAACCATTAGAGAAAAAATTTGACGGTCATGCAAACTGTTATATTGAATCCGGATATAACAAAGCATTCTTAATTGACTTTAACTATGATGTTGAGCCTGTGGAAGGAACATTTCCTCTACCTGTTGTTGGTCCATTCTCACTATTAAAAGAAACAAGAATTAATCACTTAGGAAAAATGGCCTTTAAACACATCTATTGGAACTTACTATTAAAGGGAATTCCTATTCCAGGCATTCCACCACACATGACTACAAAAGGAAAAAAACTTAATTAACAAATTTTGTTACAAATATGGCAACTGCCATGTTTCATAAAATTACAAAAATAATTGGGGGTATTTAATATGACTGAAAAAATGTTAGCAGACTTTACTGTTAATGTTAACGAGGAGGGCTACTTAACTGATCCTTCTCAATGGAATAAGGAAATAGCTGTTGCGCTTGCAAAAGAAGTTGGGATTGAAGAGTTAACTGAAGCTCATTGGAAAGTGATCGAATTCTTACAAAAAGAAGTTAAAGAAAATGGAAAATTGCCTACAATTAGAAGAATTAATAAAGTTGGCGGCATCCCTACGAAAGAGTTATATCAATTATTTCCAGATGGCCCATTAGCTAAAGCTGCAAAAATAGCAGGATTAAGTAAACCTGCAAGTTGTATTTAATGGAGGTCTACTATGGCGGATAATGAAAAAATTAAAAAAATATCAATTGTTATTTCAAAAGGTTCTTTAGAAGCTATTTATCCAGGGCTTATAATGGCAAATGGTGCTAGAATGGCTGGAATTGAAGTCAACGTTTTCTTTACTTTCTTTGGTATGGATGCAGTAACTAAAAAGAAAATGAACAATATTAAAGTTGCAACAGTTGGTAATCCAGCTTTAGGTATTCCAACAATGATTGGTGCTTTACCAGGCATATCCGCTCTTGCTACCAAGATGATGAAAAAACAAATGGAAGAGCTTGATATTCCACCAATTCCTGAATTTATTGAAATGATCCACGATGCTGGCGGTAAGCTATACGCTTGCTTAGCTACAGTAGAAATGTTTAAACTAAAAAGAGAAGACTTTTGTGACGAGTTAGATGGCATTATAACTGTAGGAGACTTCTATGATATCTCTACAGGCGGACAAATTATATTCACTTAATACTTGCTTTAAAAAATATTTTTCCTATTAACATCTACTATATTATATCTGGACTAATTAATAATAAATAATCAATTTAAATAGTCAAACTCAAAAAAGAGATATTAAAAAAGGCTGGCCGATAACATCACTTAAAAAGATGTTGAGGTCGCCTTTTTTGTGTATAAGCAAAATAAATAATGAAATTTTTATAGAAAAATTATTATGATATAGATAAAATAAAAAGGAAATTAACGATTTAAATGGAAGTAGAATAATATAAAATCTTATTTTTGACCCTTTTATATCCGATAAAGTAAATGAAGGTGGGATTTATGGACTATTGTATCGATGAGAAACTATTAAATGAGGTTTGTACAATAAAAACTTCTAAGCAGTATTTAGTTGGTCAAATCCTAAAGATATACAAAGATAAGTTTGCTGTAAGTGTCTTTCCACTAGCGAATGAGGTGGAAATTTCCAACGAAGAAGTGGAGATCCGCATCGAAACACTTGATAATCAGATATACTTTTATGTGGCTTTTATAGAATCCCAACATGAGCTAACATCACGTCGAATCATCTTTTTTAAGCCCATATCGGAAGTTCATGAAAATAATAAAAGGAAATATAAACGCTTAAAATTAGGGATTTATTCCAAAACACCTAATATATTTTATCGTATTTTTCCACCAATTGAATCGAAATGGGAAAAAGTTGAAGTTATAGATATAAGTCAAGGTGGATTACAAGTTAAAGGAAAACATTATCTAAGTAAAGGACAACTCATTGAGGTAAAAATAGGAGCACCATTTGTTGATACTATCGAAGTTATAATCTCCCGTATTGTAAATATCAAAAAAGAAAATGATGTTTACATTTACTCTATTCAATTTTTAAATCTAACAGATACCCACAAACAAAGTATTGAAAATTACATTAATATTGTCCATGAAAAAATCAATAATTTAGCATAGAAATCAGATAGTCTTTCTTGATAATACCATGTTCAATTTTTTGTAGTGAATGGCAAAAAAATATTAAAATTATTCAATTTAAGGTGAATTTTTTTTAAAAATAACCGATATATATATTAGCGAAAGATTTTTCTTCTAAATGTAGAGGAGAGATTATCATGGAGATTATTAAGAAAGAAAAATTGGGAGAAATAGATTTTTTTGGACAAGTAGCAACGGTCTTTAGGGAAATTTATGCGAATGGTGAATGGAAGTTTGTTATAGTTACAGAAGGTAAAAGAATCGTAATGATGACCTATTAAAAAAAGGAACCACTTTGATGCCATGATGCTAGGTGGTTCCTTTTGCTATTACTTATTTCAGATATTTTTTCTCGAAATCTTGGTATCCTTTATTTCTTAATTTACATGCTGGACACTCTCCACATCCATCACCTTTTATTCCATTATAGCAAGTTAATGTTTCGTTTTTTATTATATCTAAAACTCCAAGATCATATGCCATTTTCCAAGTTTCTTCCTTGTTAATCCACATTAACGGTGTATGAATTTCAAATTGATAATCCATAGCCAAGTTCAAAGTAACATTTAAAGATTTAATGAAAACATCCCTACAATCTGGATACCCACTGTAATCACTTTGAGATACACCAGTTATTATCTGATTGATTCCCCTTTGTTTAGCAAAGACAGCCGCAAATGTTAGAAATAGCATATTTCTACCATCTACAAATGAGTTGGGTAATCTATCCTTTGGTGCTTCTTTATCAACCTCGATATCTACCCTTGTTAACGAATTAGGTGCTAACTGATTTAATAAATTTAAGTCTAATATATGATGTTCTATCCCATGCTTTTTACAAATATCTTTTGCACATTCAAGCTCTAATTTATGTTTTTGGTTATAATCAAAGGAGATAGCTATAACCTCTTTATATCTTTGTTTTGCCCAAAATAAACAAGTTGTACTATCTTGTCCACCACTAAATACTACCACTGCTTTGTCTCTGTTCATTTCTATAACCACCTATTTCCCATTGTAATATAACATCATTAATTTATTATTTAAGAATGGATCAGTATTAAATTTTCCTCTTAAAGTCGTTGTAACTGTTTTGGAATTTATTTTTTTAATTCCCCTAGTTGTCATACAGGCATGCTCACCTTCTATTATTACCGCTACATCCTCTGTTTCAGTAATTTTTTGCATGATTTCGGCAATATCCGAACCTATGCGTTCCTGTAATTGTAACCTCTTCCCTACCATATCGGCAATTCTAGCAATTTTACTTAATCCAATAATTTTCCTATTTGGAAGATATGCAACTGTAACTTTCATGTTGTACATTAGAGCAATATGATGTTCACAATGACTGAAAATCTCTATATCCCTTACAATCACTATATCTTTATTCTCTTCGCTTAAACTTATATCTTCTTCAAATGTTTTGTTAAACATCCCCGCAATATCATCATTTGTATAGGAAATACCTTCAAATACTTCTTCATACATATTTGCAACACGTTTTGGGGTTTCCCTTAGGCCCTCTCTATCTGGATTTTCCCCTAGAGCTATTAATATTCCTCTTATATGTTCCTCAATCGCTTTCTTATCAATTGCCACGAATTTATACCCCCTTTTTTTCTGGGTCCCAAATGATTTTATGAAGCTGTACTTGTAATGTAACTCCATTCATTTTGTTCTCTTTCATAAACTCTACTATTTGCACCATTTCAATTTCACCAAATACGGGACTTATATACACGCTTGTTTTATCTACTAGTTGGTATTGATCGATTATGTGCTTGGCTCTCTTTAAATCATCAATATTACCAACAACAAATTTTACAGTATCTAATGCTCCTAAGTATTTAAAATTACTTGTCAACATTTTGCTTTCCATCTGGCTTGAACCAAGTTTATAATCCATTGTAAATCTAGGACGATTTTTTTCTATCTTTGTAAAAGGTCCTAGTTCGATACTTCCATTAGTTTCTATTTCTATGACTAATTCTGGATCCAATGATAATACCGTTAGTAATTCCATGATACCTTTTTGTAACAATGGTTCTCCGCCAGTTAAAGTAACATTTCTAACTCCATTAACTTTAATATATTCATAAATTTGATCAGCTGTCATCCACTCATATTCTACATCTTTTTCATTAGCCCATCTAGTATCACAATAACTACAATCTAAATTACATCCAGCAAATCTGATAAAAATCGCCAATTGCCCAGATAATTTACCTTCTCCGTTTATACTAATAAATTTTTCAACCACTTTAAATTTCAAAATATCACACCCCATCTTTCTCATAAATAGCACAATTAGATGGTGTTTCATATACAGTGGCCCTCTTAACGTTATATCCCTTCTTCTCCATAGAAGTAAAGAAAAACTTAGCAAAATTTTCAGCGGTTGGCCTGAAGCCTAACTCAATAATCCTAAAACCTTCGTCTAAAAGATTTTGTAAAGTTTCTTTTCTTAATGTACCTTCTTGAATAATAAAAGCATGATCATAATAATCTACTAATTCCTTAATATCTCTTTTTAAATCTCCAAAATCGATTACCATTCCATCAAGCTGACCCTCTTCAATTAATGTTTCAGACTGCACTTCTATTACTACTCTCCACCTATGTCCATGGATATTACCACATTTCCCATCATAATTGGCAAGAAAATGGGCACTATCAAAACTATGCTCAGCTTTTAAAACATACATCTATATAATACCTCCTAAATTACTTTTAATAATAAGTGCTATTTTAAAAATCTGCTTCCGTAATAACAACAACCTATCGCACCATTAAATTGAGGATCATCTACACGTATAACCTCATCATAGTCGTTTTTTAGATATTCAATTATTGCTGTATTATTAGCAACTCCCCCACTTACAACTAACTTTCTTCCTTTAAATTTAGTCAATAGAGGTTTTAACCGTTTGTATAAGGAATAGTTTACCCCAGCACATAAACTATCAAGACTAACACCTTCAGCTATTTTCCCTATAAGTTCAGATTCAGAGAATACTGCACAGGTGGAATTCAGTCCTACAGGATTTTCGTAATACTTACTCATTTCGTCGAGGGAAATTTCTAAAACATTTGCCATATTTTCTAAGTATCTACCACAGGAAGCCGCACACTTATCATTCAATTCCAAGTCGGTACTAACTCTTTTTTCTACTTTAACAACTTTAACATCTTGGCCACCTACATCTAATAAAATGAATTCTTCTAAATCAGTTTGATAAAATGCACCGTAAACATGAGCCTTTATCTCATTAATCGTTATAAATTTATTTAAGTCGGTGTTGTTCCTACCATAGCCTGTAGAAATTGCTTTATCAACGTGACCTATTTGTAATTTGTCTAAATCAACGATAATTTTGCCATCATAACTACAATAATCCCGATAAAAGGACATAGTGCTTATTTTTTGTTTTTTTATAATCTTGTCATCTTCCATCAAGACTATTTTTACTTCTCTACTACCTAAGTCAATACCTAATATTCTCATTTAGGCTCCTCCTTTAAATCTGACAGCATATCAAGAAAAGCCTCAATTCTAAGCTTTGTTCTTGCATCTAGTCTATTAAGTTTATCGCCTTCTATATTTAATACAGGCACATCTAATTCATCCTTAATGATGATATCTTGCAAAGCTCGATAACAAAATGCCTGTGTATAATGGATGATACCATCTATTTTTCTTTCTTTGATCTGTTTCTTAATTTCTTTTAATCTGAATTCTATATCGTATGGATAGGTATAATCATAATATTGTTCATAAATATTAGCTGCTTTATCAGCTCTTGGAAAAGCAAATTCCCGTTGAACTTCGTTATAGACAAAATGAGCATTAAATTTTTCTACAAAATCATAAATGTCTCCAGTCATTGGAGGAACTCCAATAAATCCTAATCTTAACTTTTTCTTTTTTGCCTTCCTTCCTTTTATTTTATCAATTACATCCATTAGCTCATTTTCAAAAGCTTCAACATCCCCGTTGAAGTCACTTAAACTCACCAAATATAAATGGTTTTCAAAACCATCTGCTTTATTATCTATATAGGTTAACCTATCTAATTCCTTAGCTAGAGCTCTAATTTTATTTAAACGAGTTCTTACTTTCTCTACCTCTTCGTATTCCACACCAAAGATTTCCATAAACTTTTTAATTTCTTGTTCAACATCTTCTTCTTTATGTGTGTGTGGAAATGAAAATGGATAAACTTTTATGCCCTTTTGTTTTAAGATTTCAATGAGTACTTTAGTATTTGAACAATCTCCTTCCATTACTCCAATTATTTCTGTTATCCCATTCTCAATACAAGCCCCGTAAATTCCCTTTATCCAAGCACATAAACTTTTGGGAAAACCATCTCTTTCGGCGATGTCGATATATTTTCCATAATCTTCTGAGGTGATAAAAAGATTATTAAGGTCAATTGGATGATATCCGGCTGCTATTAGAACTTCTATTGGAACTGTGGTAGTTAAGCCAATTCTTCGCATTGTTTTCCTCCATTTCACAAGAAAAAATTGCTAAAGCAACTTTACATAAAAAAAAGGCACAACTGCCCTAAAACAAAAAAACTACCCTAAGACGGTAGTATTGTCCTAGTTTTGTTTATAGACAGGATGGATTTCGAACTGTCTTATTTTGTTGTTGCAAGAACTAGAATATCATACTAATCCTCACTACGCAATATAAAATCTAATATATTGACTACCTGATCAAAATATCTAATCAGTAAACTTTAGGGAGTTGTGAAATAATGAAGTTGATCCAAGTTAAGACAAAATTTATGATAAAATTGGAATCAATTAAAACATTGGATATTTCTTGAGGAATTCTGGAGTGAGTAAGATGATCATCAGTGCTAGCAGGAGAACTGATATACCTGCATTTTATAGTGATTGGTTTTTTAATAGAATCAAGGAAGGATATGTACTAGTCAGGAACCCTTACAATTATCATCATGTTAGCAAAGTGAAATTAACCCCTGATGTTGTAGATATGATCGTTTTTTGGACAAAAAACCCAACTAAAATGCTTAATAAATTGGATTTACTTAAAGAATACAATTATTATTTTCAATTTACCCTTAATTCTTACGACAAATCAATCGAAAAAAACGTCCCAAAAAAGTCTGAAGTTATTACAACCTTTATCAAATTATCCGAAAAAATAGGCAAAAATAGAGTTATTTGGAGATATGATCCAATATTTTTAACCGATCAAATAGATAAAAAATACCATTATGAATATTTTGCTTATTTAGCTAACCGACTGAAAAATCATACAAACAAAGTAGTAATTAGCTTTCTAAGTCTCTATAAAAAAACTGAGCGAAACACTAAACACTTAAATATTAAACAAATTAATGAGGATGATATAAGAGATATAGCTTTAAAGATAGCTAAGATAGCAAGAATGCACAATCTAACAATTGAAGCTTGTTCCGAACCCCTTGATTTATCTGAAGTAGGAATTGATAGAGGGCATTGTATTGATAGAGAATTAATTACTGATCTACTAGGCGTACAAATTGCGGCCAATAAAGATAAAAACCAAAGAAATTCTTGTGGATGTATAACCAGCATAGATATCGGAACTTATAATTCTTGTGATCATCAATGTCTATATTGTTATGCAAACTTTAATAGAGAAACTGTCATTAAAAATCGTCATTTTCACCATAAAAACTCTCCACTATTACTAGGAAAACTAGAGAAGGAAGATCAAGTCTATGAACGTGATACAGAGTCTTTAAAACATAATCAATTAAGCTTATTTGATTTTTAAAATTCTTTTTCAGATATTAAAAAAATTTTTATTTGTATATAATAGTGTTGATAATGGTTGAATGAACATTCATTTCTGTTGTGGAGGACAAAATTATGAATCAAGTTAAATCGTTTGAAGCTAAGGTTAAACGTTTAGGAGTTTTTAAGAAGGTATATGTCTATGAAATAGATGGGTTATTAATTGATACAGGAGCACACAGCACTTTTAAGCAACTACTTCCTTTTTTTGAACAATTATCAGTTGAGCAAATAGCACTTACCCATATCCACGAAGATCATTCTGGCAATGCCCATTGGTGGTGGAAAAATAAACAAGTACCTATCTATGTGCACAATCTATCTCTAGATTATGCACAAGAAAGAGGGAAATATCCCCTATATAGAAGATTATTTTGGGGAAATCGTCTTCCTTTTCACGCAGAGCCATTTCCAAATCTAATCGAAACAAATAATTACCAATTCCAAATAATCGAAACACCTGGACATTCAGACGATCACATCAGTATTTACGAAGCTGAAAATGGTTGGCTCTTCACCGGAGATTTATATATTACTCAAAAGCCAAAACTTTTTTTATCGTTTGAATCTATCCCTAAAACAATCTCTTCATTAAAAAAATTGCTCGATTTAGATATAGACTACATCTTCTGTGCTCACAGTGGTAAATTAGCAAATGGAAAACAAAAATTACAAGATAAATTAGACTATCTATTAGAGCTAAAAAATACTATCCTTGATTTACACCAAAAAGGTTATGATAAGAATGAAATTGTTAAACAATTATTCCCAAAAAAATCAATATTAATTTATCTTTCCCAGAATGAATTTTCATATGAACGAGCTGTAGAATCCATCTTAAATAATGATTAATACGAATAGATTTTATTTGTGACTGATTAAAAGCGGGGCTTCTAATAATAATGACAAATTATTGCGATAAATCATCGAAAATTTACTAATCGATAATGGATTCAACCCCTTCCCCACTTCAACTGTAAATCCTGGTCTTCTAAATTCTTGAATAAACCAATCTTTAAAACCTGCCCCGTTATATGCATTTCGCACGGGAATATACCCTGTCAGAACTGCAAATCTGTTAACAATCTTAACTGATTCTTTCGGCTCTAAACCTTTAAATCCCCAAAAAATTTCACGTCCTTGGGAGTGAAATGGAATTACCATGCTAAAATCATTTCCTTTGGTAAAATTATAGATCGCCCTTACTTCTGGTTCTGTTAGTGGTCTATATCCACCATACTTACTAGGAGAAGGAACCTGAGGACTTCTGGCATTGACATTCTCCCAATCAGCTGGCCACTGATGATTCAAATCAACTCCACGAATATTAGCTGTCCATTCTCTAAAGTCTCTTGAACCATTATTAATCTTAAGAACAGATTGGTAATAAGGATGATCAGGAGTAATCCCCTCTTGTACAAGTTCAACACCATCTGGATTAACCATGGGCACTAACCAGATAGTAACATTATTGAATAAATAGTTTATATCGTAACCATTTAATGTTCTTTTTTGTTCATAGTGCTTAGCATAATCCTCAACAAATTTCATTAACAATGGTGCTGTTAGATATTCATTTGCATGCCAATCGGCGCTATAAAAAATCATTTTATCCCCTTTTCCAAGTCGAATAGCATAAATTGTTTTCCCCATCACCGAGTTTCCAATCTCTTCGTAGTGTAAAAAAGGATATTTCTTTTTTAGCGCTATTAAATCGGCAACCATATCTTTGTAACCATATTCATGATTGGTTTGAACAATACCTTTTTTTATCGGTCGAGGTATGAAGATTATTTGACCAGAATAGATCTTATTTTTTCCATTAAAATGCGGATTTGCCTTTGTTAGTTCAGAAACTGTAATACCAAACTTTTCGCCTATTAAATGTAAGGTATCCCCTGGCTGAACAACATATTGATTAATATAATTTTGTGGAATTTCAATTAACTGTCCGGGATATATATACTCCCCCCTCTCCAGTTGCGGATTTGCTATATATAAGGCATTTAAAGTAATACCAAATCGATTAGCTATTTTAAGAGTTGTATCTCCCTTTTGTGCCACATATCTCATAATTTTCACCCCCCATATAAAATCCATATGCTAATTTACCAAATAATATCTAAAAAATTATTGTGTAAAAAACTTTTTTCTGATATATTAATATCATCGTAACTTTTATACATAAAAGCTTAAAAGTTTTTAAGCATGAAAGTAAGTTTATATGCTTAAAAATTGTCATCATTCTATTTGATAAAGAAATGGGAGTGGTTTTTAAATGAACAAATTATTGAAAATAGGAATTATGTTTTTTGTTTTGACTACCCTTTTACTATTTGTAGGGTGTTCATCAGATTCAGCTAATCAACCAGAGCAAAGTTTAATAAAAATTGGTATTATTCAAATAGTTGAACATCCTGCTTTAGATAATGCCCGAAAAGGATTTATCGACGCCCTAAAGGATGCAGGATACGAAGATAACAAACAAGTTGAATTTGATTATCAAAATGCCCAAGGTAGTAGAGATACATTAACTACGATCGCTCAAAAATTTGTTAATGATAAAAAGGATATGATTTTTGCAATAGCAACCCCATCAGCCCAAGCAGCTGCACAGCAGACTGATTCAATACCCATTGTAATTACTGCTGTAACAGATCCCGTTGCTGCTGGAATTGTGAACTCAGTGGAAAAACCAGGTACTAACATTACTGGGACTACGGATATGAACCCAGTAAAAGATCAACTAGCTTTAATAAAAAAGATTAAGCCTGAAGCAAAAACTATAGGAATTATTTATAATACTGGGGAACCTAATTCAGAAGTACAAGTAAACCTTGCTAAAACTGTAGCTTCTGAATTAGGTTTAGAATTAGAGTTAGTTGGTATTACAAGTAGTACTGAAGTTAAACAAGCGGCAGATTCATTAGCAATGAAGGTTGATGCCATTTACGTCCCTACAGACAATACCGTTGTAGCTAGTTTAGAAGCTGTAATATCAGTAGCAGAAAATAATAAAATTCCTGTTATTGTTGGAGAAGGTGAAGTTGTTAAACGTGGTGGCATAATAACATATGGACTAGATTATTATAAACTTGGCTATCAAACCGGAGAAATGGCAATCAAAATCCTAAAAAATGAAAGCAAACCTGAAGATATGCCAATTGAAACACAAAAAGATATGAAATTATACATTAACTTAAATGCAGCTAAACGGATGGGAGTAGAAATTCCTGAAAAGCTATTAGAAAAAGCTGATGAAATTTTTGAATAGTATTGATTACTAGAGTTTACTTCTTAGGAGTGGATATTGGTGGGCATAATTATTGGTTCATTAGAACAAGGTTTAATTTTCGCCATAATGGCATTAGGAGTTTTTATAGCATTTAGGATACTTAATTACCCTGATCTTTCAGTTGATGGTAGCTTCCCGATGGGGGCTGCCATATCTGCTTTATTGATTGTCAAAGGAACAAACCCTTTTATAGCATTGATATTTTCAGGTATATTTGGTGGAGTTGCCGGTCTGATAACAGGATTGCTAAATACAAGGGCCAAAATTGATGGTTTATTGGCGGGAATCCTAACGATGACAGCTTTATATTCAGTTAATTTGAAAATTATGGGAACTTCTAATTTATCCTTATTTAGAAAAAACACTATTTTTACACCGTTAAATAATCTTAAACCGCAATTGACTCAATTATTTGGAAATAGTGAATGGTTAAGTTGGGTTAATCAATGGATTAACACAATTGTACTATTCCTTTTCATCCTTTTAATAAAGAAAATAATAGATTGGTTTTTACAGACGGATTTAGGTCTGGCAATCAGGGCCACAGGTGATAACCCTGCAATGATCAAAAGCCTTGGTGTAAATACAGATAATTCAACATTAATTGGCTTGATTCTATCTAATGCTTTAGTTGGATTGTCTGGTGGCATGATGGCCCAATACCAAGGCTACTCGGATGTTCAGATGGGGATTGGGATGATTGTAATTGGATTGGCTTCAGTAATAATCGGTCAGGTTATCTTTGGATCAAAATCAATTAAAAGATCTACTTTTGCGGTAATCGGAGGGGCAATTATCTATCGAATTGTGATTGCAATATCTTTATATTTACCTTGGCTTAGTCCAACAGATATGAAATTAATTACTGCATTTTTAGTTATTTTGTCATTGACTCTGCCCCAACACTCAAAAATAGGGAAAAATATTTTTTGGCAAAAGAGAAAGGTTAATAAGAAGAATTACCATGCACAACAAATTTCAACAGAAAATAATTAAAAGGGGTAGCAAGATGTTAAGAGTTGAGAATGTATCCAAAACATTTAATGTTAATACCGTCAATGAAAAGCGTGCTTTAAATAATATAAATCTTAAGTTACATCAAGGAGATTTTGTTACCGTAATCGGTACCAATGGGGCTGGTAAATCTACTTTAATGAATGCCATTGCAGGTGTCTTTAATATCGATAGCGGCACTATTTTAGTCGATGGTAAAGATGTAACTAAGCTAAAAGAGAGCCAAAGAGCAAAATATATTGGAAGGGTATTCCAAAACCCATTAGCTGGTACTTCCCCTAATATGACGATTGAAGAAAACTTAGCTATGGCTTACAAAAGAGGTCAAAAGAGAGGCTTACGTCTAGCTTTAAATAATCAGAAAAAAGAGTTTTTCAAGTCTTCATTGGAACTATTGGAACTGAATCTCGAAAGTCGTTTGCAACAAAAAGTTGGGTTATTATCAGGTGGTGAAAGGCAAGCGCTTAGCTTACTAATGGCTACCTTTACAAAACCAAAAGTCCTTCTATTGGATGAACATACTGCTGCTTTGGATCCTAAAAGAGCAGAATTAATCAACAAATTAACGAAAAAAATTGTTCAAAATGAAAAATTAACTACCTTGATGATAACTCATAATATGGAACATGCCTTAAAACTTGGGAATAGATTAATCATGATGCATCAAGGAGAGATTATACTAGAATTGGATGAATTACAAAAGAAAAAGATGACAATTAAAGAATTGATCGATGCCTTTGAAAAACTTAGAGGGGAACAGTTCGCCCTTGATAGTGCTGTTTTAGGATAAAAAAGCAACTTAAGGTGCTAATTCACATATGAATTAGTACCTTTTTATCATATTCAGTAAGTCCATTAACATCAAATACATCATCTTCATCCATTATAGAATCTATCATATCATGTGCTTGAAATAAATATTAAGTATAAGAGTTGTATGATTTAAAAACTAGTCTAAGGCTAGTAATGTTAGGCAGGTAAAAATACTTTTTTGTGGAAATAGATTACTAATAAACTAGTAAACAATTCCAATAAACCAAAAGGAGATTAATAATTATGAATCTGGATTATCTATATTACCCCTACCCTTCTCAAAGATCGACGGTAATTGCTCAAAAAGGAATGGTAGCAACTTCTCAACCACTTGCAGCACAAGCTGGCTTAGATATTCTCAAAGAAGGAGGTAATGCCATTGACGCTGCAATAGCTACTGCAGCATGTTTAACGGTTGTTGAACCAACTTCAAATGGAATCGGTGGAGATGCCTTTGCATTAGTATGGATAAAAGGTGAATTATATGGTCTTAATGCCAGTGGTCCCTCACCAAAAAGTATTTCTATTGATGCAGTTAAGGAGCTCGGCCATGACAACATGCCTAAATATGGATGGCTACCTGTCACCGTTCCCGGTGTACCAAGTGCATGGGCGGAATTATCGAAGAGATTTGGGAAACTACCATTAACTAAAGTGCTTAAACCTGCCATTGATTATGCGGAAAATGGCTATCCTATTTCCCCTGTTTTGGGCAAGTATTGGAAAATAGCTTACAATAATTTTAAACAGCTCAAAGGCGAAGAATTTTCCTATTGGTTTGATACATTCGCTCCCAATGATAGAGCACCTAAAATCGGTGAGTTATGGCGCTCTCCCGATCACGCTAAAACTCTAAAGTCGATTGCCGAAACTAATGCAGAATCTTTTTATCGAGGAGAAATTGCTGAAAAGATTGACAAATTTTCAAAGCGATATAATAGTTTTTTATCAGCAGATGACTTAGCTGATTATCAAGCTGAATGGGTAAAACCTATCAAGATTAATTATCGCGGATATGATGTTTGGGAGATCCCTCCCAACGGACAAGGATTAGTTGCTCTATTAGCTCTAAATATATTAAAAGGCTTTGATTTTGCCATTAGAGATAGTGTGGATACCTACCATAAACAAATTGAAGCAATGAAACTAGCTTTTGTTGACGGTCAAAAATATATTACAGACAAAGCGAAAATGTCAGTAAAAGTAAATGATATGCTATCTGACCTTTATGCCAAAGAAAGAAGAAGTCTGATCACCGATACTGCTATTTATCCAGAAGCTGGAGCACCTGCAAAGGGTGGCACAGTTTATTTAGCAACCGCTGATGATGAAGGAAATATGGTTTCGTACATTCAAAGCAACTATATGGGGTTTGGTTCGGGACTCGTTGTACCCGGTACCGGCATAGCATTGCAAAACAGAGGGTATGATTTTTCTTTAGACAAAACTGCTGCAAATCGGTTAGAACCAAACAAAAAGTCATACCATACAATTATCCCTGGCTTTCTTACTAAAGGTCAAGAAGCTGTTGGCCCTTTTGGTGTCATGGGTGGTTATATGCAACCTCAAGGGCATCTACAAATCATCATGAATACAATCGACTTCCACTTAAACCCACAAGCCGCTTTAGATGCTCCGAGATGGCAGTGGACCCAAGGAAAAAAAGTAATAGTTGAACACAGTTTCCCGGGACATATTGCACAAGCACTATCTAGAAAGGGGCATGAGATTCAAGTTGCTTTAGAATCAGGTGGATTTGGAAGAGGACAAATCATTTGGAGAGATCCAAAGACCGGTGTTTTATTTGGAGGAACAGAACCACGAACAGACGGAGCTATTGCCGCATGGTAGCGGCAATATTTTCTGCTCTTTTTTTATTCTCTCTAACATATTCGTTAATTTTCCTAATTATGTAATAGATTCCTAAGAACATTAACCCTGTGAAAACCCAACTTGTTATCTTCATGATTAGGAGAATATATTCAAATCCATCCACACCATATCTTTTTATCAAAAAAATCTTAATCACAGCTTGGAGAATATCTCTGAAAGCAAAAAATGCAGTCAAATATTGAAAATATGGGAAAATTTCTTTTTTGCGATATAGTTGATAACTTTCTTCCCTCGGAATTCCTCTTAAGTATGCATAATCAATAAAAAAATACATTGCCATAGGCTGCTTAATCATGATAGTGATTAGCCAAAATATTGTAAATCCAAAATTTAAATAAACTCCATTCCATAATATCCATTCCGCTGAATCAGCTATTAAATCCAAACTTGTTCCTATCAATAGACTTATTAAGATAAACATTCCTGTCTTACTAAACTGCTTTTCTTTAAAGAACTTATAAATAGTATAAATCAAACCTGGGAGAGTAGATAATAACATCGCATAATAATCACCAAGAAGTTCCCTACCATTTCTCCAAATAACTAATGGTAAAATGATATAGAAAATGATTTCATTAAAAGCAGTTTTCTTCATTAAACATCCCACTTTCCTAATTTCTATCAATCAAAACTTAAGAAAAACTCCTTCACATTAACATCATTAATTTGGGAATTTTCAATATATTTAAGACGAACTCGTTCTCTTCCTTCATGTAAGTGTCTCGAAACAATACCATGTTTAATCGATTGATCTGCTTCTAAAAAAGCAGCTATTTCATCTGCTAGTTTTATTAACTTTCCATCTAAAGGAGAATACTTGTCATCGTTGAATTCACTAATTTTTTCATTTTCGAATAATACTCTAGCTTTGCCATTTTCTTTTATTCTATTAGAATATTCATCTCCACCTTTGATTCCAATCCCAATCAGATAGTACAACTCTTCAACGATCAGTTTTGGCAATTTGGGATAAAGTTCAGCTTTACAAACCTCTTCCTCTATTTCCTTAATAATCTCAGGCAAATCTAATGTTGCTCTTTTAACTGGCGAAATTATATCACGCACAACCGCCTCAGGAAGATCATGAAATAATCCAGCATAAAAATTATTATATAGTCTTTTATCACAGGCACTTACTTCTCTTGACAGAAAAATCATTAAACTTGCGACAAGCATTGAATGACCTAATACCGATGTTCTAGGTACTCGAGGAGTTTGACTCCAACGTGTTTGAAATCTTAATTGTTCGATTAAGTTTATAGCTTCAAAAAGATCTTTTTTCATGTACATTTCTTTTAATCCATTTATATCAAAATATTGCTTAATTTCTGTGACCAGATCTTGTTCAATCTTTTCTAACTGTTTACTAGGTTGGTTTACCATTTTAATGATTTCGAACTCTCTATATGTTGAATATTTATGTGCTGCTTTTAGTATGCGAAGATTAATGTTGTCCACTGTCTCGTCTCTATTTAGAAATTCATCAAATCGTTCTATCAAAGATTCATCTTGAATTAATGGATTATATTGATTAACAACCCATTTGTTCAGTTCTTTATATGACTCGGGATGGTCTTGCTTAATCTTACTTAAAACTGGTGCTTTGATATCGGACAAGGCTATATTTTTCATTAATGCAAATAAAGAGCCATAAATTATATAATTCCAATCAATCTTATGTCCTTTTTCTTCTTCTATTTTCGCAAATATATATGCAAGCATCGCTTTAAGACCCTGCTTATCCATTTCTGTTAGTTCAACAGGACGAATTCTATCATTCCAACGCTGAATCGAAAAAGCTTCAAACAACCTTAATAGCAACAATCTCGATACCATTTTCCAACTCCTTTTCGTAATTTCCGATCATTTTATTACTTTTTTCATAATAAAGTTAATGAATTCTGTACCTTTTACATTCTTCTTCTGTTTTTTTATAACTTGAAATCCTTTAGATTCAAAAAATGGTTTTGCAGTTATGACTATATTTTTGAAACCCACTTATGATTTGTTAAACTTGTTAAAATATGGTCTTCCCATCTACCATTTATATATAGATAATTTTGGGCGTAACCTTCGATTGTGAAGCCTAAACGTTTTAAAACATTTCCACTTCTACGGTTGTGCGGCATATAATTGGCCATTATGCGATGCAAATTCAAATCATTAAACACATAATCAATTGCAACCGTCAGAGCTTCAGTCATTAATCCTTTACCTTGCATATTTTCAGCTAAATTATATCCTAAGTAACAAGCATGAAAAACGCCACGGACAATTTGATTAAAATTCACAGAACCAATAACTTTACCAGGTTCCGCTTTATCAAAAATAAACATTCGTAACGAACGATCACTATTAAACTCTTCATGTCTTTGTAAAATATCTTTACGCCAGAATTCTTCAGTATAAAACTCATCTGGTCTAATAGGCTCAAATGGTGCAAGATAAGCTCTGTTAGTATGATAAAAATCTAAAATAGCAGGTATATCTTCAATCCTTGGCATTCGTAGAATAGTTCTTTCACTATATAATACTGGTTGTGTTTTCCTATTGTTTTCTGCCATTAGTAACTCTCCTAATTATCTAATCTATTTCAATTCCCATCTCATAAACATCATAAAATTTGCCGTTTATATAAAAGACTCTCTTAATCGTACCTTCTTTTTTAAAACCAAGACTTTCGTACAGATGAATTCCCCGCTCGTTGTCTGTACGTACTTTCAAATTTATTTTACGGATAATTCCTGTTTTTTCCGCTCACGTGATCAGATACTCTATCAACTTTCGGCCAATGCCTTGATCCCAATATTTTTTCAAGACACTTACTCCAAATTCTCCAAAGTGTTTTGTTCTAGGTCTTTTTCCACCAGTAAAAGTTAAAGAACCAACAATTTCTCCATCGATCTCAGCTACCAAATAGATACTGTTATCGGATTGGTCAAAAATTTCTATCGCTTTTTCCTCTTGTTCAACTGTTAGTTCAAATTCCCCTTTACCAAAAGTCAGATTATCTGTTTCAGCAGCAACGATATTAATATAATCAAGCAATGCTTGGGCGTCTTCTTTTCTTGCTGTTCTAATAATCAAACTTTGGCCATTTTTCAAAGTAAGCTCCTGCAAACTCCTGCCTCCTCTCTAACACTTGTTTTCTTTTGTAAATATTATTTAAACTTTTTTCGGAAAAACCGAGATTAATAATGGATAACCACGCCAGATTTTCACTCGAGCAACTAATTGTCCCTTTCGAGCTAACTCTTCTAAATCTTTTCCGGTTCTTTCGGGAACAAAATATCTGTCAATTTGGTAATTTACGTAGACGGTTCTAAGATATTCTTCATTTAATGGGGCGTAAAGGTTAACCTTTGCCTTTAAATAATATGGATGTTGTGGTTTGGTAAAACTTAACCGATCGACCACATAATACTCCCCTTTTTTAGTTAATATTGCATAAAGATCTTTATTTCGATATTCTTCAAAAGTTGGTTCAAATTTTAATTCATCAGGAAACAAAGAACGGTCTACTTCATTAATAGTAAATCTCAAGGAGACGTAGTCACCACGGAACAGATCTCTAGGATCTAAAGGCTGTGTAGTCAACAAGATATCAATACCATATAAATAGGTCATAACCGGAAGGAAACTCATTGCTAACAAAATTATTATAGGGAAAATTATGGCAATGATATATATTCTAGATCTATTTTTCAATTTCCTTCACCCCTTGTTAACTTTCTTTTCCGTTCGAAATAAAAACCAAAACCTAAAAGCAAAATACCTCCTGTTAAGAAGAAAAGCGATTTTGGTAAAAAGTTGTAAAACGTATCGAAATAAAAACGTAAAATTATGAGACCAACAAATAACAATGCCAATAAATTTTCTTTTTTAACTAAAGATAACAGAAAAACGATAAAAATAATCGTGAAAATAATGTTAATTGGATAATTGTTAAGATTAATAAAGTCCCACGAACTTTTAATAGTAAGCAGCAACCCCATCAACCCAAATAAAAGATTACCTTGAAAACGGAAGATCTCTTGATATTTTTTGAAATTAGGCATATAAAACATTAGTAATCCAATCATAAAAAACGTTAAAACAATTAAATCATTATTTAAATTTAATCCTTCATCTAAGGTATACCAAATTAAATTGAGTACGATTGTATTTGTTAAAAAGAGATTAAAAGATCCTGTAAAAAATTTTTGTACGTAATATAACAAGGGGATTAGGATGATTAAAAAGATTGGGTAATCATCATATACATACTGTCCATTTAGATACACTAGTAACAATATTTGCACAAAACTTAATGCCAATCGATCTCTAATTAGAGTCGTCAAAGGAAAAATACCAATCGCCCAAAGCAAAAATGCAGTAGTAAAACGGCCACCAAAATTAAACATTTGACCAATAAGAAAAATCCCAGCACCAAAAATCAGAAAACTTAAATATATTAGACTACGACCGGTTTTCGGATACTTCGCTTGGATATCGAAACCAATGATACTTGCTGTTATATAGCCAAAAACAATTAACAATAACCTTATAGGTTTAATAATAAGTTGCCAATTGCTTGCGATCAGACTCAAAATCCCCAAACCAATTAGGATTGCTCCAACAGTCACAAGAACCTTAATAAAATTTAATCCTTCTTTGACCTGATAAGTATCAAGCATATCATTTAGCTGTTTTTCTGTAATTCTACCCGCTTGATAATGCTTAGTTAGTTCAGCTTCGATGAACCGGTGCTTTTGGCGATTAATTAGATATTTATCCATGATTAACTCCTCTGAAAACATTTTTATTATTTTATTTTCTCACTTTTTTTGTAAATGAATCATTTCTTCTTCGAATTTATCGATTTTACTATTAAAAAATTAGGCCTTTGTAAAAGTTGATAATATGAATCTGGCATCTTCTTTTTTAGTTCTTCTCTTGGACTTGGCTCTATTAATTCTTCCAAATAAAAGGATTTCAATGTTGTATTTATTATTTGATGTAAAGGTCTTCTATAAAATACAACTTCTATTTTCTCATTTCCATATTTCCAATGATCAGTTAACAATTCTGTTTCTAAATATTTTTTCGTTTCAGAGATTGATATATCCATTATTGGATGATGTACTGAATATAAAAAGATCCCATTTGGTTTTAAAACTCTAGAAAATTCAAAAAATGTATTATCCCAATCTTTTAAATAATGTAGTGTTAACGAGCTAATTATAATATCAAAAGTATTATCCTTAAATGGAAGCTTTTCTGCTAAATCCCAACATAAGACCTCAGCTTTTTCTTTAGTACGTCTTTTGGTGGCAGCAACCATCTCTGGACTAATATCAATTGCAGTTGGTATAGCCCCTTGATTAATCAAATATTCAGTGTACCATCCTGCTGCACTGCCCGCATCTAAAACCTTTAAACCTTTCAAATTATCAGGTAGCTGCTTTATCATGGCAGGCCGTTCATAATAATTATTGTAAACATTATACTTTTCATCCTCATGTTCATATCTTACCGACAATCTATCATATGCTTGTTTAACCTTATTTTTCATAGTTGCCCCCATATCAAATACTCACTTAAATTTTGTACCTTCAATATTGTTTGAAAACTATGGGCTTCAAATAACCATTTATTAATATTAAAAATTATTTTAAATCAGCAAAAATTTCATGTATGTTTCCATCTGGATCAGCAAATAATGCCGTTCTTTGGTTCCAAGGCATATTTTGTGGTTCAAGAATAGGAATTCCGCCTTTTGAAATTATTTCTTTATATGATGCATCAACTTCTTCTGGATTTTTACATGGAAAAGCCAATTCAAATGACTGCCCAATACTTTGTTTTTTATAATCTTCATTATAATCATACATAACCTTTCTACTACAAAGTGCAAATCTTACACCTTCATTATCAAATTCTATATATTCTCCTAGGTCATTTTTTATACTAAAACCTAATACATTATGATAAAATTCTTTCATAGGAATTAAATCGTCTGTCCAAATAGTAATCAAACTAATTCTAGCTTCCATTCAGATAACCCCTTCATTATTTTTTTATTAGTTCCTTAATTGGTACCATTTTTTCAATATATTCATATTCTGTATAATTATCATCTGTCCACACTACAATAGTAAGTTTTAAATCTGCCTCTTTAACCTTTACATCGACGATTTCCCTTCGTTCTCCTGCATCTAATATCTTCTCAAGTTCCTCTTTATTCAAATCATAAATATATAAATCACCACCCCGGGTAATTGTGCCATATCCAAAACCAATTATTAATAGTATATGATCATCATCTAACCATTCAAGTGCTTTGACAGTATTTTCTTGTTTATAATTATAATTGGTCAATTTTATTTTGTTTTTAGACACTGTATCATATATAAACAAGTTACCAATCATTTCGAAATCTAAATCATCTATAAAAGCAACCATTTTTCCATTGGGACTTACCTTTGGTCTCGAAGGAAATCCTTTAGATATAACCTTAATATCAGAATTTCTTTTAATCACAATATACTTTCCATACGAAGTTTCATAGTAACCATAATATAACTCTTCACCATTGTTCAATTGGGCTATTTTTTCAAAATTAGTAATGTCAACTTTTTCAGTTTCAACAGAATCCTTAACCGAACTTAGTTCATCATTTTTATTAGAGCCATTGTTAATCATTTTTGAATAGTTATCAGTTTTAATATACTCTTTAGAATTATCTATATCATTGTCGGTGGAATTAATAGAACAACCACTTAGTATAAATAGCAACCCTGTGAGTAGCATCACATTCCTAAGTGTCATCTTCACACCTCCTTACTAAGAGAATAGCCAACTTGAACATTAAACATGTATATTACCACTAATAAATAACTTATTTCACCAATTAATATCTGTATCAGAATATAAATAGACTAAGAATGAAACAACTCCAACAATTACTGATATTATAAAAATAGTATTATTATCAGTATAATAATGGTCTACAAGAAGTGCATGCACTATTGAGAAAAAAACTACTGTTATAGAAGTTAATTTTAGATACTCTTGCTTTTTATTACGAAATATAGCTATAAGTGAGAAGGTAATCGTTATGAAGAGAAAAAAATAAATTATTTTCCTCCCCTCCCTTCTGCAAATTTTCAAAGCCCTTAAGATTACTATCGGTCACCAACACCTCTATTATTGAGATATTCACGACGTTTTCAAAAGTTACAGGTACCATTTATTGCGCATACAGTAGGATAGCAAAAAAATGAATAATTGAACCTGCCAATACAAATAAATGCCAAACTGCATGATGATAAGGAAACCCGCGCCAAACGTAAAAGATTGCTCCGATAGTGTAAACAACTCCTCCAATAATTAACAAAGCAACTCCATTTGTGGGTAATCCATTAATAAGAGGTTTCCAGGCAAAAACAATCATCCATCCCATCAAAATATATAAGATAGTAGAAGTAAAGAGAAACTTTTTGACAAAAAATGCTTTAAAGACTGTACCAAAAATAGCAATCCCCCAGACAACTCCAAATAATATCCATCCAATTTTTCCTTTTACCACATTTAATACAATTGGAGTATATGTTCCTGCGATAAAAAAATAAATAAATGAATGATCAAATATTTGAAATAAATCTTTCATTTTCCCTCTCAGACTGTGATGAAGCGTAGAAACCAAATAAATCGAAAACATGGTAACTCCATATATTGAAACACTGATTGTATATAATAAAGTACCTTTATCTAACGCAAAATCAATTAGTAAAACCATTGCAATTACACTAAAAATAACTCCTATCCCATGGGTAATTGCATTTGCAATTTCTTCATTATTTGTATAGGTATGCGTACGAACCAATTTTATATCACCTTACTTTCATTTTTAGTAACTCAATCCTTAAAGTGGAGCCTTCATTTAATCTGACGTAATTATTATAAAAAGTAGAACGTTACACCTTATTTCAAAAATAACTTAACTTTTTTTAAAGCATCTTTCGTAGTTGGATATCTAAAGGGAAGATCAAATAGCGTGGTTTGTTTAAGGATACTTTTTTTATGTGAAAAAAGTTCAAAACTACTTTTTCCATGATAGCTTCCCATTCCACTGTTACCTACACCACCAAAAGGAAGATGGGGCGAAGCAAAATGATATACAGTATCATTTATACATCCTCCACCAAATGAGATTTTATCGATAATCTCGTTTTGTAAATGTTTGTCCTTAGAAAAGAAATACAAAGCTAGTGGTTTAGGATGTTCATTAACGATTTTTATAACCTCATACACATCTTCATATTCCATAACAGGTAATAGAGGCCCGAATATTTCTTCCTTCATAATCGACGAATCCCAATTGATCTGGTCAATTATCGTAGGTTCTATAAAGAGTTTATCTTTGTCAGTTCTTCCACCGATTAAAATGCGTCCATCTTGTAAATAAGAAACTAATCGATTAAAATGTCGCTCATTAACAATCCTTGCATAATTTTCGCTATTAGCCGAATCAGTTCCATAAAATTCTTTAATATAGTCTTTCATATACTCTATTAATTTGTTTTTCACATTCTTGTGAACCATTAAATAGTCCGGTGCGATACAGGTTTGACCAGCATTCAAATATTTCCCCCACACAATTCGTTTGGCTGCTAATTGGAGATTGGCATCTTTATGCACTATACTTGGGCTTTTTCCTCCAAGTTCTAATGTAATAGGAGTTAAAAACTTAGCTGCCGCTTCCATGACAATTTTCCCTACTGGGACACTACCAGTAAAAAAGATGTAATCAAACTTTTCCTGAAGAAGTGCTGTACTTTCATCTACTCCACCTTCAACCACAGCGATATATTCTTCATGAAAAGATTCTTCTATCAATTCTCTAATTATTTGAGAAACTTTAGGAGTTAGTTCGGAAGGTTTAATAATTGCACAATTTCCGGCTGAGATTGCTCCAACAAGAGGGGCTATCGCTAATTGGAACGGATAATTCCAAGGTGAAATAATCAAAGTCAAACCGTAAGGTTCATAATAAATATAACTTGAAGAACCAAAATGAGTAATAGGAGTTTTGACTTTCTTTGGTTTTACCCATTTTTTCAAATGTTTAATCGCTTGATTTATCTCTTCATAAACCAATCCAATTTCTGAAGTATAGGATTCAAAAGCAGATTTATTTAGTTCCTCTTTTAATGCTTCAATTATCCGATTTTCATGCTTTTTGATGCCAAGTTTTAATTTTTTTAAATTGTTGATCCGAAAAAGTAAATCTTTAGTCTTCCCCGTTTCAAAATATTTTTTCTGCTTTTTAACTAAGTTTTGGATTTTATCCATATAAACCATCCCCATACTATCTTATTTTTAACTGCTTTGTCTCGTCATCTTTATATCTTTCATAAAAAGAAATCATCATTTTTAACGTATCTTTATAATCTGAACATGAAATCCCCGTACCTTCTAAGTCTTTTTGTGTCTGGGTAGAATCATATACTGATTTATAAGTAAAATAGTCTAGAGCCTCTTTTTCTACTCTTAGCCTCTTTCTAATAAAAGATAAAGATAACATGGCTTTAGCAAAAGACAATGGAATCATACCAATTGGTTTTCTCCCCAGATAGGCTTCCATTGTCATTCTATATATGTCTTTCATTTTGTAAGGTTTAGGATCAGTTAGATGATATGTCTTACCTTCAGCTTCTTTAAAATGAGCAAGATAAACAGTTGCATCAATAATGTAGTCAACCGGGACAAAGTTACCTTCAGCTTCCCCCAATCCTAAATAGGGAATAAACGGTAAGAATCTAAGTTTATCAAAGAAGTTTAAGAGAAAATAAGGTCCGTCAAATTTAATCGTTTCCCCTGTTTTTGAATCTCCTTTAACAATACCTGGACGAATAATAGTAGTGGGAATTTTATTCATAATTTTACGAACAAGAAGTTCCGCTTCAAATTTGGTACTTTCATAATGGTTTTTAAATGATTGCTTCATATCTAACTCAGTCTCTAATATTCGTCCTTCACGAGTTCCAGAAACATAAGCAGTACTAAAATAAATATATCGTTTAAGAGTTGTGATTTCTTGAACCCATTCATTTACAAATCTTGTTCCATTCACATTTACGTTATAAGCTAAGTTCTTGGGAACGGCTAAATCATAAATAGCAGCTAAATGAAAAACGTGAGTTACAGATTGTTGTAAAGGTTTGTTGACATTTTGAGAAATGCCTAAATTTTTCTTGGTAATATCCCCAACAATAAAATTGAAAATATTTCGATTCACTTTATACTCTATTACGATCTTATCAACTTCTTGTTTTGCTTTTTCCAACATAGAAGGTAAAACTAAAAGATAAATTTGATCAATTTTATGCCCTTCTTTTACAATTTTTTTAATCAAAGCCGATGCGATAAAACCCGGAAAACCTGTAAAGAAATAAACGTTTGCCATGATTATTCCTCCTCCCATCATGGCTATTAATAAGGAATACTACTTTTAAACTAGCATTTTCTCATTAAAATAAGAACCCAATTATCATCATTATAAAACCGAATATTGAAGCTCCTAGCTTTATACTTCTATTTATCTTTGATTTTAAAAATAAACTAATAATAATTCCTATTGGAATAACAAGTCCATTTAGATTTAAGTAAAAAGCACCTAGCAAATAGTACCCGAAAAGTTTTAATACTAATAAATTTTCATTTACTTTTCGATTAGAATAAAGTATGCCAATTATTACAACTATAAAAACTAATAATATAAGGAAATTCACTTTATTCCTCCTCTATTTTTTAATGTTATTACAATGTGAATGCTCTATGTATCTACCGTTAAACCAAACCATGTTTTCACCTTGACATTGTATCGATATTCATCCAATTCACTATCATTGAGTATGTATCCAAAGATAAATAATTTTTCGATTGGGTTATCCGTCAAGCTTAAAACCATTTCCTAAAAAATTTTCTACTTATCCTAATGGTATGTTTAATTCGATAATTGAATCTTCATTTTCATCAATAATTTCTACACTTATTGTATCTACTATTGTTTCAAAAACGTGGTTAAAATTTTTTGTCTCTTCAATCGCTTTTATATATTGGTCTTCATTTGCAACATTTCCTACTGTCATGTGAGGAAAGTATTCTACTTTTCTTAACCAATCAGGTATATAATCCTCCAAGATACCAGTGTACAAATTATTATGTAGTTCTATTATTTTCTCTTTTCCATCTTCAATGTTTAGAAATATATAATTGCCATTTGCTCTTGATGTTACGATCCCTTTTAGAGATAAATAAAATGGTTTTATACCTTCAAGTCTTTTTAATAAATGCTCCTTTAACTCATTCGTCTTTATATTACTTTCAAAAGGAAAAACTAATGTGATATGTGGTCTTACATGCTTTGCCAGAGGATCATATTTTTCTCTTATTTGATCTATCAAATTCATATTTTTAAATTCTGGAAATATCATAATACATCTTTTTAACATTTAGCATCTACCTCTCATAGTGATATTATTTTGATTATTAAAAGAAACTTATAATATATATTTTTAAATTTCTTCTAAATTACCATCTTGAAATGTTAGTGTATAAATCTTTTAATTTATCTATATCTATTAAATATTGAGCCGATGACTTTGGTAATTCGTCTTCTCCAATATGAAAATTACTATTAACGGGCCAATAAGAAGGAACATTATCATCAATTTTTACTCCGTTAAGCTGATTAACTATCAAATCGTAAATTTTTAAACCAAGTCCATCATAACCATCGTTTGGTTTATTGACAGCTTTTCCATTTTTACGTAACCAAAGAATTATTTCATCTGCTCCAATTTTGATCTTCATAAATTACCTCCTCCTATATTTTCCCACTTTAGTAACATTCATCTTAAAAAAATATGGAGTATAATATTACCGTATTTACAACGTTTCCTGTTTTATTTAATATAACTTTAATATATCGTGATATCAACCTATTATTAGAAAATTTTTAATTTTCAGCTTAAAATATGCTATATGTAATCTTATTGTGGATATTTTGTTATCAATGTTATATTAAATTAACCTTTAAGTATAAATGCATATAGAGCTATCATTACTCCAATTGACAAAATAAAAATGATTGAATTATAAAATATTTTTATCCACTTAGGCAATATATTAATCCTTTGTAAAGTGTTTCTTTCTTTTTTTTGACGTAAGTACAATTAGCATCTGAATGAATAGTGCATTTTTTTGTTGGTTTATCTATGTTCATCCATACCATTTGTTAAACCTCCTCTAAACTAATCAAGCTCTTGCTCAATTTGCGACGTTCCCAGATTATCGCACCCGTTAGTTCAAGAGTGACCTATCGAACTTCAATGACAAACACATAACTTGAGTTTCCTTTTTCCCAACTTGCAAAAATATTGTATACATATACACCATTCTCTTTTGGCACTGTCAAAACATTATCATTTAATTGGACAACTTCTGTTTCTTCATTATTAATCCATCTATTTGCTCCCAATGTATTTTTTTTAGGCTCGTTTTTAAATTCTATTGTCAATTGGGCTTCAGGTGATACAACAACAGGTCTAAGACCTGCATGTTTAATAATCTCTGGCGGAGAAATCATATCGACACACTTAGCCTTCAACAGTCCACTCCAGCAATAAGAGCCTTGTACTGTCGTTACCTCCTTGTCTCCAACGGTTATGGTCGGTATAGGTGGTTCAGAGCTTAATAGTCCGATAATAGGAATAGCTCCGATGACTAAAACGACCAATACTAATAAGATGCTTAAAAACTTCCTCATAAACTCCTCCCTTGTCATATAGGCTCATATTTCATTTTTACTAGTCTTCTATACGCAAACAAATTGATAAAGGCTTCTCAAGTTACCTGTCACTTTAGTTGAATACAAAGATAATTTATACTTTCGATTTACAATAAAAATGTATTGTAAGCTCTTTGATGCATATTTTGTCGTTCTACTCAAACAAAAATATGCTCGTTATTTAAAAATAAAAAAACATCAAACGATGGATTCTGTGTTGATCAATCATTTGATGTTATATATTATTTATCACTACATTAACTAATTCGCCTTTAATTACATTTACTTCTAAATTATGTAAAATCGATTAAAATAATTTAAACAAGTGATTTTTGAATGCCTAATGTTCTTTTATTATTCATTTTAAATACTCCAATTTTTTTCTAAAGCTTTAAATGGGCTGATGTCCTATTAATCATTAACTAATTTAACTAAAGAACCCATTATTTTCTCAAAATCCTTTTCTTCAAATGATTTAGCAGAGGAAATTGTTATATATATTTCATCTTTAATAGTATATAGATATAACGGAACTTCTACGTTATATTCTTCTATCTTCTCATATACCCATTTTGCGTTTGTATTACCAATCGAAACATTTTTAATTATATTGTTTTTATTACTTGGTATTGTTTTCTTTGTATTTTCTTCAATGGCAAAGTGAGGGAAAATAATATATATTGAATCATCATCGTGCCTAACTTCCATAACATAATCTGTTCCCATTCCTTCTGTCGGAACGTGCCGATGTTATGTTCCTCTTTTGGGCCTACTTAAGAAATACGTTCTGCAACAACTATTTCTGAAGGAATTCCGAAAGAGCTAACTTTGCCGTGATGAATTAGTTTCCAATGTTCCGAATCAAGATAATAAATTAATTTTACGGGACGACACCCACCAACCCATTTTGCCCTGAATCTAAACAGTTTTTCCCATAAGTAAGTAATCAGCCGAGAAAAACCTTCATTTCCATTTGTTAAACTTACTAGGCATATCCTGCCATTAATCTTTAAGATCCTACGTGCTTGCTCAACGACCAGGTGAATATCTTCTTCACTTAAGAGATCAAATACATAGTTTGAGACAAATCGATCGTAGAATTGCGGAGGTTCCTGGGCCAAACCCTCTAGCCCTTTATGGTCAATCTTAACTCTCTCAGACCAGTGTTTTAGCCTTTTACGACTAAGGTCAACCATTGTGCTACTTATATCTATTCCTTTGTATGTACAGTCTTTAGAAAGAACTGATCTAAGTAGTTTTTCAGCAAATTGACCTGTACCACTTCCAAGTTCAAATATTGCTTGAGCATTTTGAAATTCGGAATATAATTCTAATTCTTTTATAGCTGGACCTTCATAGAATGATTGCCAATCCTGTTTTTTACCAAAATGATTGTAGAAGTCACGAACTTCATCCGAGTTTAACCCTATCCACTTTTGCTTCTTAGAATTACTTTCGTTTACATTCATATTTTTCCCTCCATGGCATATTTGCGGCTAACGTTCATCCCCGATCGATATAACTATTCTTTGCTCTTCTCAACTAATTTCGAACAATTTATATATGCTTGTTCCGCTAAATTAATAATCTCAATTCGCGGACTATTATCACCTTCTAACTTTGCAATCATTTGTCTTGCCGTCTCAAAATTAACAATAACTCTCCCTGAAGTTTCAAATCCATCTGGTATTTCAACATATTTATCGACTTTTGCTATCACAAAAACAGTGCATGTATTAGTATTTTCCCAATACCATGCAGCCAAGGGAATTCTTTTCGGTTTTAAAATAATTCCCGCCTCTTCAATAGTTTCTCTATCAAGTGCTCTATCAATGTCTTCATCTTTCTCTAATCTCCCTCCAATAGTGGTTAATCCTTGTTCATTCTTATCCCACACCATGATTATTGATCCATCATCTGTGATTGGAATACTATGTATTCCAGCAATTCTTTTGTCAGATGGATATTGATCTATCTTTTTTAACATGATTTCCTCCCTCCTGTAAAATGTTAATATGTTTTTTGTGATTTTTTTTATAATGTTTTATTAATATTTAAATACACTAATAAAATAACTTTCTTCTTGAAATTCACCAATATATTTAAAGCCTGCATTTAAATAAAAATTGCGTAATTTATTGTTTCCTGCCCAACAATCTAGATATAATGTTTTTTCTATTTTTTTTCAATAGCGTTGCATAAAAGTTATAGTGGTTAGTTCACACAATATTCTGAACAATATTTTCCTAAACTTCGACCAAAGAACCAGTAACCAACTAAAGGTGATCACTGTCCATTTGGCAATTATTACTATTTGATTTAATTATTCACAAAAAAACAAAACAACTTACAATAACTATTTTTATCCTGGTGCTTTAACCATTAACTTTATCCAATTATCGTATGGCTTCCAAAGTAAAATTCGTAACCAGC
>NZ_MIJF01000011.1 GCF_001730235.1 Vulcanibacillus modesticaldus | reverse complement strand
TCGCTCAATTAACAATCTTATTTACATGATTTATGCTACTGCTAATAAGTTAGATATTAATGTTAAACCTCATTAGGTTATTTTATTTCCTTTACAGCCTAATTGAACATCCTCTATCAAGGCTCAGGCAGTCAAGCGCTCTCCTTGACGGGTTGAGTCTTGATAGAGAAACTATGAATAGGCTGTAAGGTAAAAACATCTATTAACCTATTCGTATTTTCTAATACCAATACTAGATGGCGAAGAGCCTAAGTTTTTTTGTCCGAGTAAACACCCTAAATTCATCAATTAGTAATCGAAGACCACTATATTTGATAAAAGATACTAATATATCAATTCTATCAGCAGATAAGATTTCTTTCTTAAGTTCTGCAAAGAGAGAAGGCTCAACTTTTGAGCCTGTAAATAAAGAGCTTCTAGCAATAGAAGTAATTGGTCTTATCAAATTCGACTTTGACTCAAAAGGTTTAATATCTTTTACTTCCAATAGAAGCTCGCCAACTCCTTCAATCAAATAATCATTAACATCTTCATCTGCAACTATTTTTTTTAACAAATCTATCATCTGATTAAGAGCATTTACTTTATCAGTATCATCCAAATGTCTAAACTTATCGCGAATCAACCCACTTATATACTCTGCTAAAATTAAATTTTTTTCTGCTGGATCTATTGGCATTTTCTTTATAACTTTATTATCTTTTTCTAATAACTCGGAGATCATTCGATTGATTACTTGTTCATAAATTCCATTTATCATGGCAAAACACCCTTTATTCAAATAATGGTAACAATAAAGTTTTTTTAAAAAGTTGTACTCTTGTACCTAGTAACCACAGATTATTTACATATTAACATTTTTAATTTGAAAAATATGTCATATTATGTTGAACACAGTAAAATACTTTACAAGTACCTTCAATTTGTCAATCGCTGAGTTTATCTTTTAACATTACAAGCTCTTTATGCTTTAAGTGAAGTGACCTCCTAAGCCTCCAAGCTCAAGAGAGGTCTACTTCTTTAAGTAGGAAAGTAAGGCTATGATGAACATACCAAACTAGAATACCGAATATATTTTCTTAACACTTCAAATAATTTTCTTTTTTCAAAACAACTCTTGTTGTTGATACTCTTCTTCCTTATTAACCTTTTCGACAGTATATTCCAATGCTGTGATGTTGGTGATGTTCTCTTCTTTTAAGGTGTACTCTTTGCCATCCACATCCCTAATCCTAACTTTACCATCTTGCCAAAGAATAATTTTAGCTTCATAGGTAGATTTATATTTTCCCGATAACATGTACTTGATTTTGAAGATCATTTTATTACCTCCACTTATAATCGCCTAACAATTATAGATCCTTTTGATATCTTTAACTAATAGTTCTAACAATTCTTCTTGATATCCTGCTCTTTTTTCTTTTAATATTAAATCTTTTACAGCCAATAAATCTTCATCGTGAATATAATCTAAAAGACGTCTTTACTTTTAGCTTATTGAGCCTTTTAGTTAAATTGTTAATATCGATAACATTCATTTTTAAGTCTCCCACTATAAATTATTTTTCTAGCTTCTTCTGAGATTTTATAAGAATTGATCAACAACTATCTAAAGAGAGATATTACGTGTCACTGGGATTATATGTAATTTATGCTTAGCTTAAATTCATTATATTATTATTAAAAAAGCCACTTTCAAGAAAATAACTTGAAAGTGGCTAGGCATATTTAACACTTCCCAAAATACTTTGTTTTAAATCAGGTTTTATTGATTCAGCAATCACCAAATCAATTTCCTTTTTAAATAATTCTTCTAATTCAAACTTAAGATCCATATAATTATCGAACGTTTTCTGTCCTGCTTCAAATTCTACGATCAAATCAATATCACTTTCGTTAGTTTGTTCATTTCGTAAGTATGATCCAAATAACCCAATTTTTTTTACTCCATATTTTTTAATCGTGTCCTTATTGTCTGATAAGATTTTGAGTATTTTTTTTTCGTCTAACATAATAATCAGTCCTTTATATAGAAAAATATACCATATATATTTATTGTAACCTATATTTTATCAAGTTAAAATACCCATTATACCGTTTGCCCTTATTAATTAAAAAAAGGGAGTGTCACAAAACTACTTTAGGTAGTTAGCGACTCTCCCTTCATTTGACATCTAACAACAAATCCATCGTTAAATATAGATCATTAAATACTTAAACCATCAATTTAGAGATATTATTTGTAAATTCCACTGGATCTTCAATAGGTAAACCTTCAATAAGAAGAGCCTGGTTATATAAAAGGTCAGTGTATAAATTGAACTTATCTTGATCTGATTCATAAGCATCTTTTAAGGCCTTAAATACATCATGATTAATGTTGATTTCTAAAACCTTTTCTGCTTTTATATTCTGGTTATTAGGCAAGGAGTTTAATATCTTCTCCATCTCAATTGTTAACTCACCATCGTTTGCTAGACAAACTGGGTAGTTCTTTAATCTTTTAGATATTCTTACATCTTTCACTTTATTTGAGAGAAGTTCCTTCATTTTTTCCAATAGTTCTTTATTTTCCTTCTCATCGGATTTAGATGAATCTTCATTTTCATCGGTTTCTAAGCCTAAATCACTACTTGATACAGACCTAAATTCCTTACCTTTGTAATTCATCATCATATTAATCGCAAATTCATCTATATCTTCTGTAAAGTACAATATTTCAAATCCTTTATCTAAAACTAGCTCTGTTTGAGGCATCTTTGCAATTTTCTCTATTGATTCTCCAGAAGCATAATAAATATACTTTTGCTCTTCTGGCATTCTAGACACGTATTCGTCTAAAGTAACCATCTTCTTCTCTTTTGATGAGTAGAAAATTAATAGATCTTGTAAGAACTCTTTATTAGTTCCAAAATCACTATAGATGCCGTATTTTAGTTGTCTTCCAAAGGATTTGAAGAACTCTTCATATTTCTCTCTATCATCTTTTAATAAGTTTTCTAACTCACTTTTAATTTTATTCTTGATGTTTTTAGCGATAAGTTTTAACTGGCGATCATGCTGCAGCATCTCTCTAGAAATATTGAGAGATAGGTCTTCTGAATCCACTATTCCTTTGACGAAGGCAAAATAGTCTGGTAATAAATCCGCGCATTTTTCTTTAATCAATACGCCGTTTGAATAAAGCTCTAAACCTTTTTCATATTCTTTGGTGTAGAAATCAAATGGTGGCTTTTCAGGAATGTATAGGATTGCTTTATAACTTAACATTCCGTCAACACTGAGATGAATATGTTTGATAGGTTTATCAAAGCCAAAATGCTTTTCAGCATAGAAGTTATCATAATCTTCTTTAGTTAACTCATTTTTATTCTTTCGCCAGATTGGAACCATGCTATTTATAACTTGTTCTTCAGTATATTCCTCATATTCATTTTCACTACCCTCTTTAAGTCTAGTGCTAGTAATATCCATCTTAATAGGGTATCTGATAAAGTCAGAGTATTTCTTAATGATAGATTTAAGTCTGTATTCCTCTAAATACTCATCATAGTTTTCTTCTTCTGTGTTTTCTTTTATTTTGAGGATGATATCTGTACCAAAAGAGTCTTTTTCCCATGGTTCGATGGTATAACCGTCTACTCCCTTAGATTCCCACTTATAAGCTTCATCGCTACCAAAAGCTTTACTAATAACAGTAACTGTCTCAGCAACCATAAATGCAGAGTAGAATCCCACACCGAACTGCCCGATAATCTCGTGACCATCCTTTAATTCGTTTTCATTTTTAAAGGCAAAAGATCCGCTATTTGCAATAATTCCAAGATTTTCATCAAGTTCTTCTTTGGTCATTCCAATGCCAGTATCAGATATTTTCAATACTCTATTTGTTTTATCGGGTACTATTTTTATGTAGTAGTCATCCTTATTGAAGGTCAATGAATCGTCTGTTAAAGTTTTGTAGTATATTTTATCTATCGCATCACTGGCATTAGAAATAAGTTCTCTTAAGAAAATTTCTTTATTCGTATAAATTGAGTTGATTACTAGATCTAAGAGTCTTTTAGATTCGGCTTTAAACTGCTTCTTTACCATGTTAATCTCACCTTTCGTAGTAAAATTATAATGTATTAACTTAATTTAAGAATTAAATACCAAAGATATTAGCACTCAAGTTACATGAGTGCTAATAGATCTATTTTTATTTAACACACTTCAAATCGAAATGTCAATATGTCCCACTGAAATCAGATGCGATACAAACGGGTTATCCTACCCTTTTATAAATCTTTACCGTTATCTAGATATAACAATTTTAAATTTTTGAATGTCAAACTTTAAAAAAAGGTAAGCTATACTGTGTAACCTAGTTAAAATAATCCAGATCAAATCTTTAAATCTGCTTTATTTTCTATATAATGAACAATAACTTAACGAAGGAAGTGTAATTTGTGAAAGATCATAAAAATCCCAAATATACAAACCGACTAATCAATGAAAAATCACCTTACTTATTACAACACGCACATAACCCAGTTGACTGGTATCCTTGGGGACCAGAAGCTTTCCAAAAAGCTAAACGTGAAGATAAGCCTATCTTTTTATCAATTGGTTATTCAACCTGTCATTGGTGCCATGTCATGGAACGGGAGTCATTTGAGGATGTAGAAGTATCTGAGTATTTGAATAAACATTACATAGCAATTAAAGTTGATCGTGAGGAAAGGCCAGATATTGATCACATATACATGGAGGTATGCCAGGCCATGACTGGACACGGAGGATGGCCATTAACCATTATTATGACACCAGATCAAAAGCCTTTCTTTTCTGGCACCTATTTTCCTAAAAGAAGTAAATATGGTCGTCCGGGTTTAATGGATGTTCTTACGCAAATTAATGAATTGTGGGAAAACGATCGTAGTAAAATTGCAGAAATCAGCCAGAATATCACTGAGTTCCTTCAACCTAAACCAGATTCAAAAGGAAATGAAGTTCTAACTGCGGACATTTTTAAGGATGCAACCAATCTTTTTGAAAGGAACTTTGATGAGACCTTTGGAGGATTTGGTACAGAACCTAAATTCCCTACACCACACAATTATATGTTCTTACTTAGAGAGTGGAAGCGAACTGATATTGATAAAGCTCTGGAAATGGTCAAATCTTCATTAAAAGCAATGCATCAAGGAGGCATCTATGATCATATTGGATGGGGTTTTTCAAGATATTCAGTTGACAAAGAATGGCTTGTACCCCATTTTGAAAAAATGTTGTATGACAATGCTTTATTAGCTCATGCCTATTTAGAAACCTACCAAGCCACACAGGATAACTACTTTGCTGAGGTAGCCAAACAAATATTCTCTTATGTTAAAAGGGTTATGACTTCTCCAGAGGGCGGCTTTTACTCTGCAGAAGATGCCGATTCTGAAGGTGTTGAAGGGAAGTTTTATGTTTGGAGTAAAGATGAAATTATTGATATTCTCGGAAAAGAAGATGGAGAATTAATTTGTGAGGTATACGGGGTTACCGAAAAAGGAAATTTTGAAGGAAAAAATATTCTTAACCTTATTAACCGTCAAGTAGAAAGTATTGCCAAGAGAAAGGGAATGACCGTTGATGAGTTAAATCTAATGATGGAAAAATCAAGACAAAAGTTATTTGCTTACCGCGAACAGCGAATTCATCCCCATAAAGACGATAAAATACTTACCTCTTGGAACGGCTTAATGATTTCAGCATTGGCTAAAGGTTATGCAGTTTTACAAGACCAAGAATATTTAGAAATGGCCAATAATGCTGTTGAATTTATTGAACAAAGGCTTGTTAATGCTCAAGGTAGAATTCTAGCAAGGTATCGTGATGGACATTCAGATTTTTTAGGATACCTTGATGACTACGCTTTTTATATTTGGGGACTTCATGAGTTATTTATGGCTTCAGGAGAACCAAAATATTTAGCACATGCAAAGAAACTGCTAGATGATACGATCACTCTTTTTTGGGATAATGACAATGGGGGTTTTTACTTCTATGGCTCGGATAGTGAAATACTATTAACTCGGCCAAAACAAATATATGATGGGGCTATTCCCTCTGGAAACTCTGTGATGCTTTTAAATCTAATCCGTCATATTCGTCTTACTGGTGAATCTAAATATGAAACTTATCTCGACAAACTGATTGAAGCCTTTTCCGATCAGATTGTAAAATATCCTGCTGGTTATTCCTTCTTCCTATTAGCTCTCCAAATGGTATTTGGGTCTAGTATGGAAATTGTTATTGTCGAAGGTGAAAATACTGATGAGTTTACAAAGCTGAAGAGAAAAGTATTAACCAGCTTTTTACCATTTGCAGTTTTTATCCAAAAAAGAAAAGAGAATAAAGATGAACTAAATAGATTAATTCCTGTTCACTCTGACAAAGATGTGGTTAACGAACAATCATCCTTATATTTTTGTGAAAACTTTACATGCCATAAACCAATTAGATCTACTGAAGAGATAAACTTTTTAAAATAACTGGGGCTTCATGATTGCTAACCTTGAATTTTTTCCAACATTAAGATATTTTAGATGTAACAAATTTAATTATGAGGTGATTAATTTGTTAGAATTACTGAAAAAAAGGCGAAGTATCCGGAAATTTAAAAAAGATAAAGTTCCAAATGACTTGATAAATCAAATTATCCAAGCAGCATTGCTATCTCCTTCATCGCGAAAAATTAACCCTTGGGAATTTATCGTCGTAGATGATGAAAATTATTTAGAAAAACTTTCTCACTCCAAAATCCATGGATCTCATTTTTTAAAGAATGCTCCACTTGGGATTGTTGTTGTTGCTGATGAGAACAAAAGTGACGTCTGGATAGAAGATACCTCTATCTCTTCGATTATTATCCAACTAACAGCTCATTCCTTAGGTTTAGGATCTTGTTGGATACAAATAAGAAATAGAATGAATAGCGAAAACCAAACAGCCGAGGATTATATTAAGAATTTGTTAGCTATTCCGGATAATTATAAAGTGGAGTCAATTATTGCTATTGGTTATCCAGATGAAAATAAACCTCCCCATACAGAAAAAGAACTACAATTTGAAAAAGTTCATTTAAATAAATTTAATAAGCCTTTTTTTAGTACTTCGGACGAACAATAACTTTTAACTGAAGCTTCATCCCTTTGAGAAGGTTTTTATTATGATAAGAAATAACTAATTACCAATAAAACTATACCAACCAAGTACATGAATGTTGAAAAATTAAAAAAAGATGACCCTAATTCTGGGACTTCATTGTGTTTATCTTGAGTAATTAATGATACTGCACTATTAAAATAGCTATATTTACTCTGTTCTGAATAACTAATAAAATTAAGAGTTCCAATTATAAAATAAACAAAAAATCCATAGAACAAGTATGTAACGAAAGTTTCAAATGATTCTTGTTTATACCAAACATATAGCCAAATTAGAGCTATACTAATCAAACTAACTATTCCTGCCAATATTAGAAAACGAGTCAACTTTTTAACAAAAGTATTCATAATATCCCCCTCTAAATCTCAAATTCCCCATATCAAACTTCTAAATATATGGTTCAAATAAATTCGAAAGGCACAGTTCACCCTCCAAAAGAAAGACTAGGAGGTTTCCATGTGCCTTTTTCCTAAATTCCCTAGTAATATACTATCATATTATTTGAAAATTATGTTAATATTTTTCTGCTTAATTGTAAGTTTTTACTTGCATCTGGTCAAGACTCTTGAATTCATAACCTTGTTTTCTGGCGTCGTCAATTATTTTTGCTAAAGCCTCCGTATTATCTTTAGAAACAGTATGAAGTAAAATTACAGCACCGGGATGAAGTTGTGACATTACTTTATCATATGCATACTTCCACCCTTTTTGCCGATTAGGATCCCAATCCATATAGGCGATTGACCAAAAGACATTGGTATAATTAAGTTGCTTACTGACTGACAATAATCTTTCGTTAAAAATACCCCTTGGTGGACGTAAATATTTCATCTCTAATTGTCCTGTTAGTTTAAAGACTTCATTGCTAACTTTATTTAGTTCTTCCTCTATTTTTTTATCCGAAATTCGTGTCATATCCGGATGAGACCAGGAATGATTACCAATGATATGCCCTTCACTCGCCATTCTTATTACTAATTCGGGCTGGCTCTTAACATAATGGCCTGTTACAAAAAAGATAGCTGGTACCTGTTTTTCCTTTAAAACATCTAAAATCTTACTAGTGTATCCATTCTCATATCCATTATCAAAGGTCAGGTAAAGCTCCTTTTTTTTAGTATCGCCCAAAAAAATAGCTCCATATTTTTCTAGAATATCTTTAAAACCTTCTTGAGCAATTGAGGCAAGATTCCCGTTTTTACTCTTCTTAAAACCAAAGTGAAACACTGTATTTGCACAAGCTTGAGTTATATTTAACGAAAATAAGACAACAGTCAATGTGATTACTGCTAAAAATATTTTGCGCTTCATGATGATCACTCCTTGATGTGCTATATGCTTCAAATATTTCTAACAATAATATTTCACTTCGAAAGATAATTATCCAAAAAAATATTTTATTTTACAGATTTACGTATTTCATCGATAATTTCTTCTATCTGTTCTTTATATGCTTCTGGAGCATAAAGATCACCAAAACCTTTTTGAACTTGAAATAAGCTTCCATAAGCTTCATCGTGAAAAGAACGAATGTAATATGGTATTTTGTTCACAGTCAAAATATCTTCAACAATTTGCGCTTCGATTTCATTTTCAATTGCAGTGACTTTAATATAATTATCCATGGTCACACCTCCTAAATTAATTTTTTCTTATTTTCTATCTTATCGTATAATTTTTGAAAATAATAGTAGGTCATCTTTCACAAAAAAGCATAATCCAATTTATAAATGTTTTGGACTATGCTTCATTCTATTACTCTGCCTTTGATTTTAAAGTATCGACCATGGAAATTTTGTTTATTTTTCCTTTATTTAAGAACTTGGAAATCTGATAAGTTAGTATGATAACAACAAAACCAATTACCATATTGATTTCATCTAATTTTACCGGAAAACTAAAATTCATTTCAGCGGTGATTGCGTTGAAATATTGTTCTAGAGAAACAAATAATAACGGTATAGAAATTAGAAAACCAATAATCACAAGAATTGTATTGCTATTTAGAATCAATGAATAAAGTTCTCTTTGTTGGTATCCTAAAATTTTTAATAATGAAATATTCTTTTTATTTTCTTCAATAACTAAAGAAGTTACTACATAAATCACTATTAAGCCGATTATGAAAGCTGTAAAACCAATTACTCCAATCATATAACGTAAGGGTTTAATCAAGATATTATAGCTATTAATTATATCTTCTTTACTCGTATAAGAAAGTAATATTGATTCATCTATATTCAGCCATTCTTTTGAAATTACCTCTACGAAACTTCCTTTAGGCAAATCATTAAGTTTATTAAACTCATCCAATGGCATATAGATTACATCTGCCAAGTATGAATCAGCAATTTTATTAATTGTAATTGAAAATTTTTTCTCATTAAGCTTGTTTTCAACCGAAATTCTGTCTCCCACTTTAAGTTTCATTTTATCTGCTAACGACTTGGTAATAATCGTTTGGTCCAAGGAAAGCTTATTACCATTTTGATCGGTAAATGTAATCAAACTAGCATCTTTTTCAATGCCATAAATAACAAATGTTTTTTCTCCATTTTTAAATTCTTGTGAAGTATATGGGGCTAAATTTAGTTTTTCTCCTCCGATGTCATCCGAAAACTGCATAGTATTAAAGATATAGTCATAATTGTATTGGTAGATATCTTTATAATTTTTCTCAATCAGATAATCCATTGAATCCTTTGTTGCAAACCCCACTAGCAATAACATCGTAGCAAATGCGATACCAGCAACCATCAAAATTGTTCGCGGAATATTCCTTACTATTTCTCTTATTTTAAATTTTGTTGAAAACCTAAACCGATTTAAGTGCAAACGTCGTTCAATAAAGTTTATTTTAACTTTATTACCTCCACCCCGCATTAATTCTAGTGGAGGCTTCTTTAATATCCGATTTATGATAAATATAGTCGAAGGAATTAAAAAAGCAAGTGGTAAAAATAAACTTAGAACAACATATGTCAGTTCAAATTTAGTCGTAATGACAGGCAAATTATAAAAAGCAGCAAATAATTCTATCATTGGCTTAACTAATAACAAACCGATTATCGTCCCAATAATTCCCCCAACTAAAGAAATGATTAAAGGATAGCTTAGATAATGATTTAAGATTTCTTTTTTGCGATATCCTAAAGTATATAATGTTCCAATTTCTGTATATTCCGTTTTCAATAGCCTCCATAAGATAATAGAAACAAGTAAAATTGTTAAAATCAAAATTGCGACAGGTAAAATTCTTCCCATTTGGATTGCGCTATTAACGTCACCATCAACAAAGGTAATCCGATTGTTATCTTCTTTATCTAACCAATTAATAATAATATTATTCCTCGTTAAGTAATTCTTAAATTGGCTTTTGTTAGAGTCTAAAAACTTTACACTATAAAAAGTTAATCCATTTTGAAATTTAGAAAAGTCATTTTTTGCAATAACTGCCACTCCAAAGGTTTCAGGGTTTTTCAACATATCACTTACGGATTTTAATGGATAAATATAGTCTGGTGTCGACATAAAACCAACAATTGTAAATAAATTATTTTCGAGCATCAGCTCATCATTAATATCTAAATCATGAGCCTTGGCAAAAGCTTGATCGATCAATATTTCTCGTGACTTTTGCAGAAGATGACCTTTAACAACAGCATATTTATCGACCTTTTTAGTTTCAGATAATATTCTTAAAGTTGCTTGCTCATCAAATTTATAATCATATTGTTTTCGTTCTTCTAATATTAATTGAAATTTCTCTTCTAACTCAGCTACATTATCAATTTTATTCTGGGTAATAAATGATGCATCTTCAACAACATTATTAACTCTAAATACTGCTAAGTTATCCTGAATATTTACACCCGAAATATTTAAGGCTGTAAATAATAAGGAACTGATAATAATTAATAAAATCGAACCAATATACTGGGCTTTATGCTCAAGTAAGGTTCTTGTAATCTTTTTATGTAGAACCATTACCATTCAACCCTTTCTGCTGGTAAAATATTGTCATTGTATTTATTTTCAATAATTTCACCACTTCTTAAGCGAACAATCCGATTAGCTATTCCACTAATCGCCGTATTATGGGTAATAATTAAAATTGTTGTATTATATTTTTTATTTATGTCTGTCAATAATTTTAGGATTTCAATCGCATTATTATAATCTAAAGCTCCTGTAGGTTCATCACAAAGTAATAGTTTAGGCTTTTTGATAATTGCTCTAGCAATCGAAACACGTTGCTGTTGGCCACCACTAAGTTCCTTTGGAAATCTATCCTTTAAATCAAGTAAACCAACTGCATCAAGAACTTCCTCAACTTTCATTGGGTTTTTACTAATATTGGCTGCAACTTCAACATTCTCATATACAGTTAAATTCGGAATCAAATTGTAAAATTGAAAGATAAAGCCTACCTCTTCGCGACGATAATTTGTCAATTCACGATCATTTAACTCCGTAATATCTTTTCCATCTACAAATATTGCACCATTATCGGTTATATCTATTCCACCGATAACATTTAACAATGTTGATTTACCTGATCCCGAAGGTCCTAAAATAACACCAATATTGCCCTTTTCAAGCGAAAAATTAATGTTTGCTAAAGCCTTGAAAGAAACGTCACCAGTTTTATAGGTCTTGTTTACATTTGTTAATTCTAAAAACATTTTCACCTCTCCTTTATCTCAGTAGAGTCACGTTAATTACTTTTGTCTATATCTAAAATAATAATTTAACCTGTTGCATTATTTTTTTCATAGTATCTTCTATCGTTACATCTTCCTGAAAGAAATAAAAGACTTCAGATTTTTCTGCCACCTCCTTGATTGTGGTATTTAAGGTATTGTCAAAATAATTTCGTAACCAATCAATATTATTAACGGTAATGTCAATATAAGTTACCCAATATTTCATGGTTAAAATGTTATCTTAAGCGGATAAATTTTACAATACAAAAAAAGCACTAAATAGGCAATTCCTATTTAGTGCTTCAGCTTAATGAAACTCAATATCTATTTTTCGACTCTTTTCAGATGGTTTCTTAGGTATACTAATTTCTAAAACACCATTTTTATATGTGGCTTTAATCATGTCAGGATCAACATCTGATGGTAACGTTATCGACCTTTGGAAACTGCCATAAAAACGCTCTTTCCTATGCAAATGCTCTTCTTTGATTTCATTAGCCCTTTTAATATTTCCTTTAATCGATAACAGATTACCATCAACTTCAATTTTAACATCTTCTTTATTTTCCAGTCCTGGAAGATCACATTGTACAACAACTTTATTATCCGCCTCGTACATATCAATCCGCGGGATGGCTAAACGGTTATAAAAATCATTGAGAAAATTATTTGCGAAAAATTTATCGAATTCTTTTCGCATATTTTCTAAATGTCGAATAGGTTCATAAGGAATTAGACTCATTAAAATTCCTCCCCTAAATTTTTTTCCGTAATATATTTTTATCAGTTTGTTAATTTTTATGTAATGCTATGTTTAAATATCTTCTTAAAGATCGGGTAATACTATCAATGAATTTTCATTCTTGTTTATGGAGGATTAATCATGTCCAAACACGGTGAACTTACTGTATGGCATTTAACAATGTTGGCGCTAGGAACTGTGATTGGTGGGTCTTTTTTTCTTGGATCGTCAATTGCAATAAAAACAGCAGGACCCGGAATTCTTATTTCTTATTTATTTGGAGGTTTATTAGTCTATATTATCTTAACAGCGTTATCCGAGATGACAGTTGCAAAACAATCTCCTGGCTCGTTTAGAACTTTTGCTGAACAAATGTATGGACCATTAGTAGGCTTTGTCATTGGATGGGTTTATTGGACAGGCTTAACACTTGCAATGTCAAGTGAGGCAACAGCAGTATCGGTTTTTCTTCGCACTTGGATACCTAATCTATCGATCCCACTTATGGCATCTTTGATTATTGTCGGAGTAACATTGCTGAATTTATTAGGAGCTAAATTACTTACAACTCTTGAAAGTGGTTTAGCATTGATAAAAATATCGGCAATTGTAGGTTTTATTATCCTAGCTTTTGCATTTATCACGGGATTAATTCCCAATAAGCCTGCATTGGGGCTTGGCGAGCTTGCTTCCGAACCACTTTTTCCAAGAGGAATATCCGGGATAGCAGGAAGTATGTTAATCGTTATGTTTACCTATGCAGGATTTGAAATTATTGGCTTAGCTGCTCCAGAAGCCAAAAATCCTACATATACAATTCCGCGAGCAATATTTTATACGGTTTTAGGCTTAGTCGGACTATATTCGATTGCCATTATTGTACTTCTTCCATTAGTACCTACTTCTGAATTAACAGAAGAAGTAAGTCCGTTAATTGCTGGATTACAAAGGGTTGGACTAAGATGGGCATCAGGGTTAATGAACGCTGTCTTAATCATAGCTATTTTATCAACAATGCTCGCTGCCATGTTTGGGATGGGTAGAATGGTGCGTTCATTAGCAGAAAAGGGCTACGCTCCATCATGGTTAAAAGACAAACAAGATGTTCCCAAAAGAGGAATTCTTTTTTCAGGTGTTGGTATGCTTGTTGGTGTTGGCTTAGCTTATATACTGCCTAGTGAGATTTATTTGTTTTTAGTTAGTTCAGGTGGCTTTTCCTTACTATTTGCGTATGTAATTATTATGGCAACTCATTTTAAGTTCAGGAGAATTAATGGCTGTCCCCCAAAGGGTAATTGTCAACTTTTTGCATATCCATATACAACATTATTTGCATTAGTAGCACTAATAATAATTATTATTAGTATGCCACTGATTCCCGGACAGGGTTCGGGTCTATTTGCCGGTTTAATACTGGTAGCAGTTTATTCAATATCGTATATGATTATTAGAGCTAGATCATTATTAAAAGCAAATAAAGAAATTTCTTTAAAATCAATAATCGGCTTTGATGAAATTGATCCAGATTAAAATCCGATTAAAAAGACCTGCTGTAATCAGCAGGTATAATTTAAAGAATTTGTGATAGGAACAACTTTGTTCTTTCATGTTTCGGGTTATCAAATAATTCAGTAGGTGTACCGGTTTCGATAATTTCTCCGTTATCAAAAAAGACAATCCGATCTGCGACCTCACGTGCAAACCCCATTTCATGGGTTACGACTAACATTGTCATCCCAGATTTCGCAAGTTCTTTCATTACATCAAGTACTTCCTTAATCATCTCTGGATCTAGAGCTGAGGTTGGTTCATCAAACAACATAATTTTTGGCTGCATTGCAAGCGCTCTAGCAATTGCAACCCGCTGTTGTTGCCCTCCAGATAACTGACCCGGATATTTATGAGCTTGGTCGTGAATACCTACACGTTCTAGCAAATTTAGGGCAATTTCTTCAGCTTTTGCTTTTGGCCATTTTCTAACCCACATTGGTGCAAGTGTAATATTTTTTAAGATAGTCATATGGGGGAATAAATTAAACGATTGAAAAACCATTCCTGTTTCCTTTCTAATCGCTTCAACATCTGCAACATCATGTGATAAATTTATCCCATCAACATATATTTCACCTTTTTGAATCTCTTCAAGTCCATTAATTGTTCTGATAAACGTTGATTTACCTGAACCGGATGGTCCTAAAATAACAACTACTTCACCTTGTTTAACGGTTAACGAAACATTTTTTAATACGTGTAATTTTCCAAACCATTTATTTATATTATTACAAATAATAATATCCTTTTTTTCTTGAAGAGGCATCTCCTCTTTAACTTCTTGTAACATCTGTTTCCCTCCTCACAGTTAATATCTTTCTCCAACACCTAGTGATTCTTCTAATTTTCTACTAGCGAAAGACATAGAATAACTAAATATCCAATAAATCAAAGCGATAAACAGGAAAACTTCCATTTGTTTACCTAAGAAATCTGGATTAGCAACTATCGTTTTTGCTATCCCTAATAAATCAATTAAACCAACGATAGCAACTAATGACGTATCTTTAAACATCGCAATAAATTGTCCTACAATAGCTGGAATAACAGCCCGTAATGCTTGTGGTAAAATGATAAATGCCATAGTGTAAACTGAGTTTAAACCTAAAGCTTTTGCTGCCTCAAATTGTCCACGATTGATAGATTGTAAACCACCGCGCACGTTCTCTGCAACATAAGCAGCAGAAAACATCGTCGCTCCGATCATTACTCTAATTACGTTATTAATTTCTATTCCTTCAGACAAAAATAACGGAACCATCAATTGAGCCATAAATAGGACTGTAATTAGGGGTATTCCACGGATTAATTCGATATATGCGATACTAAACCAGCGAATAACTGGCAACTTGCTGATTCTACCTAACGCTAACAAAACACCAAGTGGAAATGAAACTACTATCGCAACAACAGCTATCAAAATTGTTAATAATAAGCCACCCCATAAATTTGTAGAGACTGGTGCTAACAGATTAAAACCATTTATTAAAATTAAGATTATTGGAAAGGATAAAAACCAGCCAACTACTGTAATAACCTTATTTTTTGGTAATTTATTTATGAAAAAATAACCTAAATAAAGAGATATAATATTAATAACTAACCATAATTTTGCAGAGAGTGGAATAAAAGGCAAAAGTGTGATTAGTAAAAATACTATTGATAAAAAGATCGTTAACTTCCAAACAGTACCCTTCCATATTCCAGCAGTAAAACCAAATAACAATGTTACGATAGTTAAACTTAGCCAAATCCGCCAAAGTTGTTCTAGTGGATATTGCCCGACAAAAAATAGACGAAAATTTGAGCTAACTACTTGCCAATCAGCCGAATAAATAATCCAAGTTAATATGCCTTTAACGATAAAATATATAATAGTTGCAAAAATTATCGTTACTAACGTATTTATCCAACTGCTAAATAAATTTTCTTTCAACCATCCTCTTACTCCTATATTTGCAGCAGGTGGAGCCATTTCCATTTGTGGGTTAATTTTATTTTCTGTTTGCATAAATGATCACCTCTCTACCAACTGAGTATGTTTATTAAACATATTCATAATGAATGAAGTAAATAGACTCATAGCTAAATAAACTAAGATCATCACTGTGATCATTTCAACAGCTCTACCTGTCTGGTTTAACACTGTACCCCCGACGCTAACTAAATCAGGGTAGCCAATCGCAACCGCCAAACTGGAGTTTTTAGCTAAATTTAAATACTGGCTTGTTACCGGTGGAATGATAACTCTTATTGCTTGCGGGAAAATTACAAGTCTCAAAGTCGTAGAGTTTTTAAGTCCCAACGCTTTTGCTGCTTCAATTTGTCCCTTGGATACAGACAGAATTCCCCCACGTACTATTTCACCAATATACGTAGCCGTGTAAAGTACTAAACCCACTAAAATTGCTGAAAATTCAGGGGTTATGATATATCCACCTTGGAAATTAAATTTTCCTAATGTAGGATAAACAATATTTACCGGAGCCTGCCTTGTTACAAAAAAAGCAACTATTAGCGCCAAGAAAAAAGACCCAATTGACCAAAATAGAGGATATTTCCTCTTTCCTGATGAAATCTGAGCTTTTAATTTAACTTTCCAAGAGATGATCGCTAATAAAATACCAATAATAAAAAAGATAATCCATAAATACAAACTTGGATTTGCTTCAAACCAAGGTATTGCCGTTCCCCGATTACTTAGATAAATTCCTCCTGGTAATTTGATACTTTCTTTTACTTTTGGTAACTCTAAAAAAACAGCGAAGTACCAAATAAAAATCTGTACCAATAAAGGCGTGTTTCGAATGATTTCAATATACAAGCTAGCAAATTGCTTAGCCAGCCAGTTATTCGAAATTCTAGCAATGCCAATAAACGTTCCTAAAATTGACGCAAAAAATATACCGATTATGGATACCTTAATCGTATTTAAGATCCCTACCACAATCGCTCTTCCATAACTATCGGATGGTGAATACTCTATTAAAGATTCGCCGATAGAAAATGAAGCTGGATTTTTCAGAAATGAAAACCCTAGCTTGATACCAATCCGATCCAGCCCCGCAATTGCATTAGAAAAAAAATAGAAACCTGCTGAAAAAACTATTATAACAAATAGCATTTGTAGTAAGATGGGGATAATTCGATTATCTCTCCAAAACGGTATTGTTATCAGTTGTTTATTATTTTTCATGTACTGTTCACCTCGTAACTGCATTTTTGCTACGAATATTTTTAAAAGGGCCTGCCCTTTAAATCAGGATAACAGGCCCATAACTTTTAGAAAAAATTAAAATACTAGCGGAATGGAGGTGAATACAATAATCCTCCGTTCGTCCATAAGTCATTTAATCCTCGGTCCATGTTAAAAATTGTATCTGGTCCAAGATGACGATTATATATTTCCCCATAGTTACCTACAGCCTTAATAACTCTTACTGCAAAATCTTTAGTTAAACCTAATTGCTCACCTAAATCACCATCTACTCCAAGAAAACGACGTACAACTGGATCATCACTATTCATAAACGAATCAATATTGTCTTGGGTAATACCTAATTCTTCGGCCTCAATTGTTGCAAAGACAACCCATTTAACAATATCGAACCACTGATCATCACCGTGAAGCACAACCGGACCTAAAGGTTCTTTGGAAAGAGTTTCTTTCAATATTTTGTGAGCAGAAGGATCGCTTAAAGTAGATTGACGAGAAACTAATCCAGACTTGTCAGTTGTCCAAGCATCAAGACTACCCTTTTCGTACGCTGCAACCATAGCGTTACTGTCTTCAAATACTACAGGTTCATATTTGATTCCAAGTTTTCGGAATTGATCTGCTAGATTTAATTCGGTAGTGGTTCCTGTTTCCACACCGATTCGTGCTCCTTCTAAATCTTTAAGACTATTAATTCCACTATCTTTTCGAACCATAATACCTTGACCATCATAGAAGGTTGTTGGTGCGAAATTAGTTCCTAGTTGAGTATCCCGCGAGATCGTCCAAGTAGTATTTCTGATTAATACATCGATCTCTCCGGTTTGTAATGCTGTAAAGCGTTCTTGTGCTGATAAGGGTCTAAACTCAACTGCATCAGGATCATTAAATATTGCTGCTGCAAGTGCCCTAGCAAAATCAACATCAAAACCAGTATATTTCCCGTTAGAATCTACATAACCAAAGCCTGGTAATTTACCGTTTACTCCTACTATAACTTTTCCTCTGTTCTTCACTTTTTCTAACGTGCTAATTTTTGTTGGCGCAGAACTATTTGCACTTGATGCATCACTAGAATCGCTAGAATTAGTTGTTGTAGGTTGATCATTTGTCTCTTTACTACCGCACCCAGTTAAAGCAAATGAAAATACTAATATGAGACCTAATAAAAGTAATAGAATTGATTTTTTTTTCATTAATCTACCTCCATTAAATGAATAATTATAATCATGACTATTAAAAATATTAATTTCTTAATAGTCACAATTGTTTAACAATTATAACTAATTCTACTATATATTTTGATAAATTTCAATATCTTAATGTGGTAAATTGCAAAATAATTAAAGTTTTAGATTTTTAAAATTTAAGGACTTGTATATATATACAAATTTAACCTGTTCGAAAACCGGATTTATGCTCGTTAAGATATAAATTGATATATTGGTAGATTTACATTGCTTGATTTTAAGCTATAGATTACTATATAAATATCTATAATTTTCTGAAATATAATAGATAGGAGGTGTATAGATGTATCATTTTATAGTTAATCCAATCGCAAAAGGCGGAAAATTAAAAAAAGATTGGATTACTTTGGAACGTGTTATAGTCGATAAACTACCCGATTTTACTGTTCATTTCACAGAATATCCTGGCCATGCCACAGAAATTGCCAAGGAGTTAACAAATACCGACTCACCCGTCTCTCTAGTCGCTGTTGGTGGTGATGGAACGGTTAATGAAGTTATTAATGGAATAATCAATTTTAAATCTACTTCATTTGGATATATTCCTTATGGTTCTGGAATGGATTTTGCTAGAGGGAATGGAATTCCACTTGACCCAATCCAAGCTATTGATAAAATTGTAAAAGGCAGAAAGAAGAATATAAAGTATAGCATAATACTGGGAGATAACACGATTAGTCGTAGATTTGCAAGTAATTGTGGTATTGGTTTTGATGCTGAAGTAGCATATGAAGCGAATATCGAAAAAATCCGGGTAAAAAAATTCTTTAATAAATTCAACCTTGGAACTTTAACATACGTTTTTTTTGTAATTAAACAGCTTTTTTCTTTTAAACGCTTAAAACTCACTATAAAAATTGATGATGATCAGTACGACTATCACAATAGTTGGTTTATCACCTTTTCCAATAATCCCTATGCTGGTGGAGGTATGATCATGAATCCCAACGCCGACCCACAAGAGGAAATTTTAGATGCAATTGTGGTCTATGGGATAAATAGAAAAAAAATTCTGGCATTATTTCCTACAATTTTTAAAGGAACTCATATTAATTATTCTGGTGTTAAGTTAGTTAGGGGAAATAAGTATCTAGTAAACAGTGATTCCAAGGTTAGTATTCATGTAGATGGTGAAGTGGTGGGAAAATTTACAACCTTTGAAGTACGCCTCTCTGATGAATGGTTAACGATATACGCATAAATAAGGCTACCTATCAAGGTAGCTTATTTAAATCTGTTGAAGATATTTTTCTTTTTTTCAGTTCCATTAAGTAATGAACGTATATTATTTCGATACGCATAAAGAATACCAACAAATACGATAATACTAAAAATACTGATAAGAGTACTCTTTAATGATAACAATACAAATAGGACAAATGCAAATGCAATTAATGTCGATAATGATTCATACCCTGTGATTAGCCAAAGAATGAGAATTATTAACACGCTTATTAATATTAACCAAGGGTTTATGAATAACATGACTCCTCCGCTAGTGGCCACTCCCTTTCCGCCTTTAAAACCAAAAAAGATTGGGAACAAATGACCTAATACTACAAACAGCCCAGATATAATGGATATTTCAAAATTAGATTCGAAAATATTTGCAACTAACCAAACCGCTAGATATCCTTTAAAGAAATCTAAAATTATTACGGAAATTCCAACTTTTTTTCCTAAAACCCTACCTGCATTCGAGCCACCCAAATTTTTACTACCGTGATTTCTAATATCTATTTTGTAAAATATTTTTCCAATAATATAAGCAAAAGATAATGAACCGATTAAATAACTTATGATGATAGCAGTTAAAACTTCTATGAAACTATTGTTCATAACCCCTCCCCCTTTTTTAATATTAACATTATTGTAAATTAATTCAATTATGGACTAAAGTTCTTTCTTTTGTTTCCTTTTTAACTAACCTTTTCTGTTGCACTCCATCTAATTTTTCTAATAATAACATTAATATAGTTGAAAATACCATCAACACCCCAACCATTCGCCAGCTTGATTCTATCGAATAATATTCTAATATCATCCCCATTCCAAGCGGCCCTAAGGTAAAACCTAATCCCATAATCAATGGTAAGATTGAGTTCATTCTTCCACGATGAGATGCAGGAGTATAATTAGCGATTAACGGCATGAAGCTGATTGTAACAGTAATCTCTCCAATAGTGAATATAAAAACTGATAAGAAAAATACCGCTTTTGAACTAATAAATCCCAACATCCCAAAACCAATGATGTATAAAATCCCGCCATAAACAATTTTGCGGAAATTATTGTTCTTCATTAATAACATTGTAACTAAAGGAGTAAAGAACATAACAACTAATCCATTAAAACTAGCTAACATTCCATATATTTGGGAGCCAAGTTCAGGATAATTATATTCGACATGTATTGGAAGTAAAAACCCCCATTGGGAGTACACAAAGTTATATCCAAACATAATTAGTGAAAAGTAGATAAGAATTGGTCTTTCTAATAAAACTTTAAATATAGAGCCTTCAACTCTTTTTTCTAATTTGCGTTCTTCACTAAATTCTTCCTTCGTTCTATCAATTGTTTCTTGGATAAAGATGAAAATTAAAAATGTCGCAATAAGTGCAGTAAGTGCATCTATGATAAATATCAACTTAAAGTAGTTTTTAAATAAAATCCCACCAAGCAATGGCCCAATTGCAAAACCGATATTAAATCCCAAGTAAGACAAAGAGTATGCACCATCTCGGTTTTTGGGAGTTGTAATATCTGCAATCAAAGAATTATGAGCAGGTTCACCTATTCCCATAAACATAGCCGCAATCATAATCAAATAAACCAGATTCATTGATGGCTCCATAAAGGCAATAATTAGATAAGTAATGGCAGCAAACGAATCAAAAATAATTATTATTTTTTTCCGACTAATAGAATCTGCTAATTTCCCTCCAATCAGACTTGCAGGTAAAAATAACAAGCCTCCTAGCGATACCCAAAACCCGCTTGAGAATTAGTCAAACCGATTTTTATCGTTAAGATTAATGTTAATAAGGGAAAAACAAACATTCCTAATGCATTGATCATTCTTGCAAAAAATATAACGTACATCTCTCTCGGTAACCCAAGGTAAGGCTTGAACAAATTTTTTGCTCTATCTATTACCATTTCTATTACTCCCTTTCGTTTTATATCACCCTGTTTTATGTTTATATACAGAAAAAGCCATAATTCACCAATGTGAATCGTGGCTTTAAAAAACCCTCTGAAATTTATTACTATGGTAGAATATGCTATTTTTTCTAAATTGTCAAGCAACTTTTTTATTGCTTTATCTTATTTGGATTGATACATTTCTCTCAAACGATGTTTTAGGATTTTACCAGAAGCATTTCTTGGTAATACGTCTTTGACACTCCACACGTATGAATACGTAGGATTCTTGGGTGATTAAACGCCAGTCTGTTTCCAGTAGGCGAGTATGACCCCAAGCTAAGGGTATGCCAGTACCCTTCCCATACCAGTGCATATAGCAGTATGGGCTGATAGACTTTCACTTTAAGCTACTCCATCTATCACAGGTGCATTAATTATATTTATTCCTGCTACCCGATCTCGATGTGTTTTAAATCCACACGAACATTGATATTTCCTATCTTTTGTATGATTACGTTTTCCACACATAGGGCAAATTTGGCTGGTGTATTTAGGATCGACATATTCTACTTTAATTCCTGCTAATTTTGCTTTGTATTCAATATATTGTGCTAGACGATAAAATGACCATGTATGTAGGTTCTTTTCGTTTTTACGGCTTGTTCTTGCCGTGTTTCGGATATTAGAGAGTTTTTCTAAGCGAATAACCGAAACATTGTTTTTTATTGCAAAATCAACCAATGTCCGGCTGATTTTATGGTCTTTGTCTTTCATCCACAGAGTTTCTTTATCATTAAGTTTACGAATAGCATTTAACTTTTTGGATTTACCTAATTCACGCCTTTGGGACTTGAATTTTCTACGGATATATTTATTCTGTCTTCCATTACCAAAAAACCTTGTTTTTCCTGTGCTGGTTACTGCAACAGCTGGAACTTTTAACCCTAGATCTACACCCATAACAATATCTGAATTGTTTTGAGTTGGTCCCGGTATCTTTACCGCTATTTGAGCAATCCATTTATTTGATTTCTTTGTGATCCGCAGTATCCCCAATTGATTCTTCAATAGATTGTGTTGATATTCAGTTAAAATAGCTTTTACAGCAATTCGTTTTGATTTACCATTAATGTATACTGGAAATTCGATGACGCTTTCTTTGATCTTATAATTCTGATTGTTCCATATACAAACTGACTTTTTAAGTATAGGTACTCTTTTTAACTTCTTGACTTTTCGGTAGACGCTTTTTGCGTCACGAATCGCTTGGTTTTTGACAGCACTGGGCATTGACACATGAACATCTTTTGATGACAGCTTTAATATTTTTTCAGCTTGAACCATGTCAGCAACTAATGTATTGACCGTTTTAATATATTCTCTTGAAATATTGATCAAATGATATTCTTGCTCTTTAGTCGGTAGTAGTTTGATTTTTACTGTTTGTTCCATGATTTCACCCCCTGCGCTTTCATCCCACGATTCCATGGGCTTTTCGCCCTATTACTGTAAAAATAATTTCTCTTGGGATTTTATACTTCGCCAACTTATCAACTAAATAATTTCGAATATCTTCAGCTGTTACTCTCGAGCCCTTTGCTTTAACAACAATAGCAATAACAGTCTCTCCCCATTCTTTATGAGGCTTTCCAATAACCGCCACATCTTGAACATCCGCTATTAATCGATGTAAGGTCATAACTTTTGGACTCTAGAATTTTTAATGCCAATAAATAAGCAATTGGAGCGCCAAAGAAATGGGTAATAACTCGTAGCTCCAGAGAAAACACTACCCATAAGTGTTAAATTTAATGGAGCAGAATGACTAAGAGGCATAATTTGCAAGATCCGATCACCATATTTAAATTGCATTTCATAGGACATCATCATTGCAACCTGGTATACTGCTTGATGACTTAACATTACCCCTTCAGGGCGACCTGTAGTTCCTGAAGTCAATAATATTTCGGCAGTATCTTTATCTAGTATATCTAAATTCAGATCCTCTTTGGGGTAAGATTTTAAGAAGTCGATTTCTTTTATTGATAAAGGATATCTGGTTATTTCTAATTCTTTTACTTGATCAGCAAATTGGGGGTGATAAATGATTGCTTTAGCATCCATTGAAGAAGTTATTTGTCGTACTTCAGTACTTGTTAGTCGGGGATTCAATAGTTTATTTATTCATAAACCTTTTCTTCTGCCTTATCTCCTTCTAAGGCATCCATTTCAATATTTCTACCATGTTCATTTGCTTTGATAAATTCTTTATAGTACTCAGATTGAATGATTAAATTCATAATTTCATTAGTACCAGTCCAAATGGTAATCAATCTAACATCCCTTAACATTTTCTCGATTGGGAAAACATTCGTATAGCCGATTCCTCCCATGATCTGCATTGAATGATCTACTATTTTGTATGCTGATTCAGTAGCAAATTTTTTAGCTTCTGATACCAATCTTCTTACCCTTCTAGGATCATCATTAGCATCAATCGCCCGTGCTGCTGTATAAACTATAGAACGTGCAGCATCATATAAGGTAATACTTTCAGCGATTTTAAAATTAACCCCTTGAAACTCCCTAATATGATGTCCAAAAGCCTTTCTATTCATTGAATATCTTGTCGCAACATCTAAAGCTGCTTTAGCCATCCCTAGGGCACCTGCAGCACTTGTCATCCTTTCAGGTATCATCATTTGATTAAATATTTCAATTCCTCCATTTAGCTTCCCGATGATATTCTCCGCAGGCACTCTAACATTTTTAAAGTGAACCCTTCCAGTTCCAGCTCCACGAGTTCCCATCAGTCCGTAAGTATATTCAACACGTACATCTTCGGTTCTATCTACTAAAAAAGCTGTTATTCCTTTATGAGGAGGCGCATTCTCATCTGTTCTAGCATATATTAAGAAATAATCTGCACCCTCTGCCCCGACAATAAAACGCTTTTGTCCGTTAATGATGAAAGCGTCACCATCTTTTCTAGCTATTGTAGTTGTCCCAAAAAAATCCGAACCTCCCCTAGGTTCCGTTAAACCTTCTGCTGCTACTTTTTCTCCTCGAATTGTTGGAATTAAATATTTTTCTTTTTGTTCCTCAGTGCCAAATTTATGTATCGCTTCACCGACAATACTAGGCATCGAATATAAGCATGCTAAAGCAGTTCCTAAATAGCCCATTTCTTCAATAGCGATAATTTCTGATTCCCATCCTAACTGACGTCCACCATATTCTTTTTTAAATCTCAAACCTAATAGGTTACTCTTGCCAGCATTTTCAACGAACTCTCTTGGAAAGGTGATCTTTTCAGTATCCATGTCTAAAATTAATTGATTTGGAACCCCTTTAACGAAACTTCTTGCCTCCCTTCGTAACTCTTTCTGTCCTTCGTTCATCAAAAAATCAAACATAATTTTCCTCCCTCAAAAGTAAGTTTTCTAATTTTTCTGAATTTTACATTTTATTATATATTAAAACATCACTCTTTCCAATATAAAGATACTTGTATACAAAAAAAATAAATCCTAAATCAGGATTTATTTAAAAAAATTTATTAACTATAATACATAACTGGCTAATGCTTTTTGTACATCGTATATGTTTTTATCTTTTTTAAATTCTTTAATAATTGGTTCATCAGCTTTAGAAAGCCAAATCTTTAGTTCAGCGTCAAGATCAAAATGACCGGCAGTTTCTACACTAAAATGACTGATGCTTCTGTAAGGAATTGAATGATATTCTACCTTTTTACCAGTTAGCCCTTGTTTATCGACTAAAATTAGACGTTTGTTGGTAAAAACAAATAGATCCCGTATTATTCTATACGCTTTTTCGATTTGTTCATCATCTGATAGAATCAATTCAAACTCTCTCTCTAATTTTTGTACATCAATTTCTGACGCATTCCCCAATAACCCACTTAAAATCCCCATAAATAATTTCCTCCTTTAAGATAATTTTTGAAACTCTTATTTACTTATATTTGAATAATCTTACCACAATTTAAGGTAACACGATTAGGTTACTTGATACAGGACGCTCCTTACCATCAGAAGGTTTATTTAGTACTTTTCCATCATAGTAAAAGGTACTAGAACCACCACCATCAAGATTAAAAGCATCCTTTACTTTAAAACTTAGTAATTTATCTTGAACTTCTTCTAATGTTACTCCAGAACTCCAACCTTCTCTACGTCCGTCAATAACAATAAACAACAGCTCACCATTAGAGAAATTACCAACTATGGTTCTTGGATGTTTAGTGTTTGCCCAATCAGATGGAATCTCTACCTTTTTACCATCTTGTAATAAGATTGGAACAAAACTAGAGCCCTGCAATATTTTGTTATCTACTATTTCTTTTTCTGATGTAAACTTACCCCCGATTAATTGTCCACCATCATTAAATCCTACAAATGAAAGCTTTGGAGAAGAATAAAAAGTTTTGATTTTACCATCGACAACTGTGATTCCCAATGGAGCAATTTTTCCTTCCTGTGTTCTCCAAAAACCTCCCCCATTGATAGCCAATATAGCACCAGTTCGTTTAGCTGCTTCACTAGTTGTCTCGCCATCACTAACAATTTTATCATCTGCTAAAACCAATTTCAGCGCATTTGAGTTATGTGGCCTAATCTTAGCCATATAACCACGATAACCTGCTTCAATTAATGTATAAACTTTGATGGTAGAATTGGTGCCTTTATGGATGGCAATCGGTTCACCTAATAGATTTGATAAAACTTGTTCTAAAACAAGATCAGCCTTTTTTGCTTGTTGTTCACTTGTTTTTGTTAACCGCTCTATCAGATTTTTTTGGTATTCATAATCTTTATTTTTATCATTGGCGATATCAAGAATCTTTTTAACTTCGTCACTTGTTTCTTTTACATTATTGTGAGATTTTAGAAGTTCTTGATCAATTTTTCCTACCATTTCTTCTAACTGATTACTAGGTAGGTTCGCTTCAGAAATCCTATCAATCGTGTTAATCGGATCGTTGTAAAAAAAACCAAGATAAAAGCCGATGACAGGCGCTATCAAATAAGCAAAAAAGATGTTAATGTACTTAATCATTAGCAGCATCCTCTAATTTTTTAATAGCTTCCTGTAATTCATTTAACTGCTTATTTAATTCATCAATCCGCTCCTGTAATGCAATTTTGGTCTTATCGGTGCCGTTTAAGGTTTCACCTGTCAACGCCAGATCTTCTTCGATTAAAAGCAACTCACCTCTTATATTTATAAGCTCATCATATATTTCATCAAGGTCTATTTGTAACTTATTAAATACTTCCATTTGTTTTTGATTTTGTTTTTCAATTTGTGCTATTTTGTCGTTAATATAGTCCTTAGTTTCATTAATATACTGATTAGCTAAGAAATATCCACCATATAATAGACTCCCCCAAACAAGTATTGAGATAGTGATTTTACTAGCTTTTAATATAAGTTTAGATTTACTAGATTTCTTATTAACATTTCTTGTTAAATAAGCTTCTTGCTGAATCTCTACGTTTGTACCATTCATTTTACTCGCGCTCCATCCTTTTAACCAACATTCTGCTAAATTATATTATCAAAATATTATCAAATTAACTACTCTTTTATTATATATTAAAAAAGTCTCTATCAAAATTAGAAAGAGACTTTTACCCTTATTAAATCGTTGGCATATTTTTACCGTAGAATATTTCTAACATTTCTTTTTTAATTCGCTTCTTAATTTTTTGTCTTTCACTTTTTTGCAATTCTTTCTTAGCAGCTCCAAAAAGGTACCGGTCTAGACTGAAGCTTTTCAGAATCATTTTGGTATGAAATATTCGTTCTTGGTAAACATTTACATCAATCATCTGGTAGATTTCACGTGTTTTTATTGACATAAAGTCTTGGATAGAATTAATTTTATGGTCAATAAAGTACTTCTTACCTCTCACATCACGGGTAAAACCCCTAACCCGATAATCGATATTAGCAATATCTGGTTCAAAACTAGTTATTAGATAATTAAGTGCTTTTAATGGAGATATTTCTCCACAGGTAGAAACATCAATGTCTGCTCTAAATGTAGTGATCCCTTTATCGGGATGGCTTTCAGGATAGGTGTGAACCGTAATATGACTTTTGTCTAAATGACCGATAATTGCTTCCGATGAAGGTCCCGGTGATTGATTATCAACTACTTTGACAGGATCATCATTAATAATTTGGTTTTCAGCAACCAGCATAGTGACACTTGCTCCTTGAGGTTCATAGTCCTGATTAGCAATATTTAATACGTTTGCACCAATTATCTTTGCTACATCGTTTAAGATCTTTACTAATCTATCCGCATTATACTCCTCATCAATGTATTTAATATATTCTTGGCGCTGCTCGTGGTTCAAAGCATACCCAATATCGTATAAATTAAAACTCAGTGTTTTTGTAAGATTATTGAACCCGTATAATTTCAACTTTTTATTAATTGGTTTAATTTCCATCTTTTTCTCCTTTGATTAAAATAAATGTTAACAGTTAGTTCAAAGTTATTTTGTATCAAGAATAAACTGTTATGCATCTTTAATCAAAGTTTTTAATCAAGTTATGTTTAATTCTCATTTTTTAAATTCATAATACCATTTTTACATATTCCCGACGGTAACCAAGAACAACCCTCACACAAAAAATCTAGATCATCTGGTTTAACCAATTCTTTTGTTTTTTTAAGAATTTCAAATTTGCTGTACCTGTTATTTTCTTTCAATTGTAAATGCTGTATGACCCTACTATCCAACAATTTTACATGTTGATCTGAATTATCATCTTTGATACATTGACTTCCACCTTGGTGTGGACATGCTTTACAGATATTATCTAAACCTATTAGTACCTGAATATCGAAATCGTTACCTGAATCACGAATTTTTCCTACTATATCTTCCATATTGATTATAAAATCATGATTGTATCCCATACCCTGAAATCCATGAATACATAATAAATGATGTCCTCGTAAAGTTATATCCATTTTCTCTTCCTCCTTTCCCCGTCTATTTTACACAAAAAAAACCGAATTAGGGACTTTTTTTGCCCATAATTCGGTAAATACTTTCTTGATTATTTGACATTAAAGTATTTTTCAAGTTCCACTAATAAATTAAGGTATTTTTCTTGTATCCCTTTATCATTAGCTTCATCTTCGATTTTTTCACACGCTTTTTCAACAAGATCCTTTGCTGGGTCGTTTAAATGCTTTTCAGCAAATTTATAAATTACATTATCTTCTTTATCAATATGTCTAGTCAATAACTCCACGTAGGCTAATGCATTTGAAATGATATCAATATGAGCTTCATCATCGCCATTCTTAACCTTTTCAAGGGCTGATTCTAGATTCCGAATATAGTGACGTCCACTATCATGGTCTATAAACATCCCTTGTATTGGCTCCTTAGCACGTGGAATTTGTTTTTCCATCTCTTTAAAGAGAATTTCTTCTTCTTTAGAATGATGATGTTTATCAGCATAGTTTCTTACAAAATCAATCATATCGTAGAATTTATCATAATCAAACTTTTCATGCTGATAGACTTTAAAACATGCAGTCCTAATCACCTTTAGCATCCTTAATATATTTTGATGCTCATCAACCATCACTTTAACTGACTCCATTATTTACCCTCCAAACTTACCACACGGTTTAGTGTTTTACCGCTATCTTGATAACGTTCATATCGATATTTTTTAGGCAAATTTTGAACGAAAGAATTAATCCAAGTATTTCTTACTTGATAGTAATTAGACACATCTCCACCAATACTGTCCCAATATTTTTCATGGATACAATTGGTTGTTTCCCATATAAATTCATTTGGACTTTCTTCAATAGGTAAACTTACTCTATCACAAGGTAATCCATCTAAAACGTAAGTATTGATAGTTGCAAACACCTCTTTTGGAGTATCATAGCCATAGGATTTGATGAAATTATCTTTATTCTTTTCTGCCTCTTGATGAATATTGTTTGCAACTTTGATAGCATGTTCCTCTGTTTTTTCCAAAATTTTATCCATTGAAACACCCATATCAATTAATTTAGTGATCACTTCTGCATGTCTAACTTCAACAATATCAACATTTTTTTGTAACCAACCATGTATGTTCGAATGGTCTATAATTGCTTCAAGACTTTCATCTCTATTGATATCTCCATATTTTTTACTTAGGTTTTCTAGAAATTCTCTATATTGTTCGTTGTCCCTTAATAACTCCGAAAGCTCATCTTCTAAATTTCGTAAGTTAATTATTTTGTCATACATCCAAAAATGTACAGGAGCAAGAAATGCACTCATATTTTCATCACCTATTCTTCATTATTTTGTTTTTCTTTATTTTGTTTTTCTTTATTTAGTTTTTCCTCATTTTGTTCATCTTTGTTTAATTCATCAATAATTTTATCTACATCTAGTCCATGGATAAATGCCGCTTGTTCTAAACTTTCCATCTGAGAAGAAGGACAACCCAAACATCCCATTCCAAATTTAGCTAGTACATCTATTGAATTAGGTTTAAGTCTAACAATATCACCTATTAACATTTCCTTTTTTATCATAATAACAACTCCTTGCTATTTTATATACTATTATTATAAAAATCTATCGAAATAATGCAGTGATAAAAATCACTAATAAAATTAAAAACACTTATACTTGAGATAAGTGTTTTCTAAAACAAGATTCCAAATGATCATTTACTATCCCTACGGCTTGTAAATGAGAGTAAATAACAATTGGACCTAAAAATTTAAAACCTCTTTTTTTAAGATCCTTACTTATCTTTTCAGACAATTCCGTTTTTGCGGGTAGTTCTGAGATATCGTCAAATTTATTGATGATTGGACGATGATTAACAAATCCCCATATATAATTTGCAAAACTGCCGAATTCCTGCTGAATTTTTAAAAATTGTTTAGCGTTATTAATAGAGGCTTCTATTTTTTTTCGATTTCTAATTATTCCAGGATTATTCATCAATTCTTCAATTTTATTTTCATCAAATTTAGCCACTATTTCTGGATCAAAATCAGCATAGGCTTTACGATAATTTTCTCGCTTTTTTAATATCGTTAACCAACTTAGTCCAGCTTGAGCCGATTCTAATACTAAAAACTCGAACTGTTTTCGATCATCAAAAACCGGTACTCCCCATTCTTGATCATGGTATTTAATATACAAATCGTCTCCAATACACCATGGACACCTATTCAATTAAATCACCCTCAGCAAAAAGATATTGTTACAAAATCTGAAAAATACAGAATAAATTACATTAAGTATATCAAATATTAGTACAACCGTGAACAAATAAGCATTATCTCACAGATTGTGATAAAAAAAACTCTCTTACATTCCTCTTATAAGTTATGTAAGAGAGATAAGGATTTTTTAAGCAACAGCAGAAAGTACATATCCAATACCATAAGCAGCAAAAGCAGCTATTCCACCTATTATTAGCATTTCAATTCCAGATGATAACCAATTTTTAGCTGTAAATTTAACTTTAAGTGCTCCCAAAATAAATAGAGTTATTCCGGTTAATACACTAGCGATAATAAAAGCAGAATCTTTAAGTCCTGGTAAAAAGGTGGATATCACATAGGTAATGAGTGGTATAAAGCCAAATATTACAAATGACAAGAAAGTAACAATAGCATTTTTTACCGGTGATTCATTGTCCTCAATAATCCCCAATTCTTCTACCATCATTATATCGACCCACGCCTCTTTATTTTTAGAAATAATATTGGTTATAGCAGTTGCATCTTCCTTACTTAACCCTTTGCTAACATATAGCTCAATCATCTCTTGTTTCTCACCTTCTGGAAAGTGCTCAATTTCCCAGATTTCTCGTTCCCTTTCTGCTTGTTTATATTCATTTTCAGCTTTTGAGCTTAAATAGTCACCAATAGCCATTGATAACCCATCAGCAATGAGATTTGCAAATCCTAAAATCAAAACTACACCAAAGGAAAGAGAAGCACCTGCAACACCTGCTACAACGGCAAATGTAGTTATAATCCCATCCAGTCCACCATAGATTAGACTTTTAATAAATTGACCCTGTTCATGCTTATGAATTTCAGGGGCGTCAGTCAATGCTTGATGAGCCTTTTTACTTGCTTCCACGTCCTTATTTTTATAGGCCTTTTTTGCCATATCTAAATTTCTTGATAGCATTTTCTCTCACCTCTTATAATCAACAAAATTCATGATAGCATTTCTAGTATATCTTAATTTTACTAAACTTTAAATACTATAATGTATATTAAAGTAACGATAATGGAAATGAATTTACATAATTCGATTATGATAAACCATACTTCTCTGTAATAATTTAATATTAATTTTTGATATTTTTATTGAAATTGAACAAGGTGGCTAAAATTAGCCACCCAAGAAAATGTTTTTTATTATATTTAATGTCGAAATCTCGTCAAAATTCTTGATAATTGCCATATTTTGCGATGTCCCCGGAAATAATTTAGCGATGGAATAATAAAACGATTAGCTTTCTTTATCCAATAAATAATTTTGATATTTTTCTCTCAATCCACGCTTTAAAAATTTTCCAACGCTGGTTTTAGGAATCTCATCAACAAATATAATATCATCTGGTAACCACCATTTAGCAAACTGTTTCGCTAAATGACCTAATAAAGCTTCTTTAGTCGTTTTTTCTCTGTAATCATCTTTTAGGACGACAACAGCTATTGGCCGCTCTTGCCATTTGGGATGAGCTACCCCAAAAACTGAAGCCTCAAATACAGCTTCGTGTGTCATCAAAGCATTTTCTAAATCAACTGAGGATATCCATTCTCCTCCGCTCTTCACTAAATCTTTTGTACGGTCTACTATTTGAACGTAGCCTTCTTCATCGACAGTGACTACATCTCCAGTATGTAACCAACCATCAATAAACGTTTCCTTAGTACGCTCATCATTATAGTACTCACTTGCGATCCAAGGACCTCTAAGGAGTAATTCTCCCATTTCTTTTCCATCGTGCTTAACTTCACCATTCTTACCAATGACTTTCATTTCAATACCAGGTACTATTAAGCCTTGTTTTGCTTTGTAATTCAATTGTTCCTCACTAGATAAATTTAGTAAATTATTCTTTAAACGAGACGCAAACACTAGTGGAGTGGTTTCAGTCATACCGTAGGCATGTAATATTTGAATATTGTGCCTATCTTCATATGCTTTAATCATGCCTCTTGGTGCGGCTGAACCGCCGCATATAAAACCTCTAATTGAAGAAGTATCGTAATTAGACTTGTTTTCATCTAACTCCTTTAATACTCCCAACCATATAGTGGGAACTCCAGCAGATAATGTTACTTTTTCTTCTGACATCAGATTCAATAAATCTTTTGGTGTAGGTGCAGGACCCGGTAATACTTGTTTAGAACCAAACATTGTTGCTCCAAACGGTAAACCCCAGGCATTAACATGAAACATTGGAACGATTGGCAAAATACTGTCTCTTTCTGAAAGACCTAATGTATCGGTTAAACCAATAGCCATACTATGCAAAAATAAGCCGCGATGTGAGTAAAGAACTCCTTTTGGATTACCGGTTGTTGCAGATGTAAAACACATTCCAGCTGGATCGTTTTCTTTGATATCTTCTGAGAATTGAAAACCACTATTTTCTTCTTCTATTAGTTGCTCATAATAGTATGCAGGTCTTAATTTTGTTTCAGTCGCTCCCTTTTTATCGGATAAGATTATATAAACTTTTACTGTTTTCAATTTATCTTGAATAGCTTCTAGAACTGGAACGATGGTCTCGTCAACTAAAATAATTTTGTCTTCCGCATGATTGATTATGTATATTAAGTGTTCTGGTGATAACCGGAAATTAATTGTATGAAGAATAGCTCCCATAGAAGGAACTGCAAAATAAGCTTCAAGATGACGATGATCGTTCCAAGCTAATGTGGCTACCCGATCGCCAGGTTTCACACCTAATAAATTTAAAGCTCCGGCTAACTTGTGAGTTCTCTTATAAAAATCTCCATAAGTATAACGAAAAATTCCGTTCACTCCCCTTGATACGATCTCATTTTTGGGGAATAAAAATTTCGCTCTTTTTAATATTGATAGTAATGTCAGTGGAGTATCCATCATTGGCAATCATCTCCTTTTATTGAATAAAAATTCTTAATTATATATAATTAATCAGCTCAAAATTTATTCAATAACACCACCTTTGTTTTGAATTTTGTTAATATTTTTAATATTCTATTTATTAACCTCTGTTTCCTTTCAATTTAGATAAAATTTTATAAATAACATTATACATTTGCTTATTTATTGTATTTTTTATAAATAAAAGCTTGGTTTTTTTAACCAAGCTTTTAACCTTAATCCAAAATATTAATCTCTTTTTTTAGAAATGCCATAATACCATGTTCACCTTGATATTCATTTAAAATCTTTTCTCTAATCTCGGGGGAACCCTGCATCTTCTCTATTAGTTCCACTGGAACAGATTGGCTAAATGGGCAGACTGAAAGACAAATGCCACAATCGGTGCCCACCTGTCTCCAAACTCGATGACACTTTTCTGGATCGATTCTCCATCTCAATTCGCCCTCTACTTCTTTAATTTTTCCCTTTGGTATGGCGTTACCTATGCAAGATAAGGCACATTTGCCACAATATTTACAGAACTCCTTAACACCAAATTCTTCTTTTTTATCTGGGATTAACGGTATATTTGTAGTTACAACTCCTAGTCGAACCCGTGGGCCATATTCTTTAGTAATTAATATTCCCGATCTTCCGATTTCACCCAAGCCTGCATCTTCAGCAACTAAGGGGGCAATTACCAAATAATTTCCATCCATGTTGTTTCTTGCTTCATAACCTAATTCCCTAATATAATAGCTTAACCACATTCCAATAACAGCGGCATCTACGTATTTTTTTGTTACTTCCAGTAGTTCTTCAAATTGGGGCGCTCTATCAACTAAATCTTTTTCCATCTCTACAGCAAATACAATACCGAATCTATGGAATTTATCAATTTGTTGTCCATAAGTTTCCCGATCCCGTCCCCTATGTGAATAGTAGTGATAGTCCTGCAATTTTGCAATACCAATCAAATTTGCACCTAAGTAATAAGCTAACTTTTTAATTTTTTTCGTCATAACTTCTGGGTCTACTTCAATTTGCTGTTGATTAATGGGTCCTTCTGAATATTTTTTGATATCTGATAAAAACTTATATCCCGCTATTGGTATTGGTGAATGTAGCTGGTTATATGTTGATGTTCCTTCTTCACCAACATTCGGCATACTTCTTAACTCATCATCAACTACTTTTTTCTCAGGATTTCTTTTATAGTAATCTTCATATTCTCTAGAGCCCTTTTGATAACTCATTCTTGCAAAAATCGTATCTCTCTCATCAAATCTTTTCACATCTTCCACCCTTTCGGACTTTTATTGGTTTATTTCAATCGGATACTGATCTATGTTCATCGGTAGATATTGTATATCAAGATTATTCTTTTATAATAATAGATATTAATAATAAATAAAAGGATACATTTTCCTTTAATTAGGATAAGTTGTAATATCATTTAATGAAAGGATGTACTAACATGAAAGTAACTATAGTAGGTACATGGGGTGCATACCCTGAAGTTAATTCTGCAACTTCTTCGATACTTGTTGAGGAAGGTGGATTTAATCTTCTTGTCGATTGTGGAAGTGGGGTTTTAAGCCAATTACAAAATCATATTTCTCTCTCCCAATTAGATGGATTAATAGTTTCTCACTACCATAACGACCACATTGCTGATATAGGATGTTTACAATATTATTTCCTAATTCAAAATCAGTCTGGTAAAATATCTAAATTACCTTTTCCTATTTACGGACACAATAATGATTCAAACGCTTTTAACAAATTGACATTTAACAACATTACAATGGGATATGAAATTAGCGAAAACAGTACCATTAATATCGGACCATTTCAAGTGAGTTTTTGCCCAACAGTCCATCCTGTTTATGGACTTTCTATAAAATTCAAAGTTCATGATAAAGTTTTGATATACACCGGAGATACTGAGTGGACGGACCAATTAGTAGAATTTTCTAAAGACGCAGATGTTTTAATTTGTGAAGCTAATTTATACAATGAACAACTTGGAAAGGTGAAGGGACATTTAACAGCTGGACAAGCAGGTGAATTAGCAGAAATTGCTGGAGTTAACCAACTGATACTTACACATCTCCCTCATGATAACAATCATCATCTTTTAGTAGAGCAAGCTAAGGAACGATTTAATGGTGATGTAAAATTGGCTAAACCTGGATTAGTAATCAATTTATAGTTTGTATAGGTTAGTACATTGGGTAAAAAATTAACAATCCCAAAGGTTCTGATTAAACCTTGGGATTGTTGCTTTTATTAGGATATATAGGTAAGGTAATCTTAAAGATTGCCCCATTAGGAGTATTATTATAAGCTTCAATAGAACCTTTATGAGCTTCAATGATCGCCTTGGATATTGCTAATCCAATTCCTGTGCCTCCATTCTCACCTTTATAAAACCGCTCAAATATCTTTTTTTCTTCACCATCTTTGAAGCCATTACCATCATCAATAATTTTGATTTCGATTTTGTCATCTACAATTGAACTTTCTATTAAAATTAATGATTTAGCATATCTGATTCCATTCCCCAATATATTGATGAATGCTCGAATTAATTTTTCTTTATCATAATTCCCAATAATGTCAAGATTACTTTTGATTTCAATCGTAATTGCCTTTTGATCCGCTAGGTTTTTAACACTTCTAACTGCAGTTAAAATTATTTCGTTTAAATTTCGTTCATTAAAATTGAAGGTGTCGTTAACATTCTCTATTTTTGTAAGATATATTATTTCATCAACAAGCTTTTTTAGTCTTTGGCTCTCAGCAATTATAATCTCTAAACTATTATCAACTTCTATCCCTTGGACAATTCCATCTTTTATCGCCTCAGCATTACCTTGAATGGCCATCAATGGAGTTTTTAATTCGTGGGAAATATTTTGCAAAAATCTCTTTTGGCGTTCGTCATAATATTTTAATCTTCGAGCCATTTGATTGAAACTAGTTGCGAGTTCTTCGATTTCATCACCAGTATTAATCTCTAAATCGGAATCAAATTTTTTTAGGGAAAAGTATTTCGTTTTTTCAGTTAGAAGTTTAAGCGGCCTTGTTAAGCTATTTTTTAATAGATAACCGATAATTAATGCAATTACTGCTGCAATAATAAAACTGAACAATTGAGTAATAAACATCAAGTTATTTAAACGTTTTATCTCTCTAACCTTTGCAAATAAAACAACATAACCTTTTATATTATGATTTTTCTCATAGATAGGGGTTCTTACAGATACATACTCCCTATGATTATTGAGTTTATTGCTTAAGTCCAATATCTCATTATAATTGTCGATTTTTACGGTTGAGTAGATTATTTTTTTATCTCGATTCATAATTATAATGTGCGCATCAATAATTCGATTTGCAACTTCAATTCTTCTTTTATTATAAATCTGACTTCTGATCCCAGTATCTACAAGTGGAGCTGTTTTATAAAGTTCGGAAATCAATTTTCCTCCCTTTAATAGTTGTTCTCTTGTCTCTGCTATAAGATATTTATAAGACAAAAAACGAAAAGACCCAAAAGCGACTAAAAACGTGATCACTAATAATAACATATAAGTAACAAAAATCTTTGAACCTATCTTCATTTTAATCTTCAATTTTATAACCATACCCCCAAACAGTTGTAATCTCAACTAAAGAATTGATATCCTTTAATTTTTTTCTTATTCTCTTAATCAAATCATCTATCATTCTATCACCAGCATAATAGTCATAACCCCAAATTTTCTCTAATAGATTGTCTCTAGTGAAAGGAATGTTTTTATTACGAACTAAAAATTCAAATAGATCATATTCTTTTGTAGTTAATTCTAGTTCAACCCCATCTTTCTCAACAAATCTTTTATATGTATGTAATTTCAAGTCTTTAATTTTGATTAGATCATCATGATTGTTTATCTTAAATTGATCTAACCTCTTGAAGATATTTTTTATCCTAACCACTAACTCCCTAGGGCTAAAAGGCTTTGTTAAATAATCATCTGCCCCTAGCTCTAACCCTAATATTCTATCCAGTTCTTCATCTCTAGCAGATACAAATATTATTGGAATATCGCTATTCATTCTTATTTGCTTGCATAATTCCAGTCCATCAATTCCTGGCATCATAATATCAATAACTAATAGATCTGGTTTTAGGCGTTTCATTTCACTTAGGACGTTATTACCGTTAACAAACGAAGTTACCTTATACCCCTCTTTTTCAAGATATTTAATTATTATCTCTCTAATATTTTTTTCATCATCAACTACAAAGATATGTTTCATCGGTTCACCCCCAGATTCAATTATATATTATTTTAGTAAATCTCAACCTCAATATTTTCTACGATTGCATCAGTATTTAATTCTATATAATCGATTACATTTTGAATAATACTATTAGCTTGTTTGGAATCATTACTTACACAAGCTATTCCGATTACTATTGATTGGTGGAAATCTTGTTTATCCACTTCAGCTATCGATACATTAAATCTGTGTTTTACCTTATCAATAATACTTTTTACGATCATTCTCTTTTCTTTCAATGAATGAACCCAATTTGCGGATAAGTAGATTTTGCCAGTTCCGATTATCATCATTTATCACCTTTATCTAATGATAACTGTCTAAAGTTATAGTTGCTTATCATTAACTTTTAATATATCAAAAAAAATGCCATGAATAAACATGACATTTCCGGTGGTAACAACGCTTTTGTTTTGACTGAAAAGTTATCTTTCTAAATTATCACAGTAGATATTAATTCCATCTCTAAGGAAACTCGCAAGACCTACCTTGTGCTTATCAATATTTTTGGTGAATCGTTCATCGTTAACGTACAATTCTCCTAATCCCCTAAATATTTCAGTAGTACAATTATAAAACCTACTAGTAATATGCTGTCTATATTCCTCAATCGCTTCTTGAACTTGTTGATCAGCCGGTCCTTTATCCATTAGTGCCGCAATCTTTTTTAAGATTGTATCCGATTCTAACTTAATTGCCTTCCAATCATTTGCCTTATAGTTGGAAGTCTTTTTGTGACTCTCAATATATGCTGCTGTATTACCAAATTTCTGCTTTACCTCTTCTGCATATTTATTCTTATATTTATCTATTTCTGACATATCAAAGGCTTCAAACATCTCATTTATTTTCATTTCTTTACCTCCATCAATTGAATTTATTGTTTTTTCTACAGTTTCAATAATCTTTTCAAGTCTTTTCTTTTTCTTAAGAAGAAGTTCTTTGTGAGACTTAAGAACTTGTTTTTTATCAACGACTATCTAATATATTTTTGATTTCTTCTAGACTAAAATCCAGTTCTCTAAAGAAAAGGATTTGTTGCAATCTTTCCAGATCTTGATCAGAATATAGTCGATAACCTGCCTCGCTAATAGATTCGGGTTTGAGAAGTCCTATTTTATCATAATAATGTAACATCCTTACACTTATCCCCACCATGTTCGCAACTTGTTTCACCTTATAGAACAACTATTTTCACCTCCATATTCATCATAGACTATGACACGATGTTAGGGTCAATAGTTATTTTATCTTTGTCAAGAAAAAAACTTAGGCAATTTGCCTAAGTTTCAGCTTGTAGACAAAGTCTTTATTTAGACAAATCTACAAGCTTTTTTTGTATAATAAGTATGTAATAAATATCTTGTGAGGGGAGAAACATGTTAACAAAACGTAAGGAAGATGTAAGAACTCAAGTTGAATTAGTATCAATAGAAGATTTAGTACCAGAGGATCATCTAGTGAGGAAAATAGATCAAGCAATTGACTTTAGCTTTATATACGATTTGGTTAAAGATACCTATTCTTTAGATAAC